>NZ_JBARGP010000492.1:0-14708 GCF_049798375.1 Bradyrhizobium sp.
CCGCAAGGCGTCACCCGCGCGCGGACTTCCAGCTGCTGCGCCGCGCGAGGCCTCCCGGGCGCGCTGGGCGGCTTCCGACTCGACCTTACGGACGGCTTCCTCGAGCGCCAGCCGTTCCCTTGTGATCTCCGACTCACTGAGCGGCGGCTGCACGCCGCGGAGCTGCGCGATCAGCGCCGCACGCGCCCGCTCGTAAAGCGCGCGACGGCTCTCGCCGGGGGCGTTGGGGTCCAATCCGGCAATAGCGCGGGCGATCAGCGGGTAGTAGTCGGCCATATCAACTCAGCTTCCGCGGTTCGCTGTCATATCCCGTCACGCCTCGAACGGGTTCTGCACCAGAATAGTATCCTCGCGTTCGGGGCTCGTGGAAAGCAGGGCGATCGGACAACCCACCAGTTCCTCGACCCGTCGGACATATTTGATCGCCTGCGCCGGCAGGTCCGCCCACGAGCGCGCATTGGCGGTGGGCTGCTTCCAGCCTTCGATGGTCTCGTAGATCGGCTTGACGCGGGCCTGCGCGCCCTCGCCGGCCGGCAGGTGGTCGATCACCTTGCCGTCCAGTTCATAGCCGGTGCACACCTCGATCGTGTCGAAGCCGTCGAGAATATCGAGCTTGGTCAAAGCCAGCCCATGAATGCCGCAGGTGCGCGCGGTCTGCCGCACCAGCACCGCGTCGAACCAGCCGCAGCGCCGCTTGCGCCCGGTGTTGACGCCGAACTCCTTGCCGCGACGGCCGATCTCCTCGCCGATCTCGTTCGTGAGCTCGGTCGGAAACGGACCCTGACCGACGCGGGTGGTGTAGGCCTTGCAGATGCCGAGCACGTAGCCGACACCGCCCGGACCGATGCCGGTGCCGGTCGCGGCCTGGGCCGCCACCGTGTTGGACGAGGTGACGTAGGGATAGGTGCCGTGATCGACATCGAGCAGCGCGCCCTGCGCGCCTTCGAACAGGATGCGCTTGCCTTCGCGGCGCTTGTTGTCGAGCAGCCGCCACACGGTCTCCGCGTAGGGCAGAAGCTTCGGCGCCAGCGCGGTCAGATCGCGCAGGATTCCGTTGCCGTCGATCTCCTCCAGCCGGAGGCCGCGACGCAGCGCATTGTGGTGCGCCAGCAGCCGTTCGATCTTGTGCGGCAGCGTGTCGAGATCGGCGAGGTCCATCAGGCGGATGGCGCGGCGGCCGACCTTGTCCTCATAGGCCGGGCCGATGCCCCGGCGCGTGGTGCCGATCGCGGTCGCGGTGTTCGCCGATTCTCGCAAGGCGTCGAGCTCGCGATGCAGCGGCAGGATCAGCGTGACGTTCTCGGCAATGCGCAGATTGTCGGGGCTGATCGCGACGCCCTGCCCCTGCAGCTTGGTGACCTCATCGAGAAAGGCCTGGGGATCGAACACGACGCCATTGCCGATCACCGACAGCTTGCCCGGCCGCAGCACGCCGGACGGCAGCAGCGCCAGCTTGTAGGTATCGCCATTGATGACCAGGGTATGGCCCGCATTATGGCCGCCCTGGAAGCGCACGACGATGTCGGCCTGTTCCGACAGCCAATCGACGATCTTGCCCTTCCCTTCGTCGCCCCATTGGGCGCCGACGACGACCACGTTAGCCATTCGCAGCTCTTTCCTCTGCCATCATCCAAAACTATGAAAGGCGCCGGTTCCGCCGAGAGGTCCGACCTGCCTGATCATTCGCCCAGCCCAAATCGCGGCCGGAACCGCTCGCGCGCGAGGCGTCCCACCGGATAAAGGAAGCCGCCCGGCTAGGCAAGCAGGAACGGGCAAAAGGGGCGCGCAACATCGCCACCAAGCCTTTGATATACCCGAAAAATTCATGCCGTTCCCGGCAACCGCGGCCGGCCGCTGGGAACCGGGTCCGCGCCGGCACATCATGGAACATGGCGCGAGGGGCCGGATCGGTCAGCGCCCAGCCCTGTCGCGGTGATGCCGAAGTCTGTTGTTCCGGTCCATCTGCGGCGTCGGATCCGAAGGTCGCGTCGCAAGGGGGCCCCGCGGCCAGCGTCCGCTGCATCGACGCGATGCATCCCGCTCTCTTGTTGATCCGTGTCAATTGGTGTCTCTGACATGACGCTGGCAGAATGCCGGCCCGGAAACGACCGGGTCGGCGGCGCGGCGCACTGAACCCGGGTCAAGCACCGTCCGATGTCCGCCGCAGATCTCATCGCATCCGCCGCGCCCGCGCGTCGCTGGATCGCCAACCAGCCCTATCTGCTGCTGAGCATCACCGCGCTGTGCTGGGCGGGCAACGCCATCATCGGCCGGCTCGCTGCCGGCCACATTCCTCCGGTGACGCTGGCGTTTCTGCGCTGGACACTGGCGTTGCTGCTGATCCTTCCCTTCACCTGGAAGCAATTCCGCAAGGACTGGCCGGCGATCCGCGCCAAGCTTCCGCTGATGATTGTGATCTCGATCGCCGGCATCGGCGCCTTCAACACGCTGCAATACTGGGCACTGGAATATACTTCGGCACTGAACACGCTGGTGCTGCAATCGTCCGGCCCGCTCATCGTCGCTGTCTGGTCGATGCTGCTGTTGCGCGTCCATCTGACGCTGGCGCAGGCGCTCGGTATCCTGCTGTCGCTCGGCGGCGTGCTGATCATCGTCTCGCAGGGCCAGCTCGGCATGCTGTCGAAGATCACGTTTAACAAGGGCGACCTGATCTTCCTGATTGCGATGGCGGTGTTCGGCCTCTACTCCGTGCTGACGCTGAAGCGGCCGCAGATCCACGGGCTGTCGTTCGTCACCTTCACCTTCGGCTGCGGCGCGGCCAGCCTGATCCCGCTGCTGATCTGGGAGCTGCATTCACGGCCGCTAATGGCGCTCGACAGCAAGAACCTGCTGTCGCTGCTCTATGTCGCAATCTTTCCGTCGACCATCGCCTATACCTGCTTCAATCGGGGCGTGCTCCTGATCGGCGCCAATCGCGCGGCGCCATTCCTCCACGTGGTGCCGGTGTTCGGCTCGGTGATGGCGTTCGTGTTTCTCGGCGAGCGGCCGCAGCTATTTCACCTGGTCGGCTTCGTGCTGGTGCTCGCCGGCGTGTTCGTCGCGTCGCGCAAGCAGGCGACCTGAACGCAGCCTTCCGCCATCGCGCCTGACGCCGCAGCGCGCATGGCACCAATTCACCTCGCCGGCTTGTCGGGCGATCCGTTTCATCCCAGGCTGACCCAGCCTCTTCGAGCTCCCAGTCATTGTCCCCTGCCACGCAGCATCAATCGCCGTCGCGCTGGCTCGCCGACCAGCCCTATCTGCTGCTCGCCCTGGCCTCGCTGTTCTGGGCCGGCAACATCGTGCTGGCGCGGCATGTCGCGGGCAACGTGCCGCCGCTGACCTTGTCCTGCTTGCGCTGGATCGGCACCTTCATGATGCTGTGGCCGTTCTCGCGGCCGCATCTGAAAAAGGACTGGCCGATCCTGCGTGCGCACTGGCCGTTGCTGATGCTGCTCGCGCTGACCGGCTTTGCAGCGAACAACGCGCTGTCCTACTGGGCCATGCAATACACCCAGGCGCTGAACGGACTCCTGATCCAGTCCTCGACGCCGCTATTCGTCGCGCTGTGGTCGCTCTTGCTGTTCGGCGTGAGGCTGAGCGCGGGTCAGTTCATCGGCATCGTGATCTCACTGGCCGGCGTCCTCGTCATCCTGCTGCGCGGTGATCTCGGTGCGCTCGCGGCCATCCAGTTCAACCGCGGCGACCTGATGTTTGCCGGCGCCCTGCTGGTGTTCGGCCTCTATTCCGCGCTGATGTCGCGCCGGCCGACGGTGCACCAATTGTCCCTGATCTCGTTCTGCACCGCGGGCGGTGCGCTGCTGCTGGCGCCGCTCGCCATTTGGGAATATGCGACCGGATCGGTGCTGAGGCTCGACCTGGAGACGGGCCTCACGCTCGGCTACGTCATCGTTTTCGCCTCTACCTTGGCCTATCTGTTCTTCAACCGCGGCATCAGCCTGATCGGTCCGAACCGCGCCGCGCCGTTCCTGCATCTGGTGCCGGTGTTCGGCTCGGTGCTCGCCATCGTCCTGCTCGGCGAGGCGCTGAAGCCGTTCCACCTGATCGGCTATGCGCTGGTGCTCGCCGGCGTTCTCACCGCCTCGCGTCCCAGCCGAGAACTGAGCAAATGATGAAGAGGCCGTATCCGCCGCCTCTTCATCTTGGTGGTGCTTACGCCGCGCGGACCTTGGCTAGGAAGCCATCGACCGCCTGACGCAGCAGGCCCGACTGGTTGTCGAGCTCGCGCGCGTTGGACAGCACCTCGGAGGCCGCCGAGCCTGTCGCCGACGCCGCCTCGGTCACACCACCGATATGGGCGCTGATCTCGTTCGATCCCGCCGCCACCGATTGGATGTTGCGCGCGATCTCGCGCGTCGCATCGCCCTGCTGCGTGATCGAGGTCGAGATCGAGCTGGTGATCTCGCTCATCTGCGCGATGGTCTGGGTGATGCCGTTGATCGCGGCGACCGCATCGCTGGTCGAGGTCTGCATCGCAGTGACCTGCGCCGAGATTTCCTCAGTGGCTTTCGCCGTCTGGTTGGCGAGTGCCTTCACCTCGGAAGCGACAACCGCAAAGCCCCTGCCGGACTCGCCGGCCCTCGCCGCCTCGATCGTCGCATTCAAGGCCAAAAGATTAGTCTGCGCCGCGATCGAATGGATCAGCTTCACCACCTCACCGATCTTCTCGGCGCCGGTGGAGAGCACCTGCACGGTAGCATTGGTGCGCTCGGCATCGCTGACCGCCTTGCCGGCGATCTCGCTGGAGCGGGCCACCTGGCGGGAAATCTCCGCGACCGATCCGGACAGCTCCTCGGCCGCAGCCGCGACCGTGCCGACATTGCTCGACGCGCTCTGCGAGGCCGCGCTGACGGTCGATGCGCGCGCGCTGGCGTCGCTCGCGGTCGCCGTCATCGACTGTGCGGTCGACTGCATGCCGTCGGCAGCCGAGGCTACCGAGTGCACGATGCCGTTGACGCTACGCTCGAAATCACTGGCAAGATTTTCCATCGCGGCGCGCCGCTCGGCAGCAGCGCGCTGCTGGCCGGCGGCGTCGGCCTGCTCCAGTTCCCGCATCCGCAAGGCGTTGTCCTTGAAGATTTGCACCGTGGCCGCCATAGCGCCGACCTCGTCGCCGCGGCCGATGCCGGGGATCTCGCCGTCGAGCTTGCCCTCCGCGAGTTCCTGCATCCGCTGGCCGAGCTGATTGAGCGGACCACCGATCGAGCGGCTGATCAGCCAGGCGATACCGCCTGCGATCACCGCAATGCCGAGAATCGACAGCCCCAGCATCCATTTCAACGGCTGCATCCGCGCGTCGATATCGTTGATGTAGATGCCGGTGCCGAGGTACATGTTCCAGAACGGCAGCCACACCGAATAGCCGACCTTCGGAATCGGCTGGGTGGTCCCGGGCTTCATGTAATCGAACAGCATGGTGTGATCGCCCTTGACCGAGGCGTTCTCGCGCCACTCCTTGGCGAGAATCCGGCCGTTGGTCGGCGTGTCCGGCCGAACCTGGTTGATCGCCTTGGGATCGGGTCCCAGGATCGTCACCCGGTCCATGGTCGATCCAAACAGATAGCCGTCGCCATTGTCGTAGCGCATCGAGTTGGCGCGCGCCTGGAATTCGGCGAGCGCGGCCTCCTTGGTCATCCTGCCGGCCTCGACCTCCTTCATCAGGCCGAGCGCCATGCTGCGCGTCACCTCGACGATGGAACGGATCTGCTCGACTTTGGAGTTCATCATCTCCCGCTGCATCAGATAGCCGGCGAACGTTCCCGCGATGCAGAGACCGAGGAGCGTCACCCCGACGATGATGGCGAGCTTCGGGGCGATCTTCATGTTGTTCAGCTTCACAGGGGCAGTCTCCGGAGGAATGAACGCAAGAAGGCACGATCCGCAGGGGATCGTGCCTTCTCAAGCTTAAGTCCAACCTTTTACCGTCCGGTTACGAACTGGCCTCGACTGACAAATCAGGCGGCGCGCACCTTGGCGAGGAAGCCCTCGACGGCCTGCCGAAGCATGTCGGATTGGTTATCGAGCTCACGGGCGTTGGACAGCACCTCGGAGGCCGCCGTGCCAGTCGCTTCCGCTGCCTGGGTCACGCCACCGATATGGGCGCTGATCTCGTTCGAGCCGGCTGCGACCGACTGGATGTTGCGGGCGATCTCGCGCGTGGCGTCGCCCTGCTGCGAGATCGAAGTCGAGATCGAGCTGGTGATCTCGCTCATCTGCGCGATGGTCTGCGTGATGCCGTTGATGGCGGCAACCGCATCGCTGGTCGAGGTCTGCATCGCCGCGACCTGGGCCGAGATTTCCTCGGTGGCCTTGGCGGTCTGGTTGGCGAGCGCCTTCACCTCTGAGGCGACCACCGCGAAACCCTTGCCGGATTCGCCGGCGCGGGCTGCCTCGATGGTGGCGTTGAGCGCCAGCAGGTTGGTCTGCGCCGCGATCGAGTGGATCAGCTTGACCACCTCGCCGATCTTCTCGGCGCCGGTGGAGAGCACCTGCACGGTGGCGTTGGTGCGCTCGGCGTCGCTGACGGCCTTGCCCGCGATCTCGCTCGAACGGCTCACCTGGCGGGAGATTTCCGCAACCGAGCTGGACAGCTCCTCGGCGGCAGCTGCGACCGTGCCGACATTGTCGTTCGCGCTCTCGGTTGCGGCGCTCACGGTGGAGGCGCGTGCACTGGCGTCGCGCGCGGTCGTCGTCATCGACTGCGCGGTCGACTGCATGCCGCCCGCGGCCGAGGCTACCGAGCGCACGATGCCGTTGACGCTGCGCTCGAAGTCAGCGG
Organism: Bradyrhizobium sp.; assembly: GCF_049798375.1. Taxonomy (GTDB): domain Bacteria; phylum Pseudomonadota; class Alphaproteobacteria; order Rhizobiales; family Xanthobacteraceae; genus Bradyrhizobium. The sequence continues at coordinate 6,800 of NZ_JBARGP010000492.1, forward strand.
CAAGGTTTTCCATAGTCGTACGGCGCTCCGCAACCGCACGCTGCTGGTTGGCGGAGTCGGCCTGTTCCAGCTCGCGCATCCGCAACGCATTGTCCTTGAAGACCTGCACTGCTGCCGCCATTTCGCCGACCTCGTCGCCACGACCGAGGCCCGGGATCTCGCTGTCGATCCTGCCGTCGGCGAGCTCGCGCATCCTTGTGCCGAGCTGGGTGAGCGGGCCACTGATCGAGCGGCTGATCAGCCAGGCGGTGCCGCCGGCGAGCACCGCGATGCCGAGACAGGCAAGACCGAGCATCCACTTTAGCGGCTTCATCCTGGAATCGATGTCATCGATATAGGCGCCGGAGCCGAGATACATCTCGAAGACGGGCAGATCGATCGCATAGCTGATCTTGTGGAACAGCTGCTCGCTGCCGGGGCGTGCATAGTCGTAGGTCAGCAGTATCTCGCCCTTGCTCCTCGCGCCATCCATCAGCTCATGGGAGAGCTTGCGACCGTTGGTGAGCACCTCCATGCGGTTGGTGCCGATCTGCTTCGGATCGGGCGCGAGGATGGTGATGCCGGCATAATTGGTGCCGAACAGGTAGCCGTTACCCTTGTCGTAGGTCATGCTGTTGGCGCGGCGGCCGAACTCGGCGAGCGCGGCCTCCTTGGTCATCTTGCCGGCTTCGACGTCCTTCTGCAGTCCGGCTGCCATGTTGCGTGCCGTCTCGACCACGGCCTTGAGCTGCTCGATGCGCGCATTGAGCATCTCGTTCTGGATCAGATAGCTGGCAAAGATGCCGGCCGCGGCCAGTCCGAGCAGCGCGACGCCCACCAGGATGGCGAGCTTCGGAGCAATCTTCATGTTGTTGAGCACGGCAAAAATCCCTTTGCAGGATTGCTGACAAATCGAAATCGTATTGCAGCAAGTTAAACCATTGATCCTTAGCGGTTCATTGCCGACGCGATCCGTAGAAACGCGGGGCGTTGCGCGTGACCGCTGTCGCATGACCGATGCCCGCCACAGAACTAGCCCAGCCCACGCCGGCATGCTTTGATCCGTATAACAAGCGTGCCCGCACACGCAGACGAAAGGGAGGAGCAAGTGGCGAAATTCAAGGTTGTGACGCCCAGTGGCGCGAGCTTCACGGTCGCCGGCGGTGGCTATGCCTATGAGATGGAGGCGCTGGCGCCGATCGGTGCTGACATCGTGGAGGCGCCGGCCGACGAGGCCGCGTTCATCGCCGCCGCGCGCCAGGCGGATGCGATCTATGCCAAGGGCATTCCGATCACGAAGGCCATCATCGATGCGCTCGAGAACTGCAAGGCGATCACGCTCGGCAGCGTCGGGGTCGACAGCGTCGACGTCAAGGCGGCGACCGCGCGCGGCATTCCCGTCACCAACGTGCCGGACACCTTCATCGAGGAGGTCGCCGACCACGCCATGATGCTGTTGCTCGCGGGCTTCCGCCGCCTGGTCGAGCAGGACAAGATGGTGCGCGAGGGCCGCTGGGCCGAGGGCCGGCCGGCGCTTTCGACAATTCCGCGGCTGATGGGCCAGACGCTCGGCTTCGTCTCGTTCGGACGCGTCGCGCGCGCCGTCGCCAGGCGCGCCGCGCCTTTCGGACTGCGCATGCTGGCCTATGATCCCTTCATCCAGGAGACGCTGATGTCCGAGCACGGCGTCGTGCCGGCGACGCTGTCGGAGGTGCTGTCGCAATCGGATTTCGTCTCGATGCACGCGCCGGCGCGGCCCGAGCTGCAGCACATGCTGACCGAAGCGCATTTTCGGCAGATGAAGCGCGGAGCGACCTTCATCAACACCGGCCGCGGCGCCACGGTGCACGAAGAAGGACTGATCAAGGCGCTACAGGAGGGCTGGATCGCGCATGCCGCCCTCGACGTGCTGGAGACCGAGCCGCCATCGCACAACAATCCGCTGCTGCGGATGGACAATGTGACCTTGACCGCGCACGTCGCCTCCGCCTCGGCGCGGTTCGACGCCGCCCGCAAGCGCCGCGTTGGCCATGAGCTCGCATTGGTGCTGCAGGGCCTGTGGCCGGTGAGCTGCGTCAACCCGTCAGTGCTGCAGAACACGGCGCTGAAACGCTGGCAGCCGGTAGGCATGGACCGCGGGCCGAACAGCTAATCATTCAATCGGTCGGCCAGCCCTGCTGCCCGATCAGCGGTACGAAGCGGACGCCTCCAATCTCCTCTACAGCGAATGCGGTGGCGGACCGCCGCGTGACCCGCACCAGGTCCTGGCTGTCCTGGCCGGAGCCGACCGGGATCACCAGCCGGCCGCCGAGCGCCAGCTGCTGCTTCAGTGCCTCCGGCACCTGTGGCCCGCCGGCCGTCACCACGATCGCATCATAGGGCGCATATTCGGGCCAGCCGAGCGTGCCATCGCCGTGCAGGACGCGGATGTGCTGATAGCCGAGCTGCGTGAAGATCTCCGCGGCCCGGTCGGCGAGCGAACGCAATCGTTCCACCGTGGTGACCTCGCCGGCGATCTCCGCAAGCACAGCTGCCGCATAACCTGAGCCGGTGCCGATCTCCAGCACCTTTTCGCCGCCATTGAGCTGCAGCGCCTCGATCATGAACGCGACAATGTAGGGCTGCGAGATGGTCTGTCCGCCGCCGATCGGCAGCGGCATGTCGTCATAGGCCGCTTCGCGCAGGCTTTGCGGCACGAAGGCGTCGCGTGCCACCCTGCGCATCGCGGCGAGCACGCGCTCATCGCGCACGCCGCGGCCGGAGATATCGCGCGCAACCATCCGCTCGCGTGCCGCAGCGAAATCCGCAGAACCCTTACTTCCCGATGCCGCCATGATGACACTCCGGAGTCCAGCCGGAGTTTGCGACATGAGCCGCGGCAGGACCGTTGATATCAGATCAACGGTCCTGCCACATGCCTGTTCCTCGTCCGGCACCTGGCCTAGCCGGACGGCGTCACCACGATTGCCTTGTCCTTCGGCCAGCGCAGCCGATAGGCGAATGCGATGTCGCGCGCTTCGCCCGGCTTGACCTCGAAGGCCCATTCGAGCACGCCGCGGCGGTCTCGCACATTGGTCGTGGTCGGCGGCGTCGAGGCCGGCAGCAGCTCGACCTGGATATCCTCGTTCTCGCTGACCGGAAGCTGGTCCTGGATCGCGAGCTTGATCGGGAAATCGTGGCCATTGCGGATCGTGGTCTTGAAGGCACGCTCATCAGTCTTCGCCGTAGTCACGATCAGGCCCGCGGTGCCTTCGTTACGCCTGAGCACGGTGCGCTCGACCTTCACCCGGTCATCGGCGCCGAAACCGAGCCGCACCGTCTCGTCCTTGGCTGCGGCGGCCATGTGCGAAACGCCGACGAAGTCGCCATCGCGATAGATCGACACCTTGCCCGGCAACAGCGGCGCGTCCTCGTTCTGCACGAAGCTCGCCTCCAGATAGGCTGCCGGGTCCAGCACCGGCGCGGCGCGGACTACCAGATCCGGTGCGATCGTCGCAGTCGAGATGCGCAGGCTCTTGGCACCGTCGGCCGCATTGACGCTGACCCGCCCGGGTATCCTGAATGCGGTCTGGAACGCGCTAGCCTCCACGGTCGCCTCCTGCTCCTCCGCCTGCTTCATCCTCTTGTCGGCGATGTCGGATGCCGCCGACCGCGCCAGGGCGCGCGGCTTCTCCAGCGTCGCCGCGGGCGCCGGCATCTGCATTGGCGGCGGCGGATATTGCGCGATCAGCGTTTTCAGCTCCGGCGCGCTGCCGCCGCGCGCGGTGCGTACGGTCGAGACCGACAGCGCGACGTTGGACCAGTCCTCACCGGTGCTCTGCACGATCTCGGCGCGGCGTACGAGTTCAAGCGCCACCTTGTGATCAGGTGCCGACGTATCGAGCCGCGCGTCATACAGCGGGTCCCAATGCGCATGCCGCACCGCATAGGTCACGCGCAGAGTCGCGCGCGTTGCCGCCGCGGTAGCGAGATCGATCTTGAGCGCGAGCTTGGCCGGCGGCTTGCTCGCACGATCGGCTTCGAGCCGCGCAATGTCGCGATCGATGTCGCGCTGCTTGCGCACCGCCTCGCGGATCGCGTTGTCCGCTGTCGCGACCTCCTCGGAGATGGCCGTGAAAGCGGCGCGCCATTCGCTGAGCGGACGCGCTTCGCCCTTGTTACCGAGGCCGGCCGGCGCACTCTCTGCAAAACGCTCTGCAAATTTACGCCGCGCTGTTGCGGCGGCGATCGCGTCGTCGAGATCGGCGCGCGTGTCCTTCAGTGTCTCGATCTGCTTGTCGATCTCGGGCAGGTTGACCGGCGGCGCCGCGCGCGGCGGCTTGGCATCGACGGCGCCGATCACGAGCTTCGCGGCAGCCTCGCCTTCGACCCGCAACGAGGAAACGTCGAGACCGAGCGGGAAATCCTTCGCTGTCAGCGCCGTTTCGCCCTCGGGCAGATCCAGCGTGATCAGGCGAGTGACGCTGGCGCCGTCGGGATAGACCGTCACGGCATCGACGGTCGAGACCGCTTCCAGATCCGCCGCCCATGACGGCGCTGCCGTCAACAATATGACGCCGGCAAGCGCCGTCGTCGCCAGGCACCCCGTTCTAACTGTCATAAATTTCCCTCCGCAGATCCAACGCCGGCAGGCACGGGCTCAAGGCCCGGCCTCCTTCGCGGCGTTAGACGCGGCGAGAAACCGACCGGTTCAAACCGATCAGATGCCTCGCAGGTGCGATGCGATGCCGGTCGTCCTCAGAACGCCAGCGCCTTGGCTTGCTTGACCTGCGGCAGCGCCTGGATCTGCGCCAGCAGTCCCGCCGGAACCGCGCCGTCGACCTCGACCAGCGCGATGGCGTCGCCGCCCGCCTTGACACGGCCGAGATGGAAGGTCGCGATGTTGATCTTGGCATCGCCGAGCAGGCTCGCGAACCGGCCGATGAAGCCCGGCTTATCCTCGTTGGTCACGTAGATCATCGACTTGCCGAACTCGGCATCGACGCGAATGCCCTTGATGTCGACCAGCCGCGGCTTGCCGTCGGCGTAGACCGTGCCGGACACCGAGCGCTCCTGATGCTCGGTGGTCAACGTCACCGTGATCAGGCTTTCATAGTCGCTCTCGCCGGCGCGCTGGACCTCGTCGACCACCATGCCGCGCTCCTTGGCGACCGCGGGCGCGGACACGACATTGACCTCGCCGAGCATCGGCCGCAGCACGCCGGCCAGAACGGCAGAAGTCAGCGCCTTGATCTTCATCTCGGCGACCTGGCCCTCATAGGTGATCTGGATCTTGTGAATGCTGCTCTCGGTCAACTGGCCGGCGAATGAACCGAGCTTCTCGGCGAGCTCGATGAACGGCTTCAGCTTCGGTGCCTCTTCCGCCGTGATCGAGGGGAAGTTGAGCGCATTCGAGATCGCGCCCGTCAGCAAATAATCCGACATCTGCTCGGCGATCTGCAGCGCGACGTTCTCCTGCGCCTCTGTCGTGGAGGCGCCGAGATGCGGCGTGCAGATCACGTTGGCATGGCCGAACAGCGCATTCGCGGTCGCGGGCTCCTCGACGAAGACGTCGAGCGCGGCGCCGGCGACGTGCTTGGAATTGAGCGCATCGAGCAGCGCCTGCTCGTCAACCAGGCCGCCGCGGGCGCAGTTGATGATGCGCACGCCCTTCTTGGTCTTGGCGATTGCGGCCGCATCGATGATGTTGCGGGTCTTGTCGGTGAGCGGCGTATGCAGCGTGATGAAATCGGCACGCCGCAGCAGTTCGTCCAGCTCGACCTTTTCGATGCCGAGATCGCGGGCGCGCTCCTCGGTCAGGAACGGATCAAAGCCGACCACCTTCATGCGCAGGCCCTGGGCGCGGTCGCAGACGATCGAGCCGATATTGCCGCAGCCGACCACGCCGAGCACCTTGCCGGTGATCTCGACGCCCATGAAGCGGTTCTTCTCCCACTTGCCGGCCTGGGTCGAGGCATCGGCCTGCGGGATCTCGCGCGCCAGCGCCAACATCAGGGTGATGGCATGCTCGGCGGTCGTGATCGAATTGCCGAATGGCGTGTTCATCACGATGATGCCCTTGGCGGTCGCCGCCGGGATCTCGACATTGTCGACGCCGATGCCGGCGCGGCCGATCACCTTCAGCCGCTTGGCGCGCTCGATGATCTTGGCGGTCACCTTGGTGGCGGAACGGATCGCAAGCCCGTCATAATCGCCGATGATGTCGGCGAGCTTGTCCTTGTCCTTGCCGAGATTGGGCTGGAAGTCGACCTCGACGCCGCGATCCCTGAAGATCTGCACGGCAGCCGGCGAGAGCGCGTCGGAAATGAGAACTTTTGGTTTGGACATGATCGCTATCCTGCAAACGAAGTGGGCATGGCAGTCCAGTCCCTCTCCATTTGTGGAGAGGGCTAACGTAGCGGAAAGTGTTGTAGGGTGGGCAAAGCGAAGCGTGCCCACCATTTTCGCGCCTTACTCCGTCATTGCGAGGAGCGGAGCGACGAAGCAATCCAGACTTGTTTCTCCGGAGCTGGAGTGCTTCGCTATCGCTCGCAATGACGGCACAACAAGCTGCCGGAAAGCGTTAGGCCGCCTTGGCCAGCGTCGCCTTGGTCTCGGCAAAGGCCCAGTCGATCCACTGCGTCAGCAGCGCGACGTCCTTGGCTTCGACCGTGGCGCCGCACCAGATGCGCAGGCCGGCCGGCGCGTCGCGATAATGCGCGAAGTCGAATCCGGCGTTCTCCTTCTCGACCATCGCCACCAGCTTCTTGGCAAAGTCGACCTGGGCATCGGCCGGCAGCGCCGTGATGGCGGGATCGATTACCTTCAGGCAGACTGAGGTGTTGGAGCGAATCTTGGGATCGGCTGCGAGGAAATCGATCCACGGAGTCTTCGCCTTCCAGTCGGCGAGCACCTTGGTGTTGGCGTCGGCGCGCGCGATTAGCGCCTTCAATCCGCCGATCGACTTGCCCCAGTTGAGCGCGTCCAGATAGTCCTCGACGCAGAGCATCGACGGCGTGTTGATGGTCTCGCCCTCGAAGATGCCGGCATTGAGCTTGCCGCCCTTGGTCATGCGGAATATCTTCGGCAGCGGCCAGGCCGGCTTGTAGGTCTCGAGACGCTCGACCGCGCGCGGAGATAGGATCAGCATGCCATGCGCAGCCTCGCCACCGAGCGCCTTCTGCCACGAGAAGGTGACGACGTCGAGCTTCGGCCAGTCCAGCGCCTGCGCGAACGCAGCCGAGGTCGCGTCGCAGATCGTCAGGCCCTCACGGGTTGCGCTGATCCAGTCGGCATTCGGCACGCGCACGCCCGAGGTGGTGCCGTTCCAGGTGAAGACGACGTCGCTTGCTTGATCGACCTTGGAGAGATCGGGCAGCTCGCCATACGGCGCGTGCAGCTTGGTGACGTCCTTGAGCTTCAGCTCCTTGACGATATCGGAGACCCAGCCTTCGCCGAACGATTCCCAGGCAATCGTCGTTACCGGCCGCGCGCCGAGCAGCGACCACAGCGCCATCTCGACCGCGCCGGTGTCAGACGCCGGCACAATGCCGATCTTGTAGTCGGCGGGCACTTCGAGCACCTCACGCGTCAGCTCGATGGCGAGCTTGAGCTTGGCCTTGCCGACCTTCGCGCGATGCGAACGGCCGAGCGCTGCGTCCTTGAGATTTTGGGCGTTCCATCCGGGGCGCTTGGCGCAGGGGCCGGAGGAGAAATGCGGCACGTTCGGCCGCGAAGCGGGCTTCGCTGCAGTCATCAATCTATCCTTCCAGATAGTAAGCCTCCCGTTGGGGGGAGGTGTCCCGACGCCGTAGTTAGGCGAAACATTGCGCAGCGTCAAGGAACATCGCGCAGCGCGCGAGCATGCTCACGCGGATGTGGCCGCTTGGCGCGCGCGCTATTCCGGTGCGGCGCCGAGTGGCGGATGTCCGGCAGGCGGGCGGTGCAGGAA
>NZ_JBARGP010000493.1:0-4097 GCF_049798375.1 Bradyrhizobium sp.
CGTCGCCGACCGCGTTCAGATAGGTCTCGGGCTGGCCGAGGATCGGACCGGAAATGCCGGGCAGGATGTTCTGCAGGTGCTTGGCGGCCGAGACGCCGCCGAGCGGGCCCGGCGAGTTGGAGACGATGCCGACCGGCTTGCCGAGGAACGAGCTCTTGCCATAGGGCCGCGAGGCGACGTCGATGGCGTTCTTCAGCACGCCCGGAATCGAGCGGTTGTATTCCGGGGTGACGAACAGCACGCCGTTCGAGGCCTGGATCTTCTCGCGCAGCGCCAGCCAGTCGGCCGGCGGATTGGCTTCGAGGTCCTGGTTGAAGAACGACAGGCCGTGCAGCGTGGTCACGTCCAGCTTGAGGCTGGCGGGCGCCAGCTTCGCCATGGCGTTGGCGATCTTGAGCGTAAAGCTCTCCTTGCGCAGGCTGCCGACGAGCACGACGATGGGATGGGAAGCGGCCATGAAAACGTCCTTTGAACCAGAAATGCCCGTGGTCAGTTAAGCGAAATCGGCAGAAGCATGCAAGTGCATGCATCGACCGGACCGAAAACGCAGCGTTGCCGAACTAGGCATATGCCGGCCTGTTAGTCCACCTCGGCTAATCCGCGCCAGCAAGGCAGCGGGCGAATTCGGCGATCGCCTTGTGCGTCAGCCAGATCGATTGGCCTTCGACCGGCTGCGCCCAGGTCGAGAGCTTCGCGATGACAATCTCATTGGCGGCGTCGACGAACAGGTTCTGGCCGTGGATGCCCATCGCGAACAGAAGCTGCGGCGCATCGTTGATGACATACCAGCCGCTGCGGTAGTGCATGTTGCGGCTGATCGCGGCAAAGCTGCCGGCCCATTGCCCGTGCCGCCACGCCTCGGTGTCGCCGTTGTTCCTGATGTCGTCGATCCAGCCTTCGGGCAGGATTGGAGTGGAATCGCGCCACCCGTTCATCAGCACGAGCTGACCGAGCCGGGCGAAATCGCGCAGGGTGGCGCAGAAGCCGCCGGTGCAGCGCGGCGCGCCCTTGGCATCCGTCGTGATGAAAGTCTCTCCGCTCGCGCCGAGCGGCTTCCACAACAGAGCGCCGACCAGGCTTGCGAAGCTGCGGCCCGTGGCGCGCTCGATCGCCCAGCCCAGCAGATCGGTGTTGGCCGAAACATAGGCGAACGGGCCGCCATGCGGTGTCGCCTTGGCACGCATGGTCGCGTAGAAGGCGTGCAGGTCGGCGGTCGCGCCCGGCAGCAATTGCTCCCAGCCGCTGGCATCCGCATAGGCCTGCAAGGCGCCGGCGTCGAGCACGACGCCTGTGCGCATGTCCAGCAGTTGGCGAACGGTGGCGCCGCGGTACGCCGTCTCGGCCACCTCGGGAACGTAAGCCGTCACCGCCGCGTCGACATCCAGCTCGCCGCGCCCGGCGAGAATGCCCACCATCAACCCGGTGATGGATTTGGTCGCCGACATCAGGATGTGCGGTGTGTCGCGGTCGAGGCCGCCGTCATAGAATTCGAACGCGATCTTGCCCCGGTGCAGGACGATCAGCCCGTCGGTCGCGGTGGTCTTGAGGAAACCCGCGAGGTCGAGCGTGGCGCCGTTCGGCAGCTTGAGGCCGAAGCCATCGAACGTGCACGGATGCGCGCCGAACGGCCAGGCACTGCCCGGCGCGCTCTCGATCTCGGCAACGGGCAGGAGCGAGCGGATGTTGCGGAACGCCCAGCGGCTGTAGGGCGCCGTGCGCCAGTTCGAGAGGTCGGCGCTGGCGGGCGAAGGATCGGTCGACATGCGGAATCCGTGAGGGCAAGCAGAACGCGGATCTTAGTCGTCATCCCGGCGCAGCACCACCTGCCCTGCGCCTCAACTGCAGGCCGGCCGCCCTTGGCGGGACGGCTAGCTCAGTGCTCCGTCATTGCGAGCGCAGCGACGTGTCCGCCATAGCCCGAAGGGCGACGGCGGAAGCAATCCAGAGCCAGGAAGCAAGTCTGGATTGCTTCGTCGCTTCGCTCCTCGCAATGACGACTGACCGACCGAACGTCACATATCCTTGTTCGGATTGATCAGGAATTTCTCGCCGGTGGCGCGCTTGGCGTAAGCAGCGATATTGGCGGGATCGAGCGCCTCGGCCAGCGACACCACCTTGGTGTAGGTGCTGGCGAAGGTGGTCTTCAGCTCGTCGACCACGCGCTGGCGCAGGCGCTGGCCGTCGGCCTGCCCGATCTTCATCAGGAACGGGAACAGCAGCCAGCCGCCGACGCCCCAGGCCATGCCGAATGAGCGCGTGATCTCGGTCGGGCGGGTATCGAGGCTGCCGTAGATGTAGACCTGCTTGTGCACGCTGGAGCCGTAGCGGCTGTAACCGTGCTTGCCCGACTTGTTGATCGCCGCCTCCATGGCAGCCAGGATCTGGCCGGCGAGCTTGCCGCCGCCGATCGCATCGAACGCGATGGTGGCATCGGTCGCGACCAGCGCCGCGATCAGCTCGTCCATGAAGTTTGCCGACGTCGAGTCGACCACATGCTTGGCGCCGATCTTGCGCAGGATCTCGGCCTGCTCGGCGCTGCGCACGATATTGACCAGCGCGATGCCGTCCTTGAGGCAGATCTTGTTCAGCATCTGGCCGAGATTGGAGGCGGCCGCGGTGTGGATCAGCGCGGTGTGCCCTTCGCGCCGCATCGTCTCGGTCATTCCGAGCGAGGTCAGCGGATTGACGAAGCAGGAGGCGCCCTCGGCCGGTGTCGTGCCATCCGGCAGCACCAGGCATTCGGAGAGCTTCAGGCAGCGATATTGCGCGTACATCGCGCCGCCGATCATCCCGACTGTCTTGCCCATCAGCGCCTTGGCGGCATCCGACGAGCCGGTCTTGACGACCACGCCGCCGCCCTCGTTGCCGACCGGCATCGACTGATCGAGCCGCCCGGCCATCGCGCGCATGCCGGCCTCGGGCACTTTCGCCGTGATCACCGGATGGCTCTTGGTGCCCGACGCCTTGAGCGTCGACAAGTCGGCGGCGCCGGTCAGCAGCCCGAGATCGGACGGATTGATCGGCGTCGCCTCGACCCGCACCACGACCTCGTCGGGACCTGGCTCGGGGGTCGGCACGTCGAGCAACGAGATTTCCAGCTCACCGCTCGCCTTGATCAACGAGCGCAGTTGCAGACCATGTGTCGCGTCACTCATGCCAACCTCCCTACCCTGTTTCTTCTTCAGCTTAAGCCAGTGCCTTCAGCGCCGCGCGGCCCGCGTACTTCGCCTGGCTGTCCAGCTCCTCCTCGATGCGCAGCAGCTGGTTGTACTTGGCGATGCGGTCGGAGCGCGACAGCGAGCCGGTCTTGATCTGCCCGCAATTGGTGGCGACCGCGAGATCGGCGATCGTCGAATCCTCGGTCTCGCCGGAGCGGTGCGACATCACCGCGGTGTAGCCGGCCTTGTAGGCCATCTCGACCGCCGCGAGCGTCTCGGTCAGCGTGCCGATCTGGTTGACCTTGATCAGGATCGAATTGGCGCGGCCGTTCTTGATGCCGTCGGCGAGCCGCGTGACGTTGGTGACGAACAAATCGTCGCCGACCAGCTGGCACTTGTTGCCGATCAGATCGGTCAGCTCCTTCCACCCGTCCATGTCGTCTTCCGACATGCCGTCCTCGATCGAGACGATCGGATAGCGCGCGGCGAGATCGGCGAGATATTTGGCCTGCTCGGAGCCCGAGCGGGTCTTTTTCTCGCCTTCGTAGACGTATTTGCCGTCCTTGAAGAACTCGGTGGCGGCGCAGTCCAGCGCCAGCATCACGTCGCCTCCGGCCTTGTAGCCGGCCTTGCCGATGGCAGCCATGACGAATTCGAGCGCGGCGTCGGCCGACGGCAGGTTCGGGGCGAACCCGCCCTCGTCGCCGACATTGGTGTTGTGGCCGGCCTTCTTCAGCTCGCCGCGCAGCGTGTGGAAGATCTCCGAGCCGCAGCGCAGCGCTTCGGCGAAGGAGGACGCGCCGACCGGCATGATCATGAATTCCTGGAAGTCGATCGGATTGTCGGCATGCACGCCGCCATTGACGATGTTCATCATCGGCACCGGCAGGGTGCGCGCCGCGGTACCGCCGACATAGCGGTAGAGCGGCAGGTCGTAGG
>NZ_JBARGP010000494.1:0-5160 GCF_049798375.1 Bradyrhizobium sp.
ATGCTGGTCCGCAAACGCCGGGCATGCGCGGCTTCCGCGACATCACCGCCGATGTCGATGATCTCGGCAAGGCCGCCGCCCAGGCCAACCGCGCCGCGCGCAAGACCTACGCCAACGTGCCCGCGCCCGATCCCGCGCTGCAGGAACCGGGAGCAGACGAGCGCGGTGCAGACGCCGACCCGTCCTATTCCTATGACGAGGCGATCGAGGAGGCCGAGCGCTACGCGCTGCCGTCGCAGCCAACGCCGCGTTCGCGCGTTGGCGTCGACCGGGAGCCGAAGAAGCGGGCCCGTGGCGCGACGTTTCCATTCAAGACCGCGATCGCCATCGGCATCGTCCTGATCCTGGTCGGCGCAGGCTTGGTGGGGGGCAAGACCATCGTCGCCAGCGTGAGCAACATGTTCAAATCCTCCGCTCCGGTCGTGGAGGCGCCGAAAGACAGCGGCACACCGCTCGCCAAGCCGAAGATTCCCGATCGTATCGGCCAGGCGCCATCGGATGAAGTGGCGCCGGTCGCCCAGCGGGTCATGCTCTATGATGAGGATTCGAGCGATCCCAAGGGCAAGCCGTATGCCGGCACGGTGGTCTGGCGGACCGAGCAGATCAAGGCGTCGGGCACGCAGAAGGCCGATATCGCCGTACGGGCCGACATCGAGATTCCGGACCGCAAGTTCAAGATGGCGATGTCGTTCCGCCGCAACACCGACCCCTCGCTGCCGGCGAGCCATACGGCGGAGTTGACCTTCATCCTGCCGCCCGACTTCTCCGGCGGCGGCGTCGGCAGCGTGCCGGGCCTGCTGATGAAATCCAACGAGCAAGCGCGCGGCGTGCCGCTCGCCGGGCTCGCTGTGAAGGTCACCGATGGCTTCTTCCTGATTGGGCTGTCGAGCGTCGACGCCGACCGCGCTCGCAACATCCAGCTCCTGAAGGAGCGATCATGGTTCGACGTGCCGCTGGTCTACACCAACGGGCACCGCGCGATCATCGCGATCGAGAAGGGCGCCCCCGGCGAACGCGCCTTCAACGACGCCTTTGCGCAATGGGGAGATTAGCGTCGGAGGCCGGGCACGAGCTGCGAAGGTCCGCCGCGAACAGGCTGAGGGCAAGGCATGAAGCGCTATCTGATCTTCGTTGCGGTGGGGCCGGCACTGGGCGGGTTCGTGCTCCTGATGGTGACCACCTATCAGTCGGGCTACTGGATCGAGACCAATGCGGATGAGATCGCGAAGCTGTTCAAGGTGTTCGTCGTCTCGCTGCAATACAGCTATCTGTTCGGCTTCCTGCCGGCGCTCATGATCTGCGCGATCGACGACATCCTGTTTCACGTCCGCCGCATCGGACCAAGCTTGCGCATGCTGCTGGTCGGAATCATCGCCTTCTGCCTGGCCGCGTTGAACTACGCGTCGCACGGCGCCGATTATGGCGTGCTGCAGTTCGTGCTCTACGGGCTGGTCGGCTTCATCCCGGCCACGATTTCGTCCTGGCTGGTGTACAAATTCGTCGACGAGCCGTTGCCGGTGCCTCCGCCGGCGCAGAGCGCGACGGAATCCCGCTAGAGCATGATCCGGTGAAGCAACTTGCGCGGCGGTCGCGCGTTTCTATCTCATGAGCATGCAGAACGACCACAGATCGTCCACCCGTCGTCCCTCCCAGGCGCCGTTCAGCACGACCGAGGCGCGCGGAAAGGTGATCGATCAGGACGGGCGGGAGATCCCCCAGGGTCCCTTTCAGGGAACGGGAAGCTTTCAGGGAACGGGAAACGTCCGCGGCTTTCAGTTCGATTTCACAACCGCTAACCCGTTCGGCAATCTGACGCGCGAGCAACGGGTGGCGCGGCTGGAGGCGATCGCGAAGCTGCTCGACATCGCCTTCATCGTGCCGGGCACCAACATCCGCTACGGCATCGACGGCATCATCGGCCTGATCCCGGTGGTCGGCGACATCATCGCGACCGGGCTGTCATTGTGGCTGGTGCGCGAGGCGCGTGCGCTCGGCGCGCCCTGGCATGTCACCGCGCGAATGCTCGGCAATGTCGCCGTCCAAGGCACGATCGGCGCGGTGCCGGTCGCAGGCGATGCCTTCGACGTGCTCTATCGCGCCAACATGCGCAATGCCCGCATCTTGCGGCGATGGCTGGACACGCAGCCACACTGATCGCGGACAGGCGAAACGCATGCTTCAAAAAACTGCCCCGCAGCATGGCGGGGCAGGTTCGGCAAAATTCCTGGTCGGATGGTCGTTACGCGGCGTCCGCGTCCGGCGCCTGCGGCTCGGGCGCCCGCCGCGGCAGCGGAAACGCCTCGCTCTCATAGAGCGACCGGATGCCGTTCTGGTCGAAACGGGCTTCCTCGACCTGCAGATAGGCGCCATTCAACGAATCCGCCGGCAACTGCTCCATCGCGAACTGCACGGCCTCGGCCGCGGTGCCGAAACGCCGATAGGCAAAGCCTGCGCGCTTCTTCTTGCGGATCGCGGCGGGGAACAGCTCGGCAGACGTGTTGAAGTTGAACGGACGCATAGGACGCATGGTCTGAGACCTCTTCTTGTTCGGCTGCGGCGCTGACGCGAACTTTCGCGCGAAGCTTTCTGTTCGACGTTGCGGCTTCCGCCAGCGATGGGGATGTCGAGGGCCAACACGGCCGCTCTAGGCAGCCACGCCCTGCATATCATTCACGAACTCTAATATAGGCCGATTTGACAAAAATGCGAATCCTGCCGGCTCACATCGTAAATCTATAAAATCTGACGGAACTCAAAATTTCTTGTCTTTCTTCAATGCGTTGCGTGATTTTACAACTTGTGAAGCCAAAGCAGGATGGTCAGTACAACCAAAATGACAACCCCGAGGCCGATTCCGGAATGGCCCATGCCATAACCATAGCCGCCGATCCGGCCGGACAGTCCACCGGCGAGGTAAATGACGACGATCAAGATCAGGATCATTCCAAGCGACATGATCCTCTCCGGCCCATCAGGTGCTGCCCATCACGATTATCTTAGTAATATAATACCTTTTCATAATAATACGCGGCCTGATCGATCAAAGTCGGCTTCCGCCTCTGCCGACGCGGGCTGAACATCCTCCCTGAGCCCTTCCCCTATCGGGGGAAGGGAACATCCGATGTCGCTGAAACAGCATCGGCTTACTCCCGCGATATCCGAGCTGGGCTGGGCCGTCGCTTGTCTCAGCGCGGCTTCAGCTTCAGCGCGGCCGAGTTGATGCAGTAGCGCAGACCGGTCGGGCCGGGGCCGTCCGGAAACACGTGGCCGAGATGGCCCGAGCATTTCGAGCACAGCACCTCGGTGCGGACCATGCCGTGGCTGCTATCCGTCTCCTCGTCGACATGGCTCTCCGTCGAAGGCTGAGTGAAGCTCGGCCAGCCGCAGCCGGAATCGAACTTGGCATCGGACTCGAACAGCGTCTGGCCGCAGCCGGCGCAGACATAAGTGCCGGCGCGATGGTCGTGCTCATATTCGCCGGTGAAGGGACGCTCGGTCGCCTTCTCACGGAGCACAGCATACTGCATCGGGCTCAATTCCTTGCGCCACTCCGCTTCGCTCTTCTCGACTTTGCCGCTCGTCCCAGCGACAGGCGTTTTCGTGTCGGTCATTTTCTCTCCTCCGGCGGCTTCCGTCGGCCGCCACTCTAATTCGTCGCCTTGGCGTTGCTGACCAGTGTCGGCTTGTCCAGGTAGTTCTGGGCGAAGATCTTCTTCAGGTTCTCGACCTTCGGCAGGTCGTTGTATGCAATATAAGGCTGGTTCGGGTGCAGCGTCAGGTAGTCCTGATGATAGGCTTCCGCCGGATAGAACCCTTCGAGCTTGCCGACCTTGGTCACGATCGGCTTCTTGAACGCCTTGGCTTGGTCGAGCTGGGCGATATAGGCGTCCGCAACCTTCTTCTGCGCGTCCGAGGTGGTGAAGATCGCCGAGCGATATTGCGTGCCGCTGTCCGGGCCCTGGCGGTTGAGCTGGGTCGGATCGTGCACGACCGAGAAGAAGATCTGCAGGATCTTGCCATAGGAGATCTTCTTCGGGTCGAACTTGATCTGGACGGATTCGGCGTGCCCGGTGGAGCCCGTCGAAACGGTCTCATAGCTCGCCGTGGCCTTGGCGCCGCCGGCATAGCCCGACACGGCGCTGGCGACGCCGGCGGTATGCTGGAACACGCCCTGCACACCCCAGAAGCAGCCTCCGGCCACCACGACGGTCTCGAGCCCGTTCGCCGCCGGCTCGTCCGTCGCCGGCGGCGGGATCACGACGGCATCCTCGGTGGCGCGCACGGGTCCATAAGCGAACAGGGCGGCGCCGGCCAGCGCGCCGATCATAGCGGCCTTGACGATGAAGGGGCGGAACGGATTGCGGCGCATGGGAGCTCCTCAGGCTTGACGGAAATCTTCGTGTTTGCGGCGACCGGCCGGACCGGCGTCACGCTCTCGTGGCAAGATACGCACATCCCCCGGCGCTGTTACAGCGCTCCGCACACGACTGCGTGAAAGGCGGCGCGTGACGACGCCTCGTCGGCTCGCACACGATGCCTGTTGCCAACCTCTCCGCTGTCATCGTCCGCGAAGGCGGACGATCCAGTATCGAGAGGCTGGCGTGGCAAAATTGAGAGGCCGCGGCGTACTGGATCCCCGCCTTCGCGGGGATGACATGGGAGGATTGGCGACCTCACCAAGGGATGCGTCTCGAAGGAGGTCTCGCCGCTCGTTCACACCACGATCGACAGCCGCTTCGCCGCACGCGTAATGCCGGTGTAGAGCCAGCGGGCGCGGCTTTCGCCGAACGCAAAACTCTCGTCGAACAGCACGACGTCGTCCCATTGCGAGCCCTGCGACTTGTGCACGGTCAGCACATAGCCGTAATCGAACTCGTCATAGGGCTTGCGCTGTTCCCACGGGATGTCCTCGATGCCCCCGGCGAAGCACTCGCCGCGCACCGAGACTTTTGTCACCTTGCTGCCGAAATCTTCGTCCGGCATCAGCCGCATGGTGACGATCTTGGATTTCGACGCCGCGCGCGATTTCACTCGCCACAGGCCGCCATTGAATAGGCCCTTCTTGCGGTTGTTGCGCAGGCAGACCAGCTTGTCGTCGGCGACGGGCAGCGGGTCCTCGATGCCCAGGCGCTGCCTGAACCGCATGTTGTAGGCCCGTCG
>NZ_JBARGP010000495.1:0-3046 GCF_049798375.1 Bradyrhizobium sp.
TGCCGATCGCGATGATCCTGTCAGGCACGCTGTACTTCATCTTCGTGCATCTGTTCTGAGCACGCGAGCAACTTAAAAAAAGGCCCGCGGCGCTAACCGCGGGCCTTTTGTTTTTAGAGCTCGTAGGGTGGGCAAAGCGAAGCGTGCCCACCATTCAACACGAGGCATGGTCTGAATGGTGGGCACGGCGAAGAACGCCTTTGCCCACCCTACGCAGCTCGCGCTATGCGACCGCTTTCCGTGCCGGACTACGACGCCGCCAGCGCCGTCTCCACCATTTTGATGAAATACGACGTGCCGTAGACGATCGCCTCGTCGTTGAAATTATAGGCCGGGTGATGCAGGCCCGCCGTGTCGCCATTGCCGATGAAGATGAATGCACCGGGGCGGGCCTCGAGCATGTAGGAAAAATCCTCCGCGCCCATCATCGGCGGCATCTCGTGCACATTTTTTTCACCGGCGACATCCTTGGCGATCTGGATCGCACGCTCGGTCTCGGCCGCGTGATTGACCGTCACCGGATAGCCCGGCGTGTAGGTCAGATCGATCTTGGCACCGGTGACCTGGGCGATGCCATCCACGACCTCGCGCACCCGCTTGGCGACCAGTTCGCGCACCTTCGGCGTCAACGTGCGAACAGTCCCATGCAACTCTGCGGTCTGCGGGATCACGTTGCGCGCATTGCCGGCGTGGAATTCGCAGATCGAGATCACGGCGGACTCCAGCGGATCGACATTGCGCGACACGATCTGCTGCAAGGCCGTGATCAGTTGCGCACCGACCAGAACGGAATCGATGCCGTTATTTGGCTTCGCGGCATGTGCGCCCTTGCCTTCGATCAGAATGTCGATGGAGTCGGTCGCCGCCATCAACGGGCCGGGCCGGATTGCGAACGAGCCGACCGGCAGGCCCGGGCCATTGTGCATGCCGTAGACCTGGTCGATCTTGAAGCGCTCCATCAGGCCGTCATTGATCATGGCCTGCGCGCCGGCGCCGCCCTCTTCGGCCGGCTGGAAGATCACGACGGCGTCGCCGGCGAAATTGCGCGTCTCGGCGAGATAGCGCGCCGCGCCCAGCAGCATCGCGGTGTGGCCGTCATGACCGCAGGCATGCATGACGCCCGGCGTCTTTGACGCGTATGGCAGGCCGGTCATCTCCGCGACGGGAAGCGCATCCATGTCGGCGCGCAGACCAATCACCTTGACATCGCCATTGCCAGCCGGCTGCCTGCCCTTGATGACGCCGACCACGCCGGTCTTGCCGAGCCCCGTCACGATTTCGTCGCAGCCGAATTCCTTCAGGCGGTCCGCCACGAAGCCGGCGGTGCGATGGACATCATAGAGCAGCTCCGGGTGCTCATGAATGTCGCGCCTCCAGGCCTGGATGTCAGGTTGCAGGTCGGCGACGCGGTTGACGATGGGCATGGGAAATCTCGTGACTCCGTGGGTGTGGCTGCCCGTTTAGCATGCAAAATCCGGCCCGCCCAATAGAGAAGCCCCTGGCCGGCTCAGCACCATTGCCGAAGGATGGGGTTGTCCAGCGCGCCCGTCGCTGACTAAAACCCCGGGCAAGAACAGACCGGGAAGGATGCGATGGCGAGACGGCTCGAAGGAGATTTCGATTACATCGTGGTGGGCGCGGGTACCGCCGGCTGTATCCTGGCCAACCGCCTGTCGGCCGAGCCGAAAAACCGCGTCCTGATCCTGGAGGCCGGCGGCAGCGACAACTGGATCTGGTTTCACATCCCGGTCGGCTACCTCTTCGCGATCGGCAATCCCCGCTCGGATTGGATGTTCCGCACCGAGCCAGAGCCGGGCCTGAACGGCCGCTCGCTGGCCTATCCGCGCGGCAAGGTGATCGGCGGCTCCTCGGCGATCAACGCCATGATCTCGATGCGGGGCCAGGCCGCCGACTACGACCACTGGCGGCAGCTCGGGCTGACGGGCTGGGCCTATTCCGACGTGCTGCCGCTGTTCCGGCGGCTGGAGGATCACTTCCTGGGCGAAAGCGAGCACCACGGCGCCGGCGGCGGTTGGCGGATCGAGGCGCCGCGGCTGTCCTGGGCGGTGCTGGACGCCATCGGCGACGCCGCCGAACAGATGGGTATCCGGCGCATCCCCGACTTCAACACCGGCGACAATGAGGGCATCAGCTATTTCCACGTCAATCAGAAGCGCGGCCGGCGCTGGTCGTCCGCGCGCGGCTTCCTCAAGCCGGCGCTGAACCGGCCGAACCTGCAGCTGGAAAAGCATGTGCTGGTCGACCGCCTGATCGTGGAGAATGGCCGCGCCGTCGGCGTACGTTTCGTCCAGAACGGCGAGGTGATCGAAGCCCGCACCAATGGCGAGGTGATCCTGAGCGCCGGCTCGATCGGTTCGGTGCAGGTCCTGCAGCGCTCCGGCATCGGCCCTGCCGACTGGCTCGCCTCGCTCGGCATCGAGGTCGTGCGCGATGCGCCGGGTGTCGGGCGCAATCTGCAGGACCATCTGCAGCAGCGCGCGATCTACCAGGTGACTGGCGTGAAGACGCTGAACGAGACCTACTACTCGCTGATCCAGCGCGGCCTGATGGGGCTCGATTATGCGTTCCGCCGTCGCGGTCCGCTGACCATGGCGCCATCGCAACTGGGTATCTTCACCCGCTCCGATCCGAGCCGCGAGCGCGCCAATATCCAGTTTCACGTGCAGCCGCTGTCGCTCGACAAGTTCGGCGATCCCCTGCATCGCTTCCCCGCCATCACCGTCAGCGCCTGCAACCTGCGGCCGACCTCGCGCGGCACCGTGCGCATCCGTTCAAGCAAGCCGGATGAAGCGCCGGCGATCGCGCCGAACTATCTGGCCACCGACGAGGACCGCCAGGTCGCGGCGGACGCGATCCGCACCACACGCCGGCTGATGCGCCAGCAGGCGCTGGCGCGCTACAACCCGGTCGAATTTTTACCTGGCCCTGCCGTGGGCGATGACGACGCGGCACTGGCGAAAGCCGCCGGCGACATCGGCACCACCATCTTCCATCCCGTCGGCACCGCCAAGATGGGCCGCGCCGA
>NZ_JBARGP010000496.1:0-2395 GCF_049798375.1 Bradyrhizobium sp.
ACCACCGAGCGGGCGAGCCCCTCCTCGCCGAGATCGTCCTGCAAAAATTCCTGCACCTCGCGGCCGCGCTCGCCGATCAGGCCGATCACCGAGATATCGGCATCGGCATTGCGCGCCAGCATCGACAGCAGCACCGACTTGCCGACGCCGGAGCCGGCAAAGATGCCCATCCGTTGGCCGCGACAGCAGGTCAAAAACGTATTCAGCGAGCGCACGCCGAGATCGATCGGGGCGCCGACCCGCTTGCGGGAATGCGCCGGGGGCGGCGTATTGCGGTAGGGCATCGGCGAGGCGCCCTGCTCGATCGGCCCCTTGCCGTCGATCGGCTCCCCCATCGCATTGAGGACGCGGCCGAGCCAGGCCGGCGACGGCCGCACTTGATTGGCGGCATTGGCGATGACGGCGCGGCAGCCGCGGCGGACACCATCCAACCCCGCAAACGGCATCACCACCGCATTCTTGCCGGAAAAGCCGATCACCTCGGCGGGGATGAACTGATTACCTCCGGTCTCGATCACGATGCGGGCGCCGACCGACATCGCATGGATCGGGCCGGCAATCTCGACCATCAATCCCTTCACGCCAACGACGCGCCCATAGATATTGACACCATCGATGTCGTTGATCTGCTCGGCCAGCGCCTTCATTGCGAAAACCTTAAATATGGGCGGCTCGAGCCGCTCCGCTTAACTTGGTGTTTACCCGCATCCTTAATCATTACGTCATGTCTTGGGTGACTGAGGACGCCCGGCTGCTGTCCGCGAGAACAGCTTGCCGCAAGAGTCGGTTAGGTCCGTCTCTTAACATGGAGCTTGAACGAGGTCGGTTTCGAAAAGCTGGTTCGTCGCAATGTCTTAGCGCGATTCGATGAAAAATGCACGGATAGTGCTTGCGCAGATGAATCAGATTTTGTTAACCATCTTTTGTCAGGATCCGAATCAGTTGTTCAAAGGCGTTTTGAGTGCCGCAGTGTGTGCGGCCGACCTGACGCCCGGAGCGGCGACTATTGGGGAACTGGCATGCGCGTTTTGCTGATTGAAGATGACAGCGCCGTCGCGCAGTCCATCGAGCTGATGCTGAAGTCTGAGAGCTTCAACGTCTACACGACGGACCTCGGGGAAGAAGGCGTCGACCTCGGCAAGCTCTACGATTACGACATCATCCTTCTCGACCTTAATCTGCCGGACATGTCGGGTTACGACGTGCTCAAGCAGCTGCGCGTCTCGAAGATCAAGACGCCGATCCTGATCCTGTCGGGCCTCGCCGGCACCGAGGACAAGGTCAAGGGTCTCGGCTTCGGCGCCGACGACTACATGACAAAGCCCTTCCACAAGGACGAGCTGATCGCCCGCATTCATGCGATCGTGCGCCGTTCCAAGGGCCACGCCCAGTCGGTGATCCAGACCGGCGACCTGGTCGTCAACCTCGACACCAAGACGGTGGAAGTCGGCGGCCAGCGCGTGCACCTGACCGGCAAGGAATACCAGATGCTGGAGCTGCTCTCGCTCCGCAAGGGCACCACCCTCACCAAGGAGATGTTCCTCAACCATCTCTACGGCGGCATGGACGAACCGGAACTGAAGATTATCGACGTCTTCATCTGCAAGCTCCGCAAGAAGCTCGCCAACGCCTCCGAGGGCCGCAACTTCATCGAGACCGTCTGGGGCCGCGGCTACGTGCTGCGCGAGCCGCACGACATCGACGAGCGCATCCCCGCCTGATTCCCTGGTTTCTCGCGCGAGCCCAGGCCGGGCCTTCAAACCCGGTTCCACGGCTTGCTCCTCCCAGACTGAACCCCCGCCGCAAATGGCGGGGTTTTTGTTTGTGGAGACGGCGCAACAAGCAAGCCAAGGGCGCGGTGCCGTAGGGTGGGCAAAGGCGTGCTCACGGAATCTCCGCATTGACGAATGCAGACGCGCCGTGCCCACCATGAGCTGGCTCGCAAGTCACCGGTGGGCACGCTTCCGCCTTCGCCCTGCGGGCTTCGACGGACAAGCCGCTTTGCCCACTTCCGCCATCTACTCGTCCTTCCCCCGTCACTCCGGGCAGCCGCGACCGCGGCTGAGCCCGGAACCCATAACCACGATCGGGAGTATGGATCCAGGCTCGCGCTGCGCGCGCCCCGGAATGACCACGGGTTTGTCGAACGATCGGTCCAAACACAGCTTCTCGCTCTCGCGGCGCATCACGCCCGAGTCTGTCCAGGAAATCCATCGCCCCATCGAACAAGGGCGCAGGGAAGGCCGGGCGCTGGCCGCGCCCGTGGTCTGCGTGCAAAAAAGCACGCGGTCGTCACCACAGGTTTGGCCGAAAACGCCCGGCCTTCCCCGCGCGATGGTTTGGCGGCTTATACGCGATCTCCCTGGGGACCGGCTGTCTTGCCCCCATCATCCGC
>NZ_JBARGP010000497.1:0-23203 GCF_049798375.1 Bradyrhizobium sp.
GCCAGCGAAGTCGAGCAGTTGGCGGACGATTTGCTCGCGGCCGGCGCAGAGGCGCGCAAGGTGACCGTGCTCGGCACAGCCGCGGGCGAAGACGTCACGCGCACCGCGCTCGGCTTGGCACGAACCATGGCACAGCACGCGCGCATCGTGCTGGTTGACCTCGCCGGCGCGCCGCTGGCTCTCGCCGCCGCCTCAGTCGATCCGATGGCGCCGGGGCTGATCGAGCTGATGCTGGGCGAGGCGTCGTTTGCCGGCATCATCACCAAAGATCAAACCTCGGGGCTTCACCTCGTCAGTGCCGGACGTCCGGGGGCCGATCGCTCCCAATTGCAGTCGCCGCGGCTGATGTTGGCGCTCGATGCGCTGCAGCGGGTCTATGATCATGTGCTGCTCGACGCCGGCAATGCCTCCGATTTGCCGGCCGAGTTGCTGACCAACGGCGCGCGCGCGGTCGTGGTGCCGGATGCCGCGATGCCCAAGGAAGCCCGCACGCAGATGTGCGAGCAGCTCGCGGCAGTCGGCTTCGGCGCGGTGACGATGCTCAAGAAGCCGGCCGAGGCATCCGATCTCGGCGATCTGGTGTCGCCCGGCGTCGCTGCCTGAGCAGCAACAGATCTATCGCAGAGCCTGGCGCAGCCTGACGGCCAGGCCGAGCAGCGCCGGGCTGTGCTTGACGACATGCTTGCCGCGGTTGACGGCCGACAGCATCGAGGCGGCGAGCTGGCCTCGCACATTCAGCGGAATGAAGCTGTCGAAGATCGGCTCGTCGGTCTTGCAGAACTGCCGCTTGTAGTCGTCGGCGCCGATGCCGAGGTCGAGCGCACGGTAGCCCTGGCTGGCATAATGATCAACGATATGGCGCATCAGGATCAGCCCGGGGCTCCAATGCGCATTGGGAGACAGCGTGTAGGTGTTGAACATCATCGAGAAGCGTACGCCGTCCGCCACGCCGGCGAACAGCGCGATCACCTCCTCGTCGCAGGTGAGTGCATGGATGTCGATGGCGCGGTTACCAGACGCCAACCGCGCCAGGCAGGCTTCGCGCACGAACGCCTCGACGCCGGGCTCGGCGAACACGTTCGGCAGCTTCTGCTCGGCCATCCGCGCCGGCTTCACCTTGAAGAACCAATCGAGCAGGCCGGTGATCTCGACATCGGTGGTTGCGATCGAATAGCGATAGCCGGCCAGCGCCTGCAGCTTCTTCTCCTTGCTCTTCAGCCGCTTGCGGAAGGAGTTCGAGAGCAGGTCGGTCGGCGCCGCGTCCGCCGGCATCGCGAGCAGCGGGCAGTCGTTGACGGAGGGCTGGCGCGGCAAAAGCGCCAACGGATTGCGTAGATCGTGCCAGTCCATCGGCTGTTGCGTCAGCGCCAGCACGTCGGCGGCATCGTGCGCGCGCAAGCCCGTCAGCAGCCGGTCCAGATCGGCCGACGTAGCTGATGCGGCGAAGTCGCGATCCCACAGCCCCATGTTGAACGTGGTGTGCTTGCCGCCCATGAAAATGGCGACACGAAACCCGTGCGCGCGCGTCAACACCAGCGGCAGCAAAGCGAGCGGTCGCTGCTCGGCATCGACGGCGACAACGAGGAAAGGCGAAGCATTCTCGTGACGGCCGGCGTGCTGCCATGCCGACAGGAAATCGTAGCGCTGGTAAGGACTGCAGAACCGGCCCTGGGTCTCGAGCGCGCGCCAGATCGGCTCGGCGGCCGCGAGGTCGGTGAGGATGTCGACGCGTGCGATGCCTTTGGCCCGTGGCCGCGGCTGCGCCGTTCGGCTGTCGATCACGGCCGCCATGGTCATCGCGCAATCCGTAAGGTTTTGAAAATTGGTTCCGTCGGCCTTGGCGGACTTTTGCGCAGAAGTGTCAACAAACGGTAATGACCCACGTATCTTCGGGAACGTCGCCGCGGCTTGAATCCTCTCCAACCAACGGCCCGGCGAGAGGCATTGACACGGTCGCGCCGCTTTTACTGTCGAACAGATGGGTGCGGCCTCATCCGATTCCAGTGCTCCTGCCTTTCGGGTTTTATCGATATGATCCATCCTGGGACGGCGCTCTCGTCAGGTGGCGGCAGATGGCTCGAGCGTGTGCGGCTCGAGCTGGCCTTTGTCTCCGGCCGGGCCTGGCTCGCCTCGCGCCGGGTTGGCGGCACCGGCGTGATCCTGCGCTTCGGGCGCGTCAGGCCACGCCGCGGCGACACCTTCCAGCCGCTGGCGGCCGACGAGATCACGCCGGCCTTCCTCGATCGCCTGATCGCGGCGCTGAAGCACTGGGTCTATGACATCGTTGCGCTCGACGAGGCCTGCGAACGGGCGGTGCGGCTGGCCGCACCGCGGCGTTTCGTCAGCCTGACCTTCGATGGCGCCTCCAAGGATCTGCTCAGCCACGCCTATCCGGTGCTGGTCCGCCACGCGGTGCCGTTCACTCTCTATGTGCCGACCGCCTTTCCCGATGGGCTCGGTCAGGCCTGGTGGCTGGCGCTCGAGGCGGTGATCGCGCGTCAGACCCGCATCAGCCTGATGATCGAGCGGCGCGAGCAGCGGTTCACCGTGATCAAGCCGTCCGAAAAATACGAGCTGTTCGCTTATCTGGCGAATTGGCTGCGGAGCTTGCCGCCGGCGGAGCTTTCGACCGCGATCCGCGATCTCTGCACGCGGCATGGCGTCGATCTCGATGGGCTGGGCCGCGAAGCCGCGCTCGATTGGAGCGAGCTGTCGACCCTCGCCGCTGATCCCCGCGTGACGATCGGCAGCGCCACCGTGAATTATCCTGTTCTCACCAACCTCAGGGATGCCGAAGCGCGACGTGAGCTCGGCATGGGCAAGGCGGTGCTGGAGAGCGCGCTGCATCGGGCCGTCAACCATGTCGCGTTCCCGTTCGGCGATGGCGCCGCCTTCAATCGCAGCCATGTGACGATGGCCGCCGAGCTCGGTTTCGCCAGCGCCGTTACGACGATCCCGGGCTTGGTGCAGACGGAAGGGCGCAGCGACCTGCATGCATTGCCGCGCATCGCCTGGGACGGCCGCTCGCGCTCGCTGCGGGCGATGCGCGTCTTGCTGTCGGGCGCGAGCTTTCCGCCTGTTACATCGACGCCGCGCGTCAAGTTCGAAGCGAATTAGGCTTCCGGCTGCTGCGCATCCGGGCGCAGCATCCAGCTCACGATCGGCATCGCCGGCAGCACCCAGCCGATCCCGACCACGATGTAATAGATCCATTGCAGCATGCCGGAATTGGCGATCAGCGGGAACTGCGCCACCACCATGCCGATCATCGACCAGACGAAGGCCAGGCAGATCAGCGCGATGGCGCCGAAGAATTTGCGGGTGCGGATGGTCATGACGCCGATGTAACGGAGGGTTCAGAGCGCGCGGCTTGCGCGCGAGGTCGGCGGGACTATAAGGGCCCGGTCCCGCCACTTCAATCGAGCGCCGCCAGCGATGACCACGGTTCCACGCACCCAGGACGTTGCCGCCATCCGCATCTGGCTCCTGATCGTGGCCGCCCTGATCGCGCTAATGGTGCTGGTCGGCGGCGCAACGCGGCTCACCGAATCCGGGCTGTCGATCGTGCAATGGAAGCCGGTCGAGGGCACGTTGCCGCCGCTGACCCAGCAGGCCTGGACCGACGCGTTCGAAGGCTACAAGGCGATTCCGCAGTACCAGCAGATGAATGCCGGCATGACGCTGTCGCAATTCAAGGGCATCTTCTGGTGGGAGTGGAGCCACCGGCTGCTCGGACGCGTCATCGGCATGGTCTACCTGCTGCCGTTCCTCTGGTTCCTGTGGCGAGGCGCGGTGTCCGGACCGCTCGGGCGGCGGCTGTGGGTGATTTTCGGCCTCGGCGCCCTGCAAGGCGCGGTCGGCTGGTGGATGGTGGCCTCGGGGCTGACCGAGCGCACCGAGGTGTCGCAGGTGCGGCTCGCCACCCATCTGGTGCTGGCGCTTCTGATCTATGCCGCCATCGTCTGGACCTTGCGGCGCCTGAAGCCGCGCGAGGAAGGCCAGGCGCCGGCGCGGTTGCGCTGGACGTCCTGGGCGATCATCGCCGTGACCTATCTGCAGCTCTATCTCGGCGCGCTTGTGGCCGGCTTGAGGGCAGGGCGCGTCTACAACACCTGGCCGCTGATCGACGGCACCTTCATCCCGCCATCGGGGCAATTGCTGTTCGAGGCGCCGTGGTGGCGCAACCTGTTCGACAACATGCTGACGGTGCAGTTCGAGCATCGCATGACCGCCTATGCGCTGGTGCTGCTGGTGGCGTTCCATGCCTTCGACGTGATGCGCGCCCGCGCCGGGCGCGACGCGGTCCGCGGCGCGCACCGGCTGTTCGCCGTGGTGCTGGTGCAGGCCGGGCTCGGCATCGCGACATTGCTCTTGGTGGCGCCGATCGATTTCGCGCTGACCCATCAGGCCGTTGCCATCGCCGTGCTGACATTCGCCGTGCTGCAGGCTGAGCGGCTGTCGCCACGGCGGGCGGTGGTCGCCGTATCGCAGGCGGCCATGCCGGTCGGGCAGGCGGGCTAGGGCGCAAGGCGCCACGATCTCCACACGTCGTCGCCCGGCTTGACCGGGCGACCCAGTATGAGGTCGTTGATCCATCGGGACGCCGCGGCGTACTGGATCGTCCGCCTCCGCGCACGATGACACCGGGAGGATCACGACTCCATCAGGCACAGCTTCCCATCCTCGCGCCGCTTTCGCGCCGAGCTTTGCCGATCGTTTTACCCTCGAAAGCACGAGGGCGCAGGGAAGACCGGGTGCCGATCGCACCCATGGTCCGCGTGCAACAAGAAAGCACGCGGCAGAACCACAGGTACGAAGCCGAACATCCGGCCTTCCCTGCGCGATGGTGTTACGGCTTATACGTGATCTCCTCGGGGACCGGCGTTCTTGCCCCCGTCAGTGGCGGGCTAGTCGAGCACCGCAACCTTAGCGCCAGCACCGGGGCGCCGGGACCACACGACTTCACCGTCCGCGAAACGCCGCTCGTCCGCGCGAACGAAGTTCGCGCACGTCATCTCGCGGCCACCGCATTCTCATCCAACGCAACTGACGATCCGGATGCGCCCCTCGAGTGGGATGGGAATAAAACAGAATTTATGCTGATTTGCCGAATTTTGCAAGAGATGAAATGCCGGCAGTGCCGACACGATCGACGATCTAAATGCGTTATTCGTCGAAGAAGGCGCGCGTCTGGCCGGCCAGCAGCAAGCATTCACCTGTGCAGCAAATATCGTGGTCTCCCAGAGCTTGGTGATCCGGGCCTAGCAGTAGCCGTAGACACCGCAGGCGTAGGGCAGCCGCCAGATGTAGTTCGGAGTGCCTCCGCCGCCGTAATAGGGCCCCTGGTAGTCATAGGAGAAGGCGCGGCCGTAGTAGCCGGGCAGCTCCTGCCTGCCGAGCAGCAGTGGCGTCGAGGGCAGCATCGGCGAAATCAGCGAGTCCTCTTCCTCGACGACGACGGCAGCCGGCGGGGCCTTGACGGCGCGGCGCGCCTTATAGTGCACGCCGGGCAGATCGGCCGCGAGCACCGCACCGTTTGCCGCGATCGCAGCCAGCAGCATGAGGATGATCGTCGCGCGCATCGGCAAGCTCTCCTGAGCGAAATCGCGTGTCTCACTGGGGAACATGGGCCGATCATGGTTAACGAATCCCTGACGGGCGCCATCGGCGCTGGTGGTTTCCCGTAGAACAACGGGATTTTTCAGGTTTTATTAAAGTCCTCACAGCATTCTGATCGCCGTCCGGCGTTGTTTGAAGGCTGGTTGATGGAGCGGCGTCGGATGCGGGTCGCACGCGGCATCCCGCCATGCTCCGGGTCCGTTGCACTGAAATCTCCGACCAGAAGGGTTCGAGCATGTCAGATGTCGTCGCTTTGGCGTCCGTCCGCCAACATCAGCATGCGAGCACGCAGGAGTCCGACGAGCGCGCCAATGACGTGGTCGTGCCGCCAAATGAGACGAGCTTGACGGCGCGACCGAACGTGATCTCGGCAGCGCTGTCTGCGCGCCGGTCGATCGCCGTCTCCGCATTGGCGCTCGCGAGGGGAGCGCAAGCGAGCGTGCTGCATCTGCTGCGGTGATACGAAAGTCGGTCCAGCAAGCCAATCGGATCCAGAGGGGAAGAGAGCGCGGCAGGCAAGACCGGCCGTGCCTTCTTTTTTGCTTGTGAGAAAATCGTGGCAGCGCGGCGTACTCGAAATAACCTCGCCCCGCTTGCGGGGAGAGGTCGGATTGCGAAGCAATCCGGGCGAGGGGTACAGGTCTAACAACTCACACTGATCGTGCGTCTGCCCCTCACCCAACCCTCTCCCCGTGAAGAACGGGCAGAGGGGGGCTCACCGTCACTGCCGCGGGGGCGAATCCACTACGCCTCCAGCGCCTGCTCGAGGTCGGCGATCAGATCTTCCTTGTCCTCGATGCCGATCGACAGGCGTACGATGTCGGGGCCGGCACCGGCCTTGGTCTTGGCGGCATCGTCGAGCTGACTGTGGGTGGTCGAGGCGGGGTGGATCACCAGCGAGCGGGTGTCGCCGACATTGGCGAGATGCGAGAACAGTTTCAGGTTCGACACCAGCGCGACGCCGGCGTCATAGCCGCCCTTCAGCGAAAACGTGAACACGGCGCCGGCGCCCTTCGGGCAGTATTTGCGCGCGAGGCTGTGGTACTTGTCCTCCGGCAGTCCCGCATAGTTGACGCCCGCCACCGCGGGATGGCGGCTGAGATATTCCGCGACGGCTTTGGTGTTGTCGCAATGCTTCTGCATGCGCAGCGGCAGGGTTTCGATGCCGGTCAGGATCATGAAGGCGTTGAACGGCGACAGCGCCGGCCCGAGGTCGCGCAGGCCGAGCACGCGGCAGGCGATCGCGAAGGCGAAGTTGCCGAACGTCTCCTGGATCCGGATGCCGTGATATTCGGGACGCGGCTCGGTCAGCATGGGATATTTATTGCCGCTGCCGGCCCAGTCGAAGGTGCCGGCATCGACGATGATGCCGCCGATCGAGTTGCCGTGGCCGCCGAGGAACTTGGTCAGCGAATGCACCACGATGTCGGCGCCGTGGTCGATCGGGCGGATCAGGTAGGGCGAAGCCAGCGTGTTGTCGACGATCAGCGGCACGCCGGCCTTGCGCGCCACCTGCGCGATGGCCTCGATGTCGGTGATGCTGCCGCCGGGATTGGCGATCGATTCGACGAAGATCGCCTTGGTGCGTGGCGAGACCGCGGCCTCGAAGGTCGAGATGTCATCAGGATCGGCCCACACTACGTTCCAGCCGAAGCTCTTAAAGGCGTGGGTGAACTGGTTGATCGAGCCGCCATAGAGTTTTCGCGCCGCGATGAACTCGTCGCCGGGGGTGAGCAGCGCCTGCAGCGCGATCACCTGCGCGGCGTGGCCGGATGCAACCGCAAGCGCGGCGGTGCCGCCCTCCAGCGCTGCGACACGCTCCTCCAGTACCGCGTTGGTCGGATTGCCGATGCGGGTGTAGATGTTGCCGAACGCCTGCAGGCCGAACAGCGAGGCGGCGTGGTCGGCGTCGTTGAACACGAACGACGTGGTCTGATAGATCGGCGTTGCGCGTGCGCCGGTGGTCGGGTCGGGCTGCGCCCCGGCATGGATGGCGAGGGTGGAAAATCCGGGAACACGATCGGTCATTCTGTTTCCTTTTGGCAGGTCTGCCAGGCTTCGTCGGCATTGCGCGTGGTTGGGGGGCCAAGCGATGGGCGCTACGACAAGGGCGGCGTGATAGCGCGCAACGGCGCTGTTCCGCGTCCTCCCAACGAAGGACAATCGCGTCCACGCGAGGCCTCGTCAAGGCGCGTAACGGCGCAGCTTCGGATTTGAAAGGACCATGCTCCGGACCGCGCCGTCAACGATGCGATCGTTTCAGCGGAAGCGTTACGACGGCTCGTTTCGGTTTTTCGCCGCGCGGTCCGAGGCCGATGTCGCGGCGCCGCCGAGGCTGCTGCGATCGAGCGACAGCCGCATGCCCTGGGTCGGGATCGGCGCGCGCTTGGCGCTGATGGTGCGCGAATTGACGCCCATCCACGAGATCTCCGACGACAGTCGGCCATACTCGATCTTGGGACAGCGGTTCATCACGACCTTGAGGCCGGCCGCTTCGGCTTTTGCAGCCGCCGCATCGTCGCGCGCGCCGAGTTGCATCCAGATCACCTTCGGCGGCGGCGACAGCGTCAAGGCCTCGTCGACGACGGGCATGATGTGGGCCGAGCTGCGGAAGATGTCGACCATGTCGAGCGGACGGCCGATGTCACGCAGCGAGGCGACGAAGGGCCGGCCGAGCAGCGACTTGCCGACATGGCCGGGATTGACCGGAATCATGTCGTAGCCGCGCTGCACCAGATATTTGAAGGCGAAGTAGCTCGGCCTCACGTCGGACGGCGAGGCGCCGACCATGGCAACGACCTTCACGCCGTTGAGGATGCCGCGGATGTAGTCGTCGGAGTAGGTGTCGTGGTTCATCGGTGTTCGATTCTATTAGTTGTCGTCATTCCGGGGCGCCCGAAGGGCGAACCCGGAATCCAGAGACGAGTGAAATTACCTCGAGATTCCGGGTTCGATGCTTTGCATCGCCCCGAAATGACGGGAAGGGACGGAGGATCACTCATCCCGCCAGGTCGGCTTGCGTTTCTCGATGAAGGCGCCAATGCCTTCCTCGGCGTCGCGCGCCAGCATGTTCTCGGTCATCACCTCTGCCGCATGACGATAGGCATCCGCAAGGCTCATCTCGGCCTGGCGATAGAACGCCTCCTTGCCGAGCTTGACGGTATAGGCCGATTTCAGCGCCACCTGCTGGGCGAGCGCGATCGCGGCCTCGCGCTCGGTGCCGGCTGGGACGACACGATTGATCAAACCTATGTCTCTGGCCCGTGACGCGGCGACCGGTTCGCCGGTCAGCAGCATCTCCATCGCCTGCTTGCGCGTCACGTTGCGCGACAGCGCCACCATCGGCGTCGAGCAGAACAGGCCGATATCGACGCCGGGCGTGGCAAAGGACGCGGCGTCCGAGGCCACGGCGAGATCGCAGCTTGCGACCAGCTGGCAGCCGGCGGCCGTGGCGATGCCCTGCACGGCGGCCACCACGGGCTTCGGCAAATGCACGATCGTCTGCATCATCGCGCTGCAGGCGTTCATCAGCCGCGCGAAGAAGGCGCGGCCGCGATCGGCATCGGTGCGATGCGCGGTCAACTCCTTCAGGTCATGGCCGGCGCAGAAGGCCGGGCCATTGGCCGCGATCACGACGGCACGCACGGATGTATCAGACGCGATCGCGGCCAGCGTGCCATGCAACTCCCCGATCAGCGCCTCCGACAGGCTGTTGCGTTGCGCCGGACGGTTCAGCGTCAGCACGGCAACGGGACCGATGGTCTCGCGCAGCAGGGTCGGCGATGATGATGGGGAGGAGGCGACAGCGGCTTGAGCGGACATCCCTGCGATTTTTCCAGTTGGGCGAAGCGCCTCTCTATATGTAACAGCCGGGATGTCGATTGTAACAAGGGATCAGCATGACTGTCATGAAAATGGGCCCCGCCGCGATCGAGCAGTTCCTGCGCGCGGAGTTTCCGCAGGCGTTTTCAGGCGACGATATCCGGATTGAAAGCGCCGACGGGCGGACCTGCGTGCTGCGCCAGCGCTATAGCGACAGGATGCTGCGGCCGGGCGGCACGGTGTCGGGGCCGACGCTGATGTCGCTCGCCGACTTCGCCATGTATGTGGTGCTGTTGTCCGCGATCGGTCCGGTGGGGCTGGCGGTGACCACCAATCTAAACATCAATTTCCTGCGCAAAGGCGCCCCGGGGCAGGATTTGCGCGCGGAGGCCAGGCTCTTGAAGCTCGGCAAGCGGCTCGCGGTCGGCGAGGTCACGCTGTTATCGGGCGATTCTGACGAGGCGATCGCACATGTAACCGCGACCTATTCCATTCCGAACACATGAAGTTTTCTCAGGTAATATAACACCATATTTTTAGGACATTGATTTCACGGGTGTATTTCTGAATGTCGGACGTTGACGCGACGCGGCCGCTTCTCTAGAACCTGCGCCAGTTCGGCGCTTTCACCGCGCCGCGATCTCCCTTTCACGGATATCTCTCATGAAAACCTTTTCGGCCAAGCCCGCCGAGGTGACGAAGAAGTGGGTCGTGATCGACGCCAAGGGTCTGGTGGTCGGCCGTCTCGCTACGCTGGTCGCCATGCGGCTGCGCGGCAAGCATCTTCCGACCTACACACCCCATGTCGACTGCGGCGACAACGTCATCATCGTCAACGCCGCGCATGCCGTGCTGACCGGCCGCAAGCGCGAGCAGAAGGTCTATCACAAGCACACCGGCTATGTCGGTCACGTGAAGACCCACACCGCGCGCCAGATCCTCGAAGGCCGCTTCCCCGAGCGCGTGCTGGAGAAGGCGGTCGAGCGCATGATCCCGCGCGGCCCGCTCGGCCGCGTCCAGATGGGCAATCTGCGCGTCTACGGCGGCCCGGACCATCCGCACGAAGCGCAGAGCCCGGAAAAGGTCGATATCGCCAAGATGAACCGCAAGAACACGAGGGCTGCATAAGATGGCCGAAAGCATTCAGTCTCTCGATCAGCTCTCGCAGCTCAAGGGCGCCGTCTCGGCCCAGCCGGACGCGCCGAAGTACGAGAAGAAGGTCGACAAGTTCGGCCGTGCCTATGCTACCGGCAAGCGCAAGGACGCGGTCGCCCGCGTCTGGATCAAGCCGGGCGCCGGCAAGGTCACCGTCAACACCCGCGACATCGAAATCTACTTCGCTCGTCCAGTGTTGCGCATGATGATCCAGCAGCCGCTGGTCGCAGCCGCGCGCGCCGGTCAGTACGACGTGATCTGCACAGTCGCCGGCGGCGGCCTCTCGGGCCAAGCCGGCGCGGTGCGTCACGGCCTTTCCAAGGCGCTGACCAATTTCGAGCCGGAACTGCGCAGCGTGCTCAAGAAGGGCGGCTTCCTGACCCGCGACTCGCGCGTCGTCGAGCGTAAGAAGTACGGCAAGGCCAAGGCCCGCCGCTCCTTCCAGTTCTCGAAGCGCTGATCCGCTATCTTGCTGCGGGCGTCGTTCGCCCGCCGAATACCACAACGGGCGTCCCTCGCGGGGCGCCCGTTCTTTTTTGAATTCTGTTTGTCGCATTTTGTCGACGAAATTGCCGTGAGTTACGTTTGATTTTTGCAGAAAACTTTGGAGCGGCCGCAAACCTGTTTCCAACAAACGGCTCCGTATCGTGATCTCTCGAACCTGCAGCGCTCCCAAGTATATGCGCTGCAATAGCAATTCGAGGTGAGACCATGGTGCTCGACAGCCTCACGCTGGACATCGTTGCCACGCTGGTAGCGGCGCTCCTCGGCGCCATGCTGCTGTTCCTCGGCCGCCAGGAGAATATCCCGGCGCTGCGCTGGTGGGGGGCGGCTTACATGCTGGGCGCGGTGGCCGTGGCGCTGTGGACCGTGGTCGGCAACCGCTACGGCCAGGTCGTGCCGCTGCTGCTGAGCGCGATCGGCCTGTTGGCCTGCGCCGTGGTCTGGAATGCCGCGCGCGTTTTCCATGGCGAGCGGCCGCATCTGATCGGCCTGGCGCTCGGTCCGATGGTCTGGATCGGCAGCGGCATGCTGCTCGATCCGGCGGCGGAAGCGGCGCGGCTGACCATCGGCGCGGGTCTGGTGGCTGTTTATGCGATGCTGACCGCCGCCCAGTTGTGGCAGGAGCGTCGCAAGCACCTGCAACGGCGCTGGCCGGCGCTGGTCGTGCCCGTGCTGCATGGCTTCGTGCTGCTGCTGCCGATCCTGCTCGGCAATCTGCTGCGCGAGGCCAACGGCGCTTTTGCCGCGGCCTGGGTCACCGTGTTCTCGATCGAGCTCGTGCTCTATGCCGTCGGCACGGTGTTCGTGATCTTCATGCTGGTCTCGGAGCGCGTCGTCAGCGCCCATAAGCGCGCGGCATCGATCGATCCGTTGACCGGCATGTTCAACCGCCGCGGCTTCTCGGAGGCCTGCGGCCGCGTGATCGCGCGCGAGGCGCAGCAGGGGCGTCCGGTCACCGTGCTGATCTTCGACATCGATCATTTCAAGTCGATCAACGACCGGTTCGGGCATGCCGCGGGCGACGAGATCCTGAAACTGTTCGCCGCGGTCGTGCTCAACAATCTGCGTATCAGCGATCTCTCGGGGCGGATCGGTGGTGAGGAATTCGCAGCACTTTTGCCCTGCTCGCTCGAGGAGGGCGTGCTCGCCGCCGAGCGCGTCCGCGAGGCGTTCGCCGCCTCCGGCGTGGTCTGCGACGATGGAATGGTCGATACCACCGTCAGCATCGGTGTCGCCGGCGGCCCTGCCGGCACCGAGCTCGACGTGCTGCTCGCTGCCGCCGATACCGTGCTCTACAAGGCCAAGCGCACCGGCCGGAACCGGGTCGAGACCGCGGCCGAGCTGCCGCTGTCGCTGGATGGCGATCGCGTCCGCCGCCAGACCGCCGGCTTTTCTCCCACGATACGCACACCGCAGGTCGCGGCCCCCGCCGAGGTAACACCCCATTAACCATGGGTTTGCCACCGCCTTGAGATCGGCCTGGGACCTTCGCTGCGGCTGGCCCAGGTCGCGGTGGCGCCGCCTTTTTCTTTGCGCCGGGGTGGTCTAGGAAGCTCCGATCGTTCACGCGGAGACTTTCGATGATCACTGAAATCGCCCAGATTGACGTCAAGCCCGGCATGGAAGCGGAATTCGAGGCGGCCGCCGCCAAGGCGCGCCCGCTGTTCGCGCGCGCCAAGGGCTCGATCGGCATCGAGCTGCACAAGTCGATCGAGAAGCCGAGCCGTTACCGGCTGCTGGCGAAATGGGAAACGCTCGAGAACCACACCGTCGACTTCCGCGGCTCCGAGGATTTCGCTGCCTGGCGCGCGCTGGTCGGGTCGTATTTCGCCTCGCCTCCGGAGGTCGAGCATACCGTGACCGTGCTGACGTCGTCGAGCTGAGGGCAGGGCGCACTGCACGAGGTCTTGCCATGACCCGGGACGAGATGATCCTGGCCTATCGTTCGCCTGGGCGGCACTACCATGATCTCCGGCACATCGAGGATTGCCTTGCAAAGCTTGATCGCGTCGCGGGCCTTCAGGCGCGCGATCGCGAGATCCTGACCGAGGCGATCTGGTGGCATGACGTCGTCTACGATCCCACCCGTGCCGACAATGAGGAGCGGAGCGCTGAACTCGCGGAGCAGAACGTCGCTCACGCTCTGCGGGACGAGGTCGTGCGCCTGATCCGGCTGACCCGGACCCATGATGTCGGGCCGGACGATCGGCTCGGCGCGATCCTGATCTCGATCGATCTTTCTATCCTCGGCGCCAACGGTGCGGCCTACGACGCCTATGCCGCAGCGATCCGCCGTGAATTCAGCCACGTGCCCGAAGCGGCCTATCGGCAGGGACGCGCGGCCGTGCTCGAACGTTTTGTGAGCAGGCCCGTCATCTATCCGGATGCGGACTTCGCCGCATGGCTCGATCGCCAGGCGCGGGCGAACCTTGCGCGCGAGCTGGCTGCGCTGCGCTGATCAGATCGCGGCCGCCGCGTCCTGCCGGGTCCGATCGGTCTTGAAATAGTCGATCATGACCTTGGCGATGGCCATCAGCGGCAGCGCCAGGGTGAGGCCCCAGACGCCGAACACGATGCCGAGCAGAATCTGGAACGCGAACAGCGTCGCCGGTGGAATGTCCAGGGCCTCGCGCTGGAGCAGCGGCGTCAGCACATAGCTTTCCATCGCATGCACGCCGAGGAACAGCACGGCGGCGCTGGCGGCCGCCACCCAGCCCGAGGCGAGGCTCGCCAGCACCACGATGACGCCGGCGATGATGGCGCCGACGGTCGGGATGAAAGCGAGCAGACCGGCCTGGATACCGAGGATGAACGAGCTCTGCACGCCGATGATCGCGAGCCCGATCCAGGTCACCAGGAACACCGCGAACATCGTGGTGATCTGCGCGATCAGCCAGCGCTCCAGCGTATCGCTGATGCGGTCGATGATCACGGTCGCCTGGTCGCGGTATTTCGCCGGTGCGAGGAACAGCAGGCCGTTGCGATAGATCGATGGCTGGGCGGCGGAGGCCAACCCCAAGAACAGCACGATGAAGACATTGCCGACCGCGCTTGCCGTGCCGAGCAGCAGTTTCAGGGTCTGGCTCACGATCGCCCCGCCCGATGAAGCCAGCGCGCTCGGCGAGGGCAGGCTGTGGCTCGGCGGCGTTGCCGGCGTGGGACCGGAGGCCGCGCTGGTTGGCGCGCCGTTCGCCGAGTTGTTGACGAAGTCGAAATAGCTGGTGTCGATGCCGTTACGGTCGAGGAACGCCTTGACGTGGACGAGCTGCGACTTGATCGTGTCGCTTAGGACCTTGGCCTGATCGGCGATGGTGGTGCCGCCGAGGAACACGACGCCGGCGAGCAGCGCGGCGAGCAGAATGCAGACGATTCCAAGCCGCACCGCATGTGGCAGGCGCACCAGCCGCCCCAGCCGGTTGGTCATGGCATTCAGGGCGACCCCGAGCAGCACGCCGGCGAACAGCAGGAAGATTGCCGCGGCATAATACCAGGTGAAGGCCACTAACGCGGCGAACAGCACCACGGCAATGCCGCCGACCGCGATCGCCCAGGCGTGGTCGCTGCGGGCCTGGAGGCGGTCGTCTGTGGGGGCGGGCATGCGAATTCCTTGTCACGGTGCTCCGCACACTGAGGCCAAAACCGGGCCCGGATCAAGCAGGCCGCGCCGGTTTGCCGCGGTCTGCGCCCTTTGGCGCGGAATTGCATTGCGGCTCTCCCACAGTAGAACGTTGATCCGCACCCGCGGCGCAGGCATGATCCACGGAACCGCCCAAGGAGAATGGAAAACCAAAAATGAAGCGACCGGTGGTCGGCGTGATCGGCAATTCCCATCGCATCGAGAACAGGTTTACCGTCCAGATGGTCGGCGAGCGTAACTTGAGTGCGGTCGCGGAGGTGTCTGGCGCGTTGCCGCTGATGTTCGCGGGCCTGCCTGAGATCACCGATATCGGCGCGCTGCTCGAAATCGTCGACGGCATCGTGCTGACCGGCGCCCGCGCCAACGTGCATCCGACGCGCTTCAACACCGAGCCAGACGCCAAGCACGAGCCCTATGACATCCATCGCGACGAGGTGGCGCTGGAACTGTCCGAAGCCTGCGTCGCTCGCGGCATTCCGCTGTTCGGCATCTGCCGCGGGCTGCAGGAGATGAACGTCGCGTTCGGCGGCTCGCTGCATCCGGAGATCCGCGAGATTCCGGGCCGGATGAACCACCGGATGCCGCGGCTCGCGAACGGCGAGATCCATCCCGATCCGACCGTGATCTTCGCCGACCGCCACGAGGTCGCGCTGACGCCCGGCGGAGCGTTCGCGACGCTGCTGGGCTGCGACAGGATCAAGGTGAACTCGCTGCACGGACAGGGCATCCTGGCGCCCGGCGAGCGGGTGGTGATCGAGGGCATCGCCGAGGACGGCACCATCGAGGCGATCCGCATCGCAGATGCGCCAAGCTTCGCGCTCGGCGTGCAGTGGCATGCCGAATATGATCCGCAGAAGAACCCGATCAACCGCAAGCTGTTCGAGGCGTTCGGTGAGGCGCTGCGAACGAGCGCCCGCGCGGCTTGACATACGGTACAGTAGGGCGGGTCAGGCGCAGCCGTAACCCGCCATGTTGTTCGTGCGCGGAACGGCGGATTACGCTCCGCTAATCCGCCCTACGAGTGCAGCTCAATTCGCGCACATCGAGTCTTACGTCTTCAGCGCCGACAACGGCAGCCTCACCTGCACGGTTAGTCCTTTAGTGCGCCACTGATAGTCGATCGCACCATTGTCGCCTTGCACCGTCGCCTCGATCAGCCGCGTGCCGAAACCGGTCGCGGCGGGAGGGCCGGTGACCGGTCCACCGGCCTCCTGCCAGCTCAATGCGACGTCGCTGTCGTCGGTTGTCCATTCGACTGCGACCGAGCCATCCTCGCTGCTGAATGCGCCATACTTGGCCGCGTTCGTCGCCAGCTCATGAAAGATCAGCGCCAGCGAATTGGTGGCCTTCTCGCCGACGGGAAGGGCGGGCCCGCGGATCGACCAGCGCGACTGGCCATAGGGACGCAGGATGCGGTCGATGATCTCGGCCATTGTGGTGGCGGGGGCGCTATCGCCGAACTGCCGCCGCACCAGGGCATGAGCGTCCGACAGCGCGGTGATCCGTCCGACCAGCTTGTCCGTCAGATCATCCACCGAGGTCGCGCCGCGCCGGCTCATCCGCACCATTCCCGCCATCAGGCTGAACAGGTTCTTGACGCGGTGGCTCATCTCGTGCGTCAGCACCTCCTGTTGATGCAGAGCGGCGTGTAATTGCTCATCGGTCTGGATCATCCGCAAGGCCATCGCCGCAAAGCTCGCAAGCTCCGTCAGCATGCGCGCGTGGCCGCTGTTGAAATGGCCGATCGTGTCGGATACCACCCACAAGGTGCCGATCGCGTCCAGCCCGGTCCGGGAGAGCGGCACCAGCAACACTTCGGGCACGGAAATATTGGCGTCGCGGATCCAGTCGAACGCCCGTTCCGGCCGCTCCATCAGAATCGGACCTTCGATATCGAGACAGACGCCGCAGGGACTGTCATTGCGCGGCGTTTTCTGGCCCTCGAACGCGGAGAGGATGCCGGACAGCCCAAACCACCGAAACTGGCCGGTCTCGCGCTCGAGGATGCTGACGCCCGCCGATCCGGCTTCGCACAATTCCATCGCCAGCTGCACGAGACGCGGAAGAACTTTTGCCGGCTCGTCCGACATGTAGCGGGCGAGGTCCTGCAGCGCCAACTTCTCACGCAGATAATCGGGGCTCCCAGCCGCTCGCGAGAGCAGTCGGTCGGTAACCAGGGTTTGGGCGACCGGGATCATCGGTGTGGTTGACAGGTGGTTGGTCCCCCCGAAAAAGCGCTGGTATGCGTTTCATTCTGCCACCGCGGGCGCAACGGGAAAAGCAGTTTTGCCGGCATTCTCGGGTGGTCAATTACCCCTCTTGGACGCGGTGACCTCGTGTTTTCAGCAAAGACCCGCTCAATCTGCGCCCGTCGTCATCGAGATCGGTGCGGGTTTCCGGAGAAGCAAACCCACAAACGCATTGGCGCGCTGGTACGATCGTATCGATAACTCCTCATGGTGAGGAGGCGCGTGAGCGCTCTCCAACCATGAGGTCGATTTCGGGTCGCATCGCATCGGTTCGGGACGCTACTATCGCAAGCTCTTCTGGACGGGGAGTCCAAGCTGCTTTGACCCAGCAAGATCAATCCGGCGGACCAATTGCGCCTTAAGGCTTTGCAAGATGCCAGGTGCCGTTCAGAAAACCGTCCCCGGTGATGTCGCCGGGCTTCTGATCCTTGGCGAAGGTGTAGAGCGGCTTGCCCTTGTAGGCCCACTGCTTGGAGCCGTCATCGCGGGTGATGATGGTGTAGTTGTCGCCAGCCTTGTCGCTGGCTTCGGCTTTCAGCACCGGCCAGTTGGTCGCGCAGGGACCGTTACAGGCCGATTTGCCGTCGGTATCCTTGTCGAACGTATAGAGCGCCATGCCCTTCTCGTTAGTCAGGATGTCGCCCTTCGCGCTGCTTCCGCTCTTGGTCGGAGCAGCAAAGGCAGACGAGAATGCCACGAGCGAGATCGCTGCGGTGACAATGAAGCTCGAGATCGATAGCTTGGTCATTCCATGTCCTTGGTGCATGTGGATCACGGAGATACAAACTCATCCCGGCGCGATCTATTCCGCGCGCTTGTCGCCGTTTTTCACGCATTGCACGGGACAGGACGTCGCGCTTGGTACGAAGCGCTGGTATCACGGGCAGGTGAAGTCTCCGCGTTTGTCGCATCTAGAAATGGAATTCCAAGATGCGTCTCGCCACTGTTGCACTCCTGCTGTCTGTATCGACAGCGTTTGCCCAGGAGATCGCGGCGTCGTCAGCGGCGACCTGCCGACGCTGGATTCATTTTGGATCGATGAGAGCGATTGCGGTCTGCAACGCCGCGTCAAGCGCGCGCTCTGCCGCTTCGCCGTCGGGCATGGCTCGCGCGATCGCGATGGCGCCGACCATGATGGCGACGATGTTCCACGCGCGTTTTTCGCGCTCTGGCTCGGACCCGCCCAGAACGCTCGACATTTTGTGGACGAGGTCCAGCATCTTGCGCTGGTAGGTGAGCCTGATCTGCGGGCTTGCACGCGCGACGTCGGCGCTCAAGGTGGGCATGACACAGCCGGTCGCCGGATCGGCGCGATGCGCGGCGCTGATATACATCGCCAGCCATTCTCTCAGACGGTCCTGCCGTTCCGCGAGGCTGCCGCTCTCGGTATCGATGAACGGTTCGCCGACGCACGCTGCGATGACGTCGTCGAGCAGCGCCTCCTTGTTCGAAAAGTTCGAATAGAAGGCACCCGACGTGACCCTGGCCGATGCAGCCAGGCCGTCGACCCCGATCCCGTTGAAACCTTTGGTTCTCAAGACCTTGGCGGCCGCCTGCAGGATGCCCTCTCTGGCCTTCGCCTTCTGGTCTGCCGGATATCGCATCACCAACCTCTGACAATCTCTTGATTGGACTCAGTTTTAGAATAACGATCGTTATATAACGATCGTTATTTCGTCGGCAACCCTCGCGATCGGCACCTTGACCCCGCGAAAATTGAGAGAAAAGCAATGAGCACCAGCTTTGAGAAAGCAGCGAACAAGACAGTCGCTGTGGACGGCACGAACTTCGTTTACCGGGAGATCGGCCAGACAAGCGCCATTCCCGTGGTGTTTCTTCACCATCTGACGGCCGTATTGGACGACTGGGATCCGCGGATCGTGGATGGGATCGCGGCAAAGCACCGTGTGATCGTGTTCGACAATCGCGGAGTCGGCGCTTCCGGAGGTTCAACCCCGCAAACGGTCGAGGCGATGGCCCGCGATGCCGTCGCATTCATCGGCGCGCTTGGTTTGAAGAAGGTCGATCTGTTGGGCTTTTCGCTCGGCGGTTTCGTTTCTCAGGTCATAGCGCAACAACATCCCGATCTCGTGCGCAGGATCATTCTCGCAGGCACTGGCCCGGCCGGCGGCGAGGGCAT
Organism: Bradyrhizobium sp.; assembly: GCF_049798375.1. GTDB lineage: Bacteria > Pseudomonadota > Alphaproteobacteria > Rhizobiales > Xanthobacteraceae > Bradyrhizobium. Next base: position 19,127 of record NZ_JBARGP010000497.1, read on the forward strand.
TGCGAATGTCGGGGCCGTTCTACAGGACGCGTTCGGGAAGGCCGGCACCACCAAGAACCCGAAGCTGTGTCTATTCTTTACCCAAACACGCAACGGCCAGGCGGCGGCCGCCGCCTTCCTGGGGCGCCTGAAGGAGCGGACCAGCGATCTTGATACGCCTGTCAGCAACGAAACCGTTCAGGCGCAGATTGCGGCGATCCAGGCCTGGGGGCAGGGGGATGCGACCTCGCTGCAGACGGTGCAGCACCCGGTGCTGGTCGCCAATGGCGATGACGATGTGATGGTGCCGACATCAAACTCGTTCGAACTCGCCCGCCGGCTGGCGAATGCCGAGTTGAGTATTTTCCCCGACGCCGGGCACGGCGCCATCTTCCAGTACCACGCCGACTTCGTCCGGCAGGCGCTCACTTTCCTCGAATAACTGACAGGCAGGCCGCCCTTCGTGGCCCGATGCAGCCGCTTCGTCGGGCCACGATCTGATCCGACGGGACAGGCCAGCTTCAATTCAACCGTAGCGCGACCGCTGCTTCTTGAAACGCCAGCGAAACAATAGTTGGATTATGATCGTAATTCAATGCCGCTGCGTCGGCATTGCCGGCCAACCCAGCCAATGCCGACGCCGGGTTCGCCATCGACGTTCAATCTCATAGGAGAAACATCATGCCTTTGTGGAAGGTCTATCATCCCGTCGGTGCCTACTCGGCTCAGGACAAGAAGACATTCGCCGAAACGGTTACGGCGATGTACGCACGGATTCCGATCCCGAAATTCTATGTCGTGATGATCTTCGAGGAGGTCGCCGCTGACGCGGTCTATGTCGGCGGTGTATCGAACGACAAATTCGTTCGTTTCAAGCTCGATCACATGGCCAGGACCTTGCCGGGCCCGATTCTCCGGGAATGGTGGGTGAAGGCGGTCGACCAGTTGATCGCGCCCTTCGTCAAAGACCGAGGATATGACTGGGAGGTGACCATCGACGAGTTGCCGGCAGATCTCTGGTCGCTTCAGGGCGAAATTCCTCCACCTTTCGAGTCCCACGCCGAAAAACGATGGGTCAAGGACAACAAGGCCAGTCCGTACGATTTGCAGGAAAAACTACCGGTCGCACTCGCCTTCACGCCGGGAGTAGCCGGTGCGTAGTCGGGCTATGAGTTGATGCAGGGCGCCGCTCCGTTCCGGGTGGCGCCTTTGTCGATGCGACGTCTTCGGCCTATCGCTTCGCGAATCGACCGCGAATGAACGTCATCCCCGGTAATATGTCCTCGCATACGGAGTTTGAGATGAACCGGCGTGATATGATCAAGTTGGCGTCTCTTGCCTTGCTTCCTGCAATGCAAGGTCCCGCGCGAGCGCAGTCGAAGAGCGATACGTCCCCGTTGAACTACAAGGTCTTTACCGTCACGCGCCCCGGGCTCAACCGCGATGTGCCGCCGGGCAAGGAATCCCTGATGTGGGTCGCCAATTCCTCGACGCTGATCTACGGCGAACGCGACGCCATCCTCGTCGATACCTTCCTGACAGTGGATCAAACCAAGGGTTTGGCGGATGCCATCGTCGCAAGCGGAAAGACGCTGAAGGCGATCTACGTCACGCACACGCACGGAGACCATTTTTTCGGACTGAAGATCCTACAGGACCGCTTTCCGGACGTGAAGGCATTGGCAACACCGGAGGTTGTCGCGAGAATGAAGCTTCAGATCACGCCGGAGAAGTTGAATGGTCGATGGCGCAAGCTATTTCCGGGCCAAATTCCGGACGTAATTTCTGTCGCCGACCCCTTGCAGGGCGATGAGATCGACCTGGAGGGAAACAAGCTCGTCGTTATCAGGGTCGGGCACACGGACACCGATGACTCGACCTGCCTGCACGTCCCTTCGATCGGATTGGTTGCGGCCGGCGACGCCGCCTACAACGGCATTCATCCGTTCCTCAACGAATCGAACCGGCGCACCCGACTGGAATGGATCGCCGCGCTCGACAAGATTGACGCCTTGAAGCCGTCGGCGGTCGTTGCGGGACACAAGATTCCCACCAATGACGACAATCCGCAGATTGTCGAACAGACGCGTCAATACATCCGCGACTTCATCCGGCTGAACGATTCAACGAAGACCGCCCGCGAGCTCTACGACCAGATGCTGGCGCTCTATCCCGATCGTGCCAATCCCGGCTCGCTCTGGAGTTCCGCGACGGTCGCCAAGGCCGAGCTGTGACGCGTCGCTCTCTGCGGTGCGATCCAGTCCGGTAGCCCGGGTGAGCGCAGCGATACCCGGGGCCCTGGAGGGCAATCCCGCGTGTCGCTTCGCTCACGTGGGCTACAACTGGCCCGTAAGATGGGTTACGGCTGCGCCTGATCCGACGAAAAAGGCGCCTCTCGCGAGGCGCCTTCGTCGTTTGCGTATGATCCGCCGTTTTTGCTCAGGCCTTAGCCCGAGTAGTACATCTCGAACTCGACCGGGTGCGGGGTCATCTCGAAGCGCTCGACCTCGGTCATTTTGAGCGCGATGTAGCTGTCGATGAAATCGTCGTCGAACACGCCGCCGGCTTTGAGGAAGGTGCGGTCCTTGTCGAGATTCTCCAGCGCCTCGCGCAAGCTGCCGCAGACGGTCGGGATCTGCTTCAGCTCTTCCTTCGGCAGGTCGTAGAGATCCTTGTCCATCGCGGGGCCCGGATCGAGCTTGTTCTTGACGCCGTCGAGGCCGGCCATCAGCATCGCGGCAAAGCCGAGATAGGGGTTGGCGAGCGGGTCGGGGAAGCGCACCTCGACGCGCTTGGCCTTCGGCGAAGCGGTGTAGGGGATGCGGCAGGAGGCCGAGCGGTTGCGCGCGGAGTAGGCGAGCAGCACCGGCGCTTCATAGCCCGGCACCAGACGCTTGTAGGAGTTGGTGGTCGGGTTGGTGAAGGCGTTGATCGCCTTGGCGTGCTTGATGATGCCGGCGATGTAGGACAGACAGGTCTCCGACAGGTCGGCATATTTGTTGCCGGCGAACACCGGCTTGCCGTCCTTCCAGATCGACTGGTGAACGTGCATGCCCGAGCCGTTGTCGCCATAGACCGGCTTTGGCATGAAGGTGGCGGTCTTGCCATAGATGTGCGCGACCTGGTGGATGCAGTATTTGTAGATCTGCATCTGGTCGGCCATTAGGGTCAGGGTGTCGAACTTCATGCCGAGCTCGTGCTGGGCGGACGCGACCTCGTGGTGATGCTTCTCGACCTTGACGCCCATCTTGGACATCGCGCCGAGCATTTCCGAGCGCATGTCCTGCACCGAGTCCATCGGCGGCACCGGGAAGTAGCCGGCCTTGGTGCGGATGCGATGGCCGAGATTGCCGCCCTCATATTCGGTGTCGGAGTTGGTCGGCAGCTCCGAGGAGTCGAGCTTGAAGCCGGTGTTGTAGGGGGTGGTCTGGAAGCGGACGTCGTCGAACACGAAGAACTCGGCCTCGGGGCCGACGAACACGGCGTCGCCCACGCCCATCGACTACACCATCGCCTCGGCCTTCTTGGCGATGCCGCGGGGGTCGCGGTTGTACGGCTCGCCGGTGGTCGGCTCGAGCACGTCGCAGGTGATGATCATGGTCGTTTCCGCGAAGAACGGATCGATCGTCGCCGTGACCGGATCGGGCATCAGGCACATGTCGGATTCGTTGATCGCCTTCCAGCCGGCGATCGAGGAGCCGTCGAACATCGTGCCTTCAGCGAAGATGTCCTCGTCGATCATGCCGACGTCGAACGTCACGTGCTGCCACTTGCCGCGCGGATCGGTGAAACGCAGGTCGACGTATTTGACGTCGTTGTCCTTGATCGCTTTCAGGACGTCTTTGGCGTTCTTCATGAAAACCCCTTCTGGCTAATTCGTGTCTCGGCCCGGCCATGCGGCGTCGACCGCGGGTCATGCTCCATAGCGGGGCGCAGGGCTCAATACAATATCGGAAACCGCAGAACAGCGGCCTGCAACTGCCCCGAAACAGGGCATTTGCGCCGCAGTCCCGGCCGCTTGCACCACGAATTTTTCTTGAGATCCCGGCCTGGCAGATGGTCCCTGCCAAGCGGGTCCTTGCCAAGCCTGGTCGCTGG
>NZ_JBARGP010000498.1:0-1532 GCF_049798375.1 Bradyrhizobium sp.
GCGAAGGCATGGACCGAGGTCAGGACGCCCGAGCGCACCAGGAAGGTGCCGAGCAAGGACAGCGAGAAGGTCAGGATCGACAGCAGGATGGTCCAGACCTTGAGCGCGTTGCGCTTCTCCATCACCAGCGCCGAATGCAGCAGCGCGGTGCCGGCGAGCCAGGGCATCAGCGAGGCGTTCTCGACCGGGTCCCAGAACCACCAGCCGCCCCAGCCGAGCTCGTAATAGGCCCAGTAGGAGCCCATCGCGATGCCGAGCGTGAGGAAGATCCAGGCCATCAGGGTCCATGGCCGCACCCAGCGCGCCCAGGCGGCGTCGATGCGGCCCTCGAGCAGGGCCGCGACCGCAAACGAGAACGAGATCGAGAAGCCGACATAGCCGAGATAGAGCATCGGCGGATGCACCGCGAGGCCGATGTCCTGCAGCACCGGATTGAGATCACGGCCCTCGAGCGGCGGATTGGCGAGCCGCGCAAATGGGTTCGAGGTGATCAGGATGAACAGATAGAACGCGCTGGCGATCCAGGCTTGCACGCTGAGCACGCGCGCACGCAAGGACAGCGGCAGATTGTTGCCGAAGGCCGCGACTAGGCCGCCGAACAGCGCCAGGATCGACACCCACAGCAGCATCGAGCCCTCATGATTGCCCCAGACGCCGGTGATCTTGTAGATCAGCGGCTTCATCGAGTGCGAGTTCTCGTAGACATTGGCGACCGAGAAATCCGAGGTCACATGCAAGGTGACCAAGAGCGCGAACGAGGTCAGCGCGAACAAGAGCTGCGCCAGCGCCGTGGAGCGCGCCACGTTCATCAGCACCGGATCGCGCAGGCGCGCGCCGATCATCGGGATGGTCGATTGGATCAGCGCCAGTCCCAGCGCCAGCACCAGCGCATAATGTCCGGTCTCTGCGATCACTGCGTGGCTCCGTCGGCGGTCTTCTCGGCGATGGCTTTGTTGTCATCTACGCGCATCGAGACCGGGCCCGGTCTGTTCGGCGCGGCCTGCTTGCCGTAATCGTCCTTCCAATGGCCCTGCTTCTTCAGGGCATCGGCGACGTCCTTGGGCATGTAGGTCTCGTCATGCTTGGCGAGCACGGTGTCGGCTTCGAAAACACCCGCGGTATCGATGGCCCCTTCCGCGACCACGCCCTGCCCCTCGCGGAACAGGTCGGGGAGGATGCCCTTGTAGGCGACTGGCAGCTTCGCAGCGCCGTCGCTCACCGCGAAGGTCACAGCGAGATCGGCGCCGCGCACCAGCGAGCCCTTCTCCACCATGCCGCCGAGCCGAAACCGTTGGCCCGGAACGATGTGCTTCTCGGCCACCATGCTCGGGGTCGAGAAGAACACGATCGAGTCGCGCAGCGCGTTGAGGACCAGCGCGGCTGCGACCGCGAGCACGGCGAGCGAGCCGCCGATGATGGTCAATCGCCTTTGCTTGCGTGTCATCCAGAATTCCTGACCGCAGGGACCACCCTGCTCATCCATCCAACCCGAACGTCTTGGCGCCCTCGTTGAGCTGGCGCAAATGCTCGGA
>NZ_JBARGP010000499.1:0-1833 GCF_049798375.1 Bradyrhizobium sp.
CGCCCGATTTTAGAAAACGTGAATGACTGTACTGCGACAGCCTATCCGTGTTTTCTGATTCCGGCTGTGTGAAAGCTGCCACATGTGCCATCCGCCTGCTTATGGGATGAGCATCATCATGCGAACAGGCAAAGCGAGCTGAGAAGACGTCGCTCCGAGGTCCCGGTGTCACCGGCCAGCAACACTTCGCCTAATGACCGATCCCGCGCAGCCGCAGCTCGGCGACGATCAAGTCGGCGAGCTGTTCGGCGGTCCTGCCCATCGTCGTCAGATGCAGCTCGGGATTTCCCGGCGGCTCGTAGGGCGCGTCGAAGCCGGTGAAATTCTTGATCGTGCCGGCCTTGGCCTTGGCGTAGAGACCCTTGGGATCGCGCCGCCCGCACTCCTCGATCGGCGTGTCGATGAAGACCTCGATGAAATCGCCTGTAGGCACCAGACTGCGCACGATTTCGCGCTCGGCGCGATAGGGCGAAATGAAGGAGCACAGCACCACCAGCCCTGCGTCAGTCATCAGCTTCGCCACCTCGCCAACGCGGCGGATGTTTTCGACCCGATCGGCCTCGGTGAAGCCAAGATCGCGGTTCAGGCCGTGACGCAGATTATCGCCGTCGAGCAGCATGGTATGGCCACCGGCGCCGTGGAGCTTCTGCTCGACCAGGTTGGCGACGGTCGACTTGCCGGCGCCCGACAGGCCGGTGAACCACAGGATCGCCGGCCGCTGCTGCTTCAGCATGGCGCGCTCGACCTTGCCGATCAAGAGCGGCTGCCAGTGTACAATGGTTCCGCGGCGCAGGCCGAAGCTGATCATGCCGGCGCCGACCGTGGTGTTGCTGTAGCGGTCGATGATGATGAAGCAGCCGGTCGCGCGATTGGCCTCGTAGGAATCGAAAGCGACCGGACTGTCGGTTGCCAGATTGCACAGCCCGATGTCGTTCAGCGCGAGCGTGGTCGCCGCCAGATGCTCCCGCGTATTGACGTCGATCCGGTACTTGATCGCGGTGACCGTGACCGGCGTGGTCCTGGTGCCGATGCGCGCCAGATAGGAGCGGCCGGGAATCAGCGCGTGCTGGTCCATCCAGATCAGATGCGCAGCGAACTGATCGGAGACTTCGGGACGGGCCTGCGGGCTGACCAGGAGATCGCCGCGCGCCACGTCGATTTCGTCCTCGAGCACGACGGTCACCGCATCGCCGGCGCAAGCTTCATTGCGCGGGCCGTCATAGGTGACGAGCTGCTTCACCCGTGAGGCCCGGCCGGAGCCGGCGACCACGATCGGATCGCCGGCGCGGATCACGCCCGAAGCCACCGTGCCGGCATAGCCGCGGAAATCGAGGTTCGGCCGGTTGACCCACTGCACCGGAAACCGGAGCGGACGGTCGACCGCGTCGCGTGCGACCTCGACCGTCTCCAGATAATCGAGCAGGGCAGGGCCGTCATACCACGGCGTATTCGCCGAGATGCGGACCACGTTGTCGCCATGACGTGCGGAGATCGGGATCGCGACGACGGAAGCGAAGCCGAGCGAGCCGGCGAAGGCCGCGTAATCGGTGACGATCCGCTCAAAGGCCACTGGATCGAAGCTGACCAGGTCGATCTTGTTGATCGCGAGCACGATGTGCTTCACGCCGAGCATCGCAGCGATCAGCGAATGGCGGCGCGTCTGCCCCAGAATGCCTTTGCGGGCGTCGACCAGCACCACCGCGAGCTCGGCCTTGGAGGCGCCGGTCGCCATGTTGCGGGTATACTGCTCGTGGCCAGGCGTGTCGGCGACGATGAAGCTGCGCCGTTCGGTTGCGAAATAACGATAGGCGACGTCGATCGTAATGCCTTGCT
>NZ_JBARGP010000500.1:0-27204 GCF_049798375.1 Bradyrhizobium sp.
GAGGGGTGTGGTTTCGAACCGGGCGTTCGGACCTCTTACGTTGCGCATCGGCCAGCATCTGCGTGAGATCCGGCAGCCACGCTGCTATCCAGGGCTACACGTCCGCTTCGGGTCAGAAGCTGGCCACGTCACAGCTTGGCGCGAACGTCAGCTTTTTGAGCACCGCCAGCTAAACACTTTGTGCCGAGATGCGCGATGTTTTCGATAGGCCGGACTGGGGGCGGCGCTGGCTTCGTCCGCACAAACTCGCAGAGGAGGGAAGATCATGCCGTACTATACCGCAATCGTCACACTGCTCACGGTAGCTCTCTATTTCTTTATGGCGACCCGCGTTGCAGCGGCTCGGGGTAGGTTCAACGTGACGCACCCGGCGATCACCGGAAGTCTCAGCGCCATAACGCGCGACTGCCAAGCCGCTGCACGTCTCGGGTCCCTCCAGCAGAGGCGCGGAGGCACCATTGCAGATTGCTTCGATGAGGGGCGTGTCGCGAGAGGGACAACAGGCATTTCGGCGCACGTTTACAGTTCGCCTCTTCGATGCCAATATCACTGAAATGATATTTCACCGCGTGAAAAGTAACTTGGCCATGACTTATGCGAGAGATCGTGCGTCGGCTTTGCGGCGTTGCTTGGAGCGCGGTCATGACTGATGCCGTGTCAGCGGCGAGTGCGCCGGCGCTGGTGCCGATGTTGCCGAACCACCGCTTCGACGAAGCGGCGCTGACCGGCTATCTCGCGGGACGTGTTCCGGGTGCGGAGAGCGGCTGCGTGATCCGCCGATTCCAGGGCGGTCAATCGAATCCGACATTTCATCTGCAGACCTCGGCCGGTGGCTACGTGCTGCGGAAAAAGCCTGGCGGGATGTTGCTGCCTTCTGCGCATGCCGTGGATCGGGAGTTCAGAGTGTTGAGCGCGCTCACCGGGACCGACGTGCCGGTGCCGCGGCTCTGGCTGTTCTGCGATGATCCCGGTGTGATCGGCACACCATTCTACATCATGGACTATTTGCCGGGCCGCATCTATTCGGATCGCCGCATGCCCGATGTCGATCCTGCGCATCGCCGCGCGGCATTCCTCGATATGGCGCGCGTGCTTGGCCGCCTGCATCGGCTCAAGCCTGATGTGGTCGGGCTTGGAGACTTCGGACGCGCGGGCAACTATGTCGGCCGCCAGATCGATCGCTGGACCAAGCAATATCGTGCGGCGAATCTCGAACCCGAGCCGGCGATGGACAATCTCATCGCGTGGCTGTCCGATCGTGCGCCCAAGCTCGCGGACGAGACCACGATCGTTCACGGCGACTACCGGCTCGGCAACCTCATCTTTCATCCGATCGAGCCGGAGGTGCGCGCCGTACTCGACTGGGAGCTGTCGACGCTCGGCCATCCCTTGGCGGATCTCGCCTATTGCTGTCTTGCCTGGCGGACCCGGCCCGAGGAGGAGGGGCTGCTGGGTGTCGACGTGCCGGGGCTGCCGAGCGAAGCAGAATTCGTGACCGCCTACAGCGCCACAGCAGGCAGGCCGATGCCTGCGGATCTCGATGTCTTCGTCGTGTTCTCGCTGTTCCGCTGGGCTGCGATCGTCGCCGGCATCTACCGGCGTGCGCTCGACGGCAATGCGTCCGATGCGAATGCCGTGAATGTCGCCGGCGGCAAATTCCGTCGCCTGGCGCGCCGCGGCTGGGAGATCGCCCAGGGCTGCTGAGATCGCGGCAAGGCCGGCCGATATGAATAGCCAACCTGCCGGCTTGATCCGAGCCGCGCCGGGCACAAACGAACGGATCAAAAGGGAAGGCAGCGACATGGTCGACGTGAAGGTGGTGGCGGAAGGCCTGCGGTTTCCGGAAGGGCCCGTTGTCCTGGAAGACGGCACGATCGCCGTAGTGGAGATTGCGCGCGGCACGGTCACGCGCGTCGGGCCCGATGGCAGGACCTTCGCCATCGCGGAGCTCGGCGGCGGTCCTAACGGACTCGCGCTTGGCCCCGACGGTTGCCTCTATGTCTGTAACAATGGTGGCTTTGCCTGGCATGAGGAGCCCGGCATGATCAGGCCGATCGGCACGCCGGCAAGCTACACGAGCGGGCGGATCGAGCGCGTCGACCCGCGCACCGGCAAATCGGAGCTGCTCTACGATCGCTGCGGTGACGAGCGGCTGAAGGGACCGAACGACATCGTGTTCGATCGCGCCGGCGGGTTCTACTTCACCGATCTCGGCAAGACGCGGCATCGCGACCGCGACCAGGGCAGCGTGTACTACGCGAAGGCGGATGGCTCCTTCATCGTCGAGGTCGTTCATCCGATCCTGACGCCGAACGGCATCGGCCTCTCGCCGGACGAAAGAACGCTCTACGTCGCCGAGACCGAGGGTGGTCGGCTCTGGGCGTTCGATCTCGCCGAGCCCGGACGGATCGCGCGGCAAGCATTTCCGTCGCCGAATGGCGGCCGCTTCCTGTTCAACCAGGCCGGCTATCAGCGCTACGACAGCCTTGCGGTCGAGAGCAGCGGCAATATCTGCGTTGCGACCTTGATGACCGGTGCGATTACCGTGATATCGCCCGAAGGACGGCTCGTGGAGCAGGTCGCGATGCCGGATGTGTACACCACCAACATCTGCTTCGGCGGCGCCGACAAGAAGACCGCTTACATCACGCTCTCAGGCGTCGGCCAGCTCGTCAGCGTGCCTTGGGCACGGCCGGGCCTGAAGCTGAATTTCGCGCCCTGATGCCAGGCAGCGCCGGCGCTGCACGACGGGCAATCCGCGCATAAGAGCATTGTGCAAGTTGCCCGTCGTGCCAGTTTGTCGCACGCGGCACCGCTTGTGCCGTCGGGCAAATCAAGTCCACATTTCTCGGCGTCCCGGCTCACAGGAGGGGCGCTTCGCGATCGTCACGAAGGTTGAGCCAGCGATGCGATGGGCGCGCTGGTTTGCAGCTTGATCTGATCAAGCGGACGAACAGACCGGTGCGACGGTGAAGTCGCGTGGTTCTGGCCTCCCGGTGCTGAGGCCAAGTTGGCGGTGATGATCCGCCGATGACGGGGGCAAACAAGCCGGTCCCGGGAAGAGCGCGTATAAGCCGTTCAAACCGTCGCGCAGGGAAGGCCGGGTACGCCTGGCTGAGCCTGTGGTTCTGCCGCGTGCTTTTTGTTGCACGCGGACCATGGGCACCGGCCGATGCCCGGTCTTCCCTGCGCCCTCTGTTCACTCAGGAGGGTTCGATTGACACAGGACTCGGGCGTGAAGCGCTGCGAGAGCGCGGAGCCATGCCTTCGCTGTTTGACAGGTCCAGTGGACAATGCGCACGTCGATCATTCGACGGGGCCGATGCCGAACGTCGTGCCGCGATCTCAGGCGCTGCCGGCGCCGCCGCGCATCGTGGAGAGCGCGTCGGCGATATCAACGGCGGCGGCGCGGAGCGGTTTCAGGAAGCGGCTGACCACGCCGGCTTCATCGATCGAGTTGCGCAGATACATCAGGTTCAGGCTGCCGATCGCGATACCACCCAGCAGCACCGGCACGCCGACCGCGGAGGCGACGCCGTTGTAGGAGATGCTGGAGTAGTCCTTGTCCATGGTCGCATAGCCGTTGCGGCGGATCGTCTCCAGCCGGCGGCGCAGATCGTTCGGCCGCTGCAGAATCTCGTTCCATGGATCCTTGGAGCCATGGAGTGCGGCGATCGCCTTGTCGCGCGTCGTCGCATCGCAGAAGGCGAGGAAGGATTGGCCGAGCGAGGTGCCGAGCAGCGGCGCGCGATAGCCGGGCCTGCGGTTGAAATGCAATGCACCTTCGACGCGGCTGGTGCGGGCCATCACCATCGCGTCCTGATCGAACACGGCGACGTCGGAGGGCCATTGCAGAAGCTGATGCAGCCTGGACAGGATCGGCGCGGCAGCCAGCGCCATCTCGTCATGCTTCTGATAGCCGCTGCTGAGCTCCAGCGTCCGGCCCGTCGGCATATAGAGCTTGCTGGCCGGATGCCGCGTGATCAGGCCGGTATGAGCGAGCGTCTCCAGCATGCGGACGATGGTCGGTCGGCTCAATCCCGTTTCGCGGAACAAATCGGCGAGGCTTGCCTCTTTCAGCCGATTGACCGCCAAGAGAACGTCGAGAACACGCACCGCCGCTGTGACAGGCTCAAACGAAGGCATGGATCGGAAGTCCTCGCGAGAAAAAGCCGCGCCGACATTGCTGTTGCAATCGTCAAAGAAGGGCATAGGATATTTTGAATATTAATTTCATACAATGAAATAAGGGAGCGACGCGCGTGGGCCTGACCCGGCAGCTGTCATGCCTCTGGCGGCGGCAGGTAGCGCAGCTCCTGCATGCGGCCGAGCCACCAGCCCAGCGAAGCTTCGGTGTCGATGCAATCGGCGAAGCCGGCCTGACGGATCTTGATGGTGCTGAGCAGCGACGACGTCGAGTGCGTGCGCGAAAATGCGAAATCGGCGAATTGCCAGGAGCCGCTGACGAGCTTGTCGAGCGTGATGTCCTGCAGCCCATAACGTGCGACGATCGCGGCCCAGGTCGCGGCGTGCCCAGGCATGATGCGGGCGAGCGGCATCGGATGCGGCAGCCCGATCGGCATCGCGAAGGCGCTGGAGATGACGGGCCACAAATTCTCCCACGTCAAAGCGTCGCCATTGGTCACATTGAAGGTCTGGTTGGCTGCGTTGGACGAGCGGCCCGCCCAAGAGATCGCGCGTGCCAGCAGGCGCGCGTCGGTCGCTTCGGTCACGCGGCTGCCAATGCCCGGATAGACCAGGGGCAGGCCGAGCTGACGGCTGATCGCAGCATAGGCGCCGACGGCGGTGACCATGTTCATCATGCTGCCCTGCGCGAAGCCGAACACGACTTGCGGCCGGAAGATTGTCCAGCTCCAGGCCTTGCCGGCCTGCCGCGCGGCGAGGAAATCCTCTTGCGCCCAATAGAAGTTCGGATGGATGTGCCGCGGCGCGCTCTCGCGGGCCGGCACCGGGATCTGCCCGAGATGCACGCCATAGGCCTTGGCGCCTTGCAGCAGCGAGATGTGATGCAGCGTGGGATTGCCGGGCTCGATCGCGTCCAGAAGGTTCGTCAGCATCGCGAGGTTGGTGGCGATCTGGTCGGCGTCGAGCCAGCCCTGCGTAAGGTCAGCCTTCTCGAAGAGCGCCGCATAGACGATGTGGGTCAGGTTTCTGATCTCGCCGAGCTTGGCGCGGCAGGCCGCAGCATCGGTCAGGTCGACGCCGATATGGCGCGCGCCCGTCGCCGGACTTGGCGGCGTGCGCGACAGCGCGATCACATCGAAATCACGCTCGCCGAGGAAGTGGTCGATCACGGCGCGTCCGACCAAGCCGCCCGCGCCCGCGACCAACACTGTGCCTTTGACTGCCATTGGCGTCTCCAGAAAACTGCAAGAAGAAGAATTTTGTAGTTGATCGTAAGCACCAAAAAATCAGAAGTACAGAGAGCTAACAAGAGTAAGAAAAGATCAAAAGGGAGATAACACCATGCTGACGCGCAGGACGGTTCTGGCCGGGATTGCTGCTTCATCGCTCGTGTCTTCGGCGTCAGCCGCCGATACGATCAAGGTCGGCGTCATCATTCCGCTCAGCGGCGGTGCAGGCCGCCAGGGCCAGGATGTCGCCAATTCCGTGCAGGCCATGGCGACATTGATCAACGAGGGCGGCGGCGTGCTCGGCCGGCAGCTCGAAATCCTGGTGCGCGACGACGAGAGCACGCCGGCCATCGGCGTCGCGAAGGCGAATGAGCTCGCATCCGCCGGCGCCTCCGTGGTGCTGGAGGGCTGGAACAGCCCGGTGACGCTGGCGATGCAGTCGGTGCTGGCGCGTGCCGATGTGCTCGACATCACCATGATCTCGAAGGCCGACACCATCCTGACCAGCGCGTCGAATCCGCTCGCCATCCGGCTCAACAGTGCCAATGCGCAGGACGCGGCGATCATCGCGAAATATGTCAGTGGCCGCATGAAGACGGGGCGCGTCGTGTTCGTGACCGAGAATGACGCCTACGGCAACGGCGCCCAGCAGGGCATCGAGGCCGAGTTCAAGAAGGCGGGCCTCGACCTCACCATCGCCAGCACGCAGAAATTCCCCTTCGCCCAGACCGACTTCCGGGTCGAGACGACGAGCGTCCGGGATGCCAAGCCGGACTTGGTCATCAGCATCAATGCCAATGAGGGGGCAGGGCTGCCGGCCTTCCTGCAGCAATACGCCCAGGCCCAGGTCAGCGCGCCGCTGGTCTGCGCGGTCGGTACGGTGAGCCCGAGCGTGATCGAGACGGCAGGCAAGTCGGCCGACGGCCTTTACAGCGCTGATATCTACTTCCCGAACTCCGAGCCGTTCGCGAGCGATCCGGAAAACAAGCGCTTCGTGGCGCAGATGCAGAAGCAGTTCAAGACGACGCCGGACAAGTACATGGCGCTCGCCGGAGCAGCGCTGCAGGTCTGGGCCAAGGCGGCGGAGTCAGCAAAAAGCCTCGAGCGCAAGGCCGTTGCCGGCGCGATCCGCGGCAAGGAAATTCCCGGCACCATCTTCGGCACCGCGCGCTTCGACGCCAGCGGCCAGCTGGCGCATCGCTACTTCGTCTTCACGGTGAAGGACAGCAAGATTGTCGTCGAAAGCTGACGCGCCGCTGTTCGCGGTCCAGAACCTCTCGGTCCGGTTCGGCGGCTTCCAGGCGCTCAAGGAGATGTCGTGGTCGGTCCGCGCAGGCGAGATCCTCGGCATCATCGGACCAAACGGGGCAGGAAAAAGCACCTGCTTCATGGCCGCCACCAACATGGTGAGCCATGGCGGCAGCCTGCAGCTCGACGGTCGCGACGTGACGCGTGCGCCGGCACATCATCTGCCGCGCGCGGGGCTGCGCCGCACGTTCCAGCAGAACGCCTTCTTCGGCGGCATGACCGTGCTCGAGAACATGGCCGGCGCGTTGCTGGAGAACCGGCCGAGCCGGCTGGCGCAATCGGTCCTGGCGCCCTGGGCGGAGAGCCGGAAACGGCGCGGGATCGAGGCCGAGGCGCGGCGTCATCTGCTGAACTACCATGTCCCGGAAGCCGTCCATCACCGACTGCCGGGCGAGCTTTCCTACGGCACGCAGCGGATGCTCTCGATCGCGCTCGCCGCGGCGCCGGGCGCGCGCGTGGTGTTGCTCGACGAGCCCGCGGCGGGCCTCGGTGGCCCGGACATGATCACGCTGCGCGGCCTGCTGGAGCGGATGCGCGCGGAGGGATTTGCCGTCGTTCTGATCGAGCATCACATGGATCTCCTGATGTCGATCGCCGACGAGGTCGTGGTGCTCGAACTCGGACAGGTCATTGCAGCAGGAAAGCCTGCCGAGATCCAGGCCGATCCGCGCGTACTGGAAGCCTATCTCGGGAGGGCGGCGTGAGTTCGCGGCTCGAGATCAGCGACCTGCGCATCGCCTATGGCGCGAGCACGGTCGTGATGATCGAGCATCTCGTGGTCGAGCCTGGCACGCTCGCCGGCGTCATCGGCGCCAATGGCGCTGGCAAGTCGACCCTCGTCAACGGCGTTGCCAACTGGTCGCGAGCCGAGCCGCGCATCGCCGGCACGATCCGGCTTGACGGCGAAGATATCACCAGCCTGTCGCCGGAAGAGCACGTCCGGCGCGGTCTCCAGCTGGTCCCGGAAGGGCGCGGGGTCTTCATGGGCCTGACGGTCGAGGAAAACCTGACCGCCGTCGCGGGGCCGTCGGGCGAGACTGGTCGCAAAGCCTATGCGGTGGATGACGTTTACGAGCTCTTCCCGCGGCTTCGCGAGCGGCGGAGCAATTTTGCCGGCTCGCTCAGCGGCGGCGAGCGGCAGATGCTCGCGGTCGGCCGCGCGCTGCGCATGGCGCCAAAATTCCTGCTGCTCGACGAGCCCTCGATCGGGCTAGCGCCGCGCTTGGTCGTGACGATGCTGCAGACTATCCGCACGCTGGTCGAAGGCGGTCTCACCGTGCTGCTGGTCGAGCAGAACGTCAACGCGGCCATGGAGGTGACCGATGTGCTGCATCTGCTCGAGCGGGGCCGCGTGGTGGCAAGCGGTACGGTTGCCGAGATGAGAAACGATCCACGGATCATTGAGGCCTATCTCGGAGCGAGCCACGGATGAACGTCGCGCAACAACTCATCAACGGCATCATCATCGGGCATGCCTATGCGCTAGTCGCAGTAGGCTGGACGCTGCTGCTCGGCGCGGCGCGATTGGTGAATTTCGGCCATGGTCAGATGTATATGCTGGGCGCATTCGTGGCGTGGGGAATCATGAGCGCGACCGGCGTCCCTTATCTCGTCGCCGTATTCGGTGCGGTCCTGTTCGGCGCCTTGCTCGGCGCCATCATGCAGCGGCTGTTCCTGCGCCTGACATTGTCGCAGGATCTCGTGAATTTGATGATCGTTACGCTGGGTTTCGGCCAGGCGCTGGAGGGCGCGGCCGGCCTTGCGTTCGGGCCGAAGCCGCAGACGCTAGCGAGCCCGTTCCAGCAGATCAGTTTTCATTTCGGTCCGATCTGGTTCACGGCGCAGGATGCCATCTTGGTCGCGGCCACGATCGTCGTGTTCGTCGTGCTCTACTTAATCCTGAATCGGACGTGGGTCGGTGCAGCCGTTCGCATGGCGGCCGAGGACCCGAAGCTCACCGCGCTCGGCGGGATGCGGATCTCGCGCATCTATATGGGGATCTTCGCATTCGAGGGCGCGGCTGTCGCGTTCGCGGCGACGTTGGTCGCGCCGCGAACGCCGATCCTCACCTCGATGGGATTTGATCAGGTGGTGATGACTTTCGTCGTGGTGGTGCTCGGCGGTATCGGCAGCGTGCTCGGCAGCTACGTGGCGGGATTGGGAATCGGCGTTTTCACCGCGCTGTTCGGTGCGCTGGTCTCGCCGGCCTACACCACGGCTGCGGTGTTCGCGCTTTTGATCGCCGCTATGGTGCTGCGGCCCGGCAAGCTCGCCGCCTCCGGGAGCTTTGCGCGATGACGCTGGCGCAGCCTTACGCGCGGCTGCTTGCGGTCGGAGCGCTGATCGTTCTCGGCTTCGTCCTGCCGCGCCTGCTTGGCGGCTCGTCGCTGGTGTATGACACGCTGGTGGCGATCGCGATCTTTGCCGCGATGTCCTATGGGCTCGATATCGTGCTGTCGGATCTCGGCGAGATCAGCCTGGTTCACGTCGCCTTCTTCGCCACCGGCGCTTATGCGACGGCCATCCTCTCCGTCACCTATGGTCTGGGAGCCTGGGTCGCTCTCGCCGGTGCCGTACTGGCCGCGCTTGCGCTCGCGCTCGTGCTTGGCCTGATCACGCTGCGAACCCGGGAATTCGCATTCTCGCTCGTGACCTATGCGGCGACCGTGGTCTGCATGAACATCGCCGCGAATACCGATTTTCTCGGCGGCTCGGACGGGATCGTCGGAATCCCGCCGCTGGATCTTTCGATTGGACCGCTCGCGCTTACCGCGGCCCGCAGCGCGCAATTCTGGCCTTATGCCTACGCGCTGCTGCTGGTCACGATCTATATCGTGCATCGTTTTCGCCGGTCGCGATTGGGACAGGCGGCGCTGATGGTGCACATGAACCCGCGGCTTGCGACCATGTGCGGCCTGGACGGCAATCGTATCCGGCTGCAGGTCTTCCTGCTGTCTGCCGTGATTAGCGCCATGGCCGGATGGCTCTACGCGTTCCAACGCGCCTATGTCGGCACCGACCTGTTCGACACCTACTTTCTCGTCCTGATGCTGACCAGCGTCATCTTGGCCGGGCGGCGCATCCTGCTTGGCCCGCTGCTCGGCACCGCCACGCTGCTCGCCCAAAAGAGTTTTGCCTCGTTTGGCGCCTATGGCGACAAGCTCGTACTCGGCGTCGTCCTGGTCGCGGTTCTCTGTCTGTGCCCGCGCGGCTTGGCGAGCCTGCGGCTGCGACAGCGCGCTGGACCGGTTGCAGCCGGTGCCGAAACGCCCCAGGCCCAACTGCCGGGTGCGAGGACATGAGCGCTCGAGCAGCGATAGGCGGCGTGGGCCGCGGTAACGGCGTGCTTAAGCACTCGTCCTCGGTTTTCGACCGTCGCTTCCCGAGGAGAGTGCCAGCCTGATGGCTGTTAATTCAAGCCAACCGCGGCCCGGCTTGTGCGGTTTGGTGAAGATCAGACCGAGCAGATTCTGGACCGTACGTAGGCCCGCAAAAAAACGTCGGAAGCTCACCCGGGCTCACATGGAAGGGGATACAGAGCGCATTCACGCCATTGGCGCGGAACAGCGCGCTCCAGACTTCCGGATTGCGTACCTGCATGATCGGATCGCCGACGCTGCCGAGCACCCCTGTTGCGCCGTCGACGATCTTCACGCCACGTCCGCAGCTGTCAGGAGATAGGCGAGATCGTATACGCCAGCCTCATGCGACGTAATGGTCAGCGCCGCATGGAGGAGCTTTTGCACGTCGGGCAGCACCCGGGTCAGCTCACGGCGGCCGACACCGTCGACCAACACGACCGCGTCGAAGACGTCCTCGCCAGTCGAAGCGCGGAGTTCGCTTTCTCGTGTCTTGACGCGCGTTGTCTGCGGCGCGGCCACGCCGAGATGGGTACCGCAGACGCCGTCGAGAAGAGCGATACGATGTGCCAACCGGTCGGCAGCCGCCTCGAAAGCAGCCAGAGCATCCTTGCCCATATTAAGCCGGATCGTAGCCATTGCGCCGCCGAACCCCCGTCCCGTGCTGGCGGAGAGAATGCAGGCCGAGCGCGCGAAATTGCGAAAGTTCGGCTGGTTGCGATTGCTCCAGTGCGTCGGATTGTTGAGGCGCGCGCGGTAATCGTCGGAGCTCAGCACTTCGAGCGTCCGCGTCTCGTAAAGTGTGAACCAACGTTGGTGCGTCAAATCCCAATCGACGCCACGACGCGCCACGAGAAAGCCCGGAACGCCGAGCCGCTCTGGCATATGCTGGCGCGTATGCCAGTCGCTGTACTCCGCCTCGCCGCTGGCTTCGATATCGTGCCAGATCGCCATGAAGGCTCTGCCCTTGAGCGCCATTGCCGATTCTCCTGAAAACAGCTCTGCCAGCCGGCCGATTAGGCGGCCGGTTAGCCCAGCATTTCCTTTATCGAGGCGACGGCGACCCGGTATCCGCTGGCCCCTAGGCCGGCGATCACCGAGGTCGCGACCTTCGACACCAGGGAGTTGTGATACAGGCTCTCGCGGCGGTGAATATTCGAGATGTGTAATTCGATCATCGGGCCGGAAAACATCTTCAGCGCGTCCATCAGCGCGATTGAGGTGAAGGACCAGCCGGCGGGGTTAATGATGATGCCGGCGCCACCGTCCTCGGTAGCCTCGTGAATCCAATCGATCATCTGGCCTTCGGCGTTGGTCTGGTGGAATTCAAGCGGGTGATCGCCGGCTTCCTTGCGGCACATCGCCTCGATTTCGGCGAGCGTGGTGCGTCCGTAAATCTCCGGCTCGCGTTTACCAAGACGGTTCAAGTTGGGTCCGTTGAGGACGTAGATCGCATTCTGCATGATTTTTAGCCTTTGTAGCCAAACAGCCGCGGCAGCCAAAGCACGGCATCGGGGACGGCGGTGATGACGGCAAGCACGATTAGAGAGGCGATGATGAAGGGCGCCGCCTCTCGCACGATACGCGCGAGCGGCTGCTTCGTCATGTTGGCCAGCACGAACAGCAACAGTCCATAAGGCGGCGTCAAAAGGCCGATCATGATGTTGACGACGACCACCACGCCGAAGTGCACCAGATCGATGCCGAGCGCCTTCGCAGTAGGAATGAAAATGGGAACGATGATCAGGAGTATCGTTGTGCCCTCGAGCAGGCAGCCGAGAATGAGCAACAAGGCGTTCACGACCAACATGAACACTGGCGCGGTCATGGCGTGGCCCTGCATCAGGCGTGCGAGCGATGCCGGAACATTTTCGATCGTGACGACGTAGTTAAAGATCATGGCGCCGGCAATCAGCATGCCAATCGAGGCCGTAGCCTTGCTGCTGGTCAAAATGGTCTCGTAGAGCTGCCTCCAGGTTACGGCGCGATAAAGCACAGTGGAGGCGAACAGCGCGTAGAAGGCGGCGGCCGCTGCGCCCTCTGTCGGCGTCATCACACCACCATAGATGCCGAAGAGCAGGATCACCGGCAGCATCAGCGCCGGGAAGGCGCGCAACGTGATTCGTGGCATCTCCTTCAGCGGGATCGCCGGTTCGACCGGGTAGTTGCGCCGCCGCGAGATGATCGAGTTCATCACCATGAAGGCAAGGCCCAGCATGATTCCTGGCACGAAGCCGCCGAGAAACAGGTAGCCAATAGAGGTGTCGGAAACGAGCGCGTAGACCACCATCGGAATCGATGGGGGAATGATCGGGCCGATTATGGCGGCGGAGGCGGTGACCGCCGCCGCATAGGCGACCGGGTAGCGGTTCTCCTTGGTCATCATGCCGATGATGATTCGGCCGATCCCGACCGCGTCGGCGATCGCCGAGCCCGACATGCCGGCGAAGATCATGTTGGAGACGATGTTGACGTGGCCGAGGCCGCCACGATAACGGCCTACCAGCACCAGACAGAACCGCAGCAGCCGGTCGGTCAGGCTACCAATGTTCATCAGGTCAGCGGCGAGAATGAACAGCGGAATCGCAAGCAGGACGTAGCTGTTGAACAGACCGTTGAGGATCTGCTCGGCGGCGGTGCCGAGATCCTGGCCCATGAGCAGCAGATAGAAGACCGACGAGACGATCATCGCATGTCCGATCGGCAGCCCGAGTGCGCCGAGCAGCACGATGCTGATGATGCAGAGGGCGAAGGGGGACATGATCATCGTCAGTCCCCAAGCTCCGCGGGATTAGTCGTGGGGGACTTGTTGCCGTGGATGGCGCGCCATACAAGCCAGAGGTAGCGCACGATACAAGCGGCGGTGAAGATGATGAAGACCGAATACATCCAGTTGAGCGGTATACGCAGATAGGCCGAGTGCTCGACCTTCATGAAGCTGACGTAACTGTAGGCTGCAGGCAGCGAGATGGCGTACATCAGGACGAGCGCGAGAGCAGTGATGACGGTGAAGACGCGTCGCGTCCGCTCCGAAATCTGCGAGTAGATGATGTCGAAGCGGATCTCCTCTGTCTCCCTGAGTGTGAAGGCCGCTCCCCACAATACCGTCCACAGCCAAGTGGTGATGATGAGCTCTTCCGACCAACCGAGTGGATCATTCAGAACGTAGCGAAAGAGGATCTGCAGGATGAACGTGCCAAACATCACCGCCAACAACGCCACGGCAACGTTTTCTGCGCGGCGCCTGAGCCAGTACGCCACGGCGGTGAGACGGGGATGCATCGGTGTTCTCTCGGCTGGGCGTGTCGGAGCAAGCCTCAATGGCAGACGGCCGAACCGGGAATACCTACCGATCGTCCGCGGAAGGGAAGCTTGCCTCACGTGATCGCGTTGACGGCCTCGAGCGCGCCCTTCGGCCAATCCTTGCCGTACTTGTCGACGTACTTTTTCTGGGCGTAAGTCCGGAAGGCGGCCACGTCCGGCGTGTAGACCTTCTTGCCCTCATTCTTGAAGTACTCGAGCGTCTCGGCCTCCTGCAAGTCGAAGCGCTTGATGTTCTCCGCCGACATCTTGTCCGCGGCGGCCTGAAATGCCGCTTGCTGCGCTGAGTTCATGGCGTCCCAGATTTTCGAGCGGATGACCATCACGTCGTAAGCGATGACGTGCTTTGTGAGGACGAACTGCGTGGTCACCTCGTCGAACTTCATCAGCTTCGAGGCGACGACCGGATTGTCCTGACCGTCGACGGTGCCCGTCTGCAGCGCCGTGTAGAGCTCGGCGTAGGCGACCGGCGTCGGGTTGGCGCCAAGCGACTCGCCGAGAAATTGCCAGAACTCGCCTGGCGGCATGCGCAGCTTGATGCCGGCCATGTCGGCGGGCGTCTTGATCTCTTTCGCCGGCTTCAGGTTGACGCTGCGCGAGCCGAAATAGACCGGCGTGATGACCTGGATGCCGAGCTGGTCCTTGGCCATCTTGATGAAGCTCTTGCCGATGTCGCTCTTGAACGTTTTCGCCATGTGATCGGCGTCGCGGAAGAGGAACGCGGAAGTCAGCAACGACCAGGCCGGGATCTGCTTGGAAATGTCGGCGGGCGCAAGGTTGCACAGGTCGAGATTGTCGCGCTGGAGCGCGACCAGCTCGGCGCCCTGCTTGAACAGGGTGTTGCCCCAATAAGGTTCGAAGTCGAACTGGTCTTTGATTGCGGCGGCGAATTCCTTGTAGGCCTGCGCCCGCAGGTCGGTCTCGGTAAAGGCGGAGCTGAAGCGCAGCTTCGTCGCGGCGCGCGCGGCAGTCGGGATGATCGTTGCGGCGGCGAGCATGGAGGCGCCGGCGGCCAAAACGCGACGGCGCGAATAGGACATCGTCATTGGTAGTCCTCCCGGAAGTGCTTTTATGGTTTCTGTTGACGAATTATCCCTCTTGCGATTGCCAGTTCAATGGTCAAATATGTAAGTATCATATGAATGGCTGATCATCAGGTGATTGATGCACGTAGACCAGCGCCGGACTGCCGCCGAAACGGCTGGTGAGAAAGCCTATCGCCGGATCCGGGACGACATCATCGCTGGAACTCTGGAGCCCTCGCAAAGGCTCAAGCTCGACGCTCTGAAGGAAAGCTACGGCGTCAGTGTCAGCACGCTACGCGAGCTCCTGAACCGGCTGACTTCGGAAGGACTGATCGTTGCCGAAGGCGCGCGCGGCTTCGAGGTGGCGCCCATCTCGGTTCAGAACTTCAGGGAGGTGGCGAACCTACGCCAGCTTTTGGAGAGCCATGCCCTTGAGGCGTCGTTCGCCGGCGGAGATATGGACTGGGAAGGGCGGGTCGTAGCCGCGCACCACAAGCTTTCTGTCGTCGAAGCGCGCATGCTCTCGGGCAACCGCACGGGCGCCGACGTCTGGAAGCGCTACGATTTCGAATTTCACCACGCGCTGCTGTCGGCCTGTGGCTCGAAAGTGCTACTCGACACGCATTCGGCAGTTTTCGACAAATACTTGCGGTATCTGATCATTGCCGTCGTCTTCCGCGGCGAGGTGACCGCGCGTGAGCATCGCGCGCTGCTCGAGTGTGCACTCAAGCGTGACGTCCGCACAGCTAAGGACGTACTCGCCCGCCACATCCAGGAGTGCGTCGCGTTCACCCTCGCTAAAGGCACAATGGGTCGGAACAGGTCTAACAGATCGACGAAGCGGGATAGAACAGCCTCCTCGATGCAGGCGTGAGACTCACAGGATCGTCGTTGCGTAGGTTGATCGCGCTCGCTTGAGCGAAGGCAGCTTAGGGCCTCGAAAATCAATCTGCGCCCGTCCGCGCCTAGGTCGGCTACGGGCCACAGGACTAAACCGCTCGCGCGGTAGGGCGCCAGCGAGCAGCACGGCGATCAGCGGGCCAGGCTCTCTCACCCGCAGCCGTCCCGAACTACTTGGCGATGCAGGTATCGATGGCAGCACCAAGCCCCTGCGTACCGCCCGTGACAATCGCGATCTTCCCAAGCATCGAAGTCATACACGTTATCCAACGGTCGGTTCTGGCACGCTCGGCTGTGAGACCCTGTGTAGCTTGACGCTGCTGCTATTCGACGCCCGGAGGCAAGATCAACTTCATGCGATATTAGAGACCTCGACCGTCTTGCCGGTCCTGGCGGACTCGACCGCCGCCTCCGCGAGCATGAGCGCGCGGTATCCATCATCGAAAGTCGCCTGGATCGGCGTAGCGTCGCGAACGGCGGCAATGAACGCCGCGATCTCGGCCTCATATGCCTCCGCGTAGCGCTGGATAAAGAAGTCGAGGTACGGCTCAGCCGCTTCAGTTGTGGTCGAGCCGTAAAACTTCAGCTCATGCGCCTTCTTGTTGTCGGAGATGACCATCCCATCGCTGCCAAAGAGCTCGATCCGCTGGTCGTAGCCAAAGGCGGCTCGTCGAGAGTTGTTGATGTGGCACAGCTTTCCGTCAGCAGTGCGCATGATCACCATAACGGAGTCGTAGTCGCCGAAATCCGGTCCGATGGTAGGATCAACAAGCGCGCTGCCGGCCGCGAGGACCTCTGTCGGCTCGTCGTTCAACATGAATCGAGCCACGTCGAAATCATGAATCGTCATGTCACGGAAGATGCCGCCCGAGACCGCAGTGTAATCTCGCGGCGGCATCCCGGGATCACGCGACGTGATAATCACCTGCTCGAGCTTTCCGATCTTGCCGGCGGCACAAGCGTCGCGCGCAGCTCGGTGCCCGGGGTCGAAGCGGCGATTGAAGCCAATCTGAATCGGTACGTTGCAGCCTTCAATGGCCTTGCGGCATGCTCGCACCCGACCGAGACTGAGATCAATCGGCTTCTCACATAAAATCGCCTTGCCGGCCTTTGCCGCGAGTTCGATCAGATCGGCATGCGTTGCAGTCGACGTCGCAATGAGAACCGCGTCGGCCCTACTAATCGCATCCTGCACGCTTGCGGAGACCCCGCAGCCATGCGCTCTGGCGACCGCTTCAGCGGCAGCTGTGTTTGGATCGAATACGGTCTCGAGGCGAGCTCCGTCGGCCTTGGCAAGATTACGGGCGTGCAAGACGCCAATGCGCCCGCACCCGAGCAATGCGAATTTGATCGCCACCATTTCCTCCCGTGCATGAATACACGTTTTCGCGTTCACTTGCTGCTCCTATGTGCCTCGCCCAGCCCTTGACGGTAGCACTGGCAGCGAGACCACAGAAAAACGACGTCAACCCGCGGATTCCAACCGTTACCGGCAAGTAGAACGGCTCGAACGCTAGGATATCGCGTCTTCCCCTCAAAAAGCCAGTCGTCGAGCGCGTGTTAGCGTAGCGTGTGTGGCGTCGGGCGATGCAATCACGATCGCGTCGATCTGATCCGACGCGATTAACGATTAAAGGATCCGAAAAGACGGCCGCTTCGGAGGCAACAGCCTGCGCCCGAGCCGCGTCGGCATCAAGATCCCTATCCCGATGCTCATCTCACCTCCACTCCCAACCTCGCGCCAAAATGATTCGCGAAGGCAGGGCGAGAGCTGAGCGCTTCTTCGAGTACGCCGCCATCCGGTCCGTCCGGTTCATTGCACGACTTCGTATCCGGCCGACGCCATCAAACGCATTAGTTCCGCGTGGCCTTTCCTGGCCATCTCGAGCGGGGGACTGATCTTCGGATCCTGCTCAGCCTCGACGACGAACCACCCCTCGTATCCATAGGACGCGAGGCGGTCGATGATCGCAGCAAAGTCGAGCGAGCCGTCGCCCGGGACGGTGAACGCCCCCTTCACCACCGCGTCGAGGAAGCTCTCTTGTTTGCGGTCGAGCTTGTCGATAACGCTGCCGCGGACGTCTTTGGTGTGCACATGGCTGATGCGGGAATGATGTTTGTCGATGACACGCAAGACGTTGCCGCCGGCAAAAGCCATGTGGCCAGCATCGAACAACAACGGTAACGCCTCACCCGAATTCGCCATGAGCAGGTCGAGCTCAGCTTCGGTTTCGATCGCCGCAGCCATGTGATGATGGTAGGAGATCGGCATTCTCTGCCCGGCACACCACTCCGCGAAGTCGGTCATCTTGCGTCCGTATGCCTTGATCTCCTCCTCCGAAAGTTTGGGTTTGGTATCGAGCGGCGCGGATCGAACACCCTGGATCGAGCGCGCAGTTTCGCCATAGACGATGCAGGGCGCCTTCGCAGCAATGAAGAAGTCCATCTGGGCGCGAACGCGGTCCTTTTCCCGTTCGATGTCGCCGTCGAGCAACCGACCGGAGAACCAGCCGCCGCAGATGGAAATGCCGAATCGGGCGAGTATCGGCCCGAGCTCCTCCATGTTCATGGGGAAACGCCGCCCGGTCTCCATTCCCGTAAAGCCGGCGACGCTCGCCTGGCGCAAGCACTCCTCCAGACTCACGTCATCGGACAGCTCGGCAAGATCGTCGTTCCACCAGGCAATGGGCGCAATTCCAAGTTTCGCCTTCATGGATCATCAAACTCCGATGCGCTGTTTCGCGCGGATATCTTCCTGCTGCTTGCGCGCGCTTCGAACCGCCTCGCGCGAGGATATTTGGGGTACGCCGACATCCCAGTCGGCATCGCCCGGCACCCAGGAATACGCGTCCGAGGCGATCGAAAGCACGGTGGTACGGTCGTTGCCTTTGGCCCATTCGAGCGCGGCAACGAGGTCGGCAAGGCTCTCGCAATGCCGTGCAGCCGCCCCCATGGCCTCGGCGTGCTTGGCAAAGTCAACGTGGAGGGGGGTGTCGCGATTCTGAACGCGACAATCGGTCAATAGATTGTTGAAGCCTGGCACGCCTTTGGCTTGTTGCAATCGGTTGATCACCGCAAACCCGCCATTGTCACAGACCACGACGATCATCTTGTGACCGCTCAGGACCGTCGAGTAGATGTCGGAGTTCATCATCAGATAGGTGCCGTCACCGACCATCACGATCGGCGTGCCGCCGAGTCCGCCGGCACCGGAATTGGCGATCGCATGGCCCCAACCAGCCGCGACCTCGTAACCCATGCAAGAGAAGCCGAACTCAAGGTCAAAGCTGTTCGGCGCCTTGACGCGCCAGCCTTTTGCCACTTCGCCGGGCAGCCCCCCGGCGGCTGAAATCAAAGTGTCTCTTTCGCCGGCGGACGCATTCACGACCTGGACTATCTGCGCGTAGGTCGGCACCGCTGCATTACTGGGAGCTTGCAATGACTCGAGCAGCGCGTCCCACTCCCTAAAGAGCATCTGAGCACGCGCCATGTAGGCTGGATCGACGCGCCAGGCGCCGAGCTCCGCATCGAGCTCTGTAACCGTCTCCAGCGCGTCGCCCACCACCGCCAGTGCGCGATGCTTCACCGCATCGAACCTGGCGGCGTTGATCGAGATGAAGCGCGCGTCCGGGCTGAAAGCAGTCCATGATCCTGTCGTGAAATCCTGGAGACGTGTCCCTACCGCAAGGATCACGTCGGCTTCGGCTGCGAGCGCGTTTGCCGAGGTTGAGCCGATGATTCCGATCGGTCCCGCATGGGCCGGGTGATAGTGGGTCACCGCGCCCTTGCCGGCGACCGTCTCGACAATCGGAATTCCATGCTTGACCGCAAAATCCGCAACGACATGTCCTGCCAGCGAGTAGCGCACGCCGCCTCCGGAGATGAGGATCGGCTTCTTCGCGGTCTTGAGCAGCGCGGCTGCTTCCGCGAGTTTCCGGCGGTCGGGACGCGGACGCGGAATGGTCCAGGTTCGAGGTTCGAAGAAAACCTCGGGATAATCGAATGCCACCTCCTGGGTGTCCTGTGGCAGAGCGAGGAATGCCGGGCCGCAGTCGGCCGGATCGAGCATGGCGGCCACGGCCTGCGGGAGCGAAGAGATGATCTGCGCCGGATGGGTGATGCGATCCCAATAGCGGGTGACCGCCTTGAACGCGTCGTTCACAGTGACGGTTGGGTCGCCAAAATGCTCGGCCTGCTGGAGAACCGGATCGGGCAGCCGGTTGGTGAACGTATCACCGGCGATGAGAAGAACCGGCAAGCGGTTTGCATGGGCCGTTCCCGCCGCCGTCACCATATTCAGGGCTCCGGGGCCGATCGACGACGTGGCTATCATGATTTGCCGCCGGAGCTTGGCCTTGGCGAAACCAATCGCCGCCAACGCCATCGACTGCTCGTTCTGCCCGCGCCAGGTGGGCAGACGATCCTGCATCGTCTCCAGCGCCTCGGACAGGCAGGTCACATTCCCATGTCCAAAAATGCCGAAGACGCCGGCGAACAGGGGCACGCGAACACCGTCGATTTCGGTGAACTGCTCAGTCAGCCATCGCACCAGGGCCTGGGCCATGGTGAGTCGGATTGTGGCGCCGGTCATGTGGTCTCCTCCGTCGGCCGTTTGCGAGGAACATAGTGCGCCACTCACCTAGCTGAAACAAATCTTGCGCCGCAACCTGGTATGTCTCCCACGTCGAGTGGTTATTAGCGGCAGCGCGCGCGGACGCGGCGGATCATGCTGCGCTGATCCTCCTGACGGATTGCCGTTGAATGAATTGAACATCGGAATGCAGGTAAGGCAGAGCAGTCGCGCGGTGAATGGTCAATATCGACCGCCACTGCGCTCTTGTTGCTTGATCCAGTCCGACAACGTCCGGAGTGTCGATCCGGAATGCGCGGAGCGCGATTGTTTCGATGCTGCGATGAGGTTGCTCCCGACCGTCTTGTTCGGGTGCTCTCGCTTGTGCGTTGCAGCTTCCGCTTGGGAGGCGGTTCTCGACGTTTCGGCAAGCTCCGCCGCCTCTTTTTCGAGGCGGAGTTTCCTCAGCCGCTCCATTTTCTGGCGTTCTGCGTCTGCAGCTTGAGATGGGTGCGGCGTCTGACGTGCCGCCTCGGCCGAAATCAACCGTCCGATGATGGCGCGTTCGCCGAGCGCCTTGCACGCTTCCAACCGATGAAGCCCCTCGACCAGAACGAAGTGGTCCTTCTCACGCCGGACGAGAATGGCGTCCTGTTGTCCGATGTCCAGAATGCTTCCCGCGATGTCTTGAACCACCTCGGGTTTGAGAGCTTTCCGCTTCATCTCGGGAACGCGGATCTTTTCGATGGGGAAGCTTTGCGGGTCGGACACAGTCTTGCTCCGTAAGTTCGATGCTTCTTGGAGATCGCGCCCGACCCAGCTGCCGGTCGAAATTTGCGACAGTCCCAAGTCCGGATCGACGTGTCGTGGAGGACTGAGACACGGGCACGCGCATCTAGAATAGTAAAATTGCGGTTCAGACCGCAAGCATAGCATGCCGTCGGGCGGGAGGACGGGCGCATCGGACCGTCGGTTTGGCGAGGTGGCGTACGACGATAGCGCACTGCCGATCCCGAAGGGCCAAACCATGCCGCAGCCCGACGTCATCGCAACAATGTTCGAGGCTGCGGCAATCCGGGAGTCGGAATCGCGTCCTAGGGCCGGTTGCACCCGGTTACGCAGGTCTTGATTCTGATACGGCTCGATCTGGACGGTTGGGCACCCGGTTCCTGTGATCTGACCAAGCGGACTGCGCAAATGCTTCGGTTGGTACCGGAGTCGCGGCTCCGCTGGTCGGAAGCATTTTTTTCCTTCCGATCTTCTGCCATACATATGGCGAACGAAACTTTGTTGCCCGCAAAGTTCCGGGAATTGGAACGAATTGCCATTTTTTCCCGTTTTAACGCGTCATGTTGAACCGCACGTTCGAATACCGACCGCCCGCACCCGAGCCGCCCGAACGGCTTGGGCTTCTCGATCTGCTCGCTAGGATGAAGCGAAATCCGCTCGAGTGTTGGACCGCCGAGGTTTTCCGCGAGCCTGTTGTCAAACCGCGGCTGCCGTTCGTGGACGCGCTTCTGATCCATGACCCATCGGCCATCAAATACGTGCTGCTCGACAATGCGGCTAACTACCGGAAAGATTCAATCCAGCGCCGGATTCTGTCGAAAGGTCTCGCCGACGGCCTGTTGAGCGTCGAAGGCGAGCGGTGGGAGGTTCAACGCCGTACGCTGGCGCCGCTCTTCGCCCGTCGCACGGTTGTCTCCTTCGGTCGGGCGATGCTGAAGGCCGCGAAGCGGCTTTCCGACAGCTGGCGGGAGCTGGGGCCCGGCGCGCTGATCGATGCCACCGCGGAAATGACCTCGCTTACGCTCAGCGTGTTGGCACTCACGATTTTTTCAGACGGGATCGGCGACGATATCGAAGAATTCCGCGCGGCCATGAACGACTATTTCGGTGCGGTCGGCCGCATAGGCGTGATGGATCTGTTCGGTGTGCCCGACTTCGTGCCTCGCCCCGGGCGCACTCGCCTAACGCGGACGATGGTCTACTTCGAAGGCGTGATCGATGACATCATCGAAACCAGGCGGCACAGACTGGCTTGTAGCGCACAGGAGGAGGACTCGAAGGACCTTCTGGCCCTGCTCTTGGGCGCGCTCGATCCTTCCACCGGCAAGCCGATGTCATTGAGAGAAGTCCGGTCGAATATCCTCACCTTCCTCTCCGCGGGTCACGAGACGACGGCGAATGCCCTTGCTTGGTCACTCTTTCTGCTGTCGCAGGCACCGGAATGGAGCATGCGTGTGCAAGAGGAGGCCCGGCGCGAGTTGAGCGGCCCGGCCGAAGGGCTGGCCGATCGCTTGATCGTTACGCGCGCGGTCGTGGAGGAAGCGCTGCGGCTCTATCCATCCATCGCTGCCCTCAGCAGAACCCCAAATGAGCCCGACCGCATCGGGTCTTTCGACGTGAGAGCCGGATCGCTGATCGTCATCGCACCCTACGTGCTGCACCGGCATGAAGCGCTTTGGGATAGGCCGGAGGTTTTCGATCCCAGCCGGTTCCTGCCGGAGGCAAGGACCAGGATTCCCCGGTTCGCCTATCTTCCTTTCGGAGTCGGGCCGCGCACCTGTATCGGATCGTCCTTCGCGTTACAGGAAGCGACCATCGTGCTCGCATTTCTTACGCATGGTTTCGAGATCGATCTCGTTCCGGACGCAGAAGTCTGGCCTCTGCAGAGGATCACGCTGCGTCCGGCCCACGGGCTGCCGATGCGGATCAGGCCGCGAAACGCTGCGCATCGTGGAGAATAGGAAGAGAACCTTTCCGTGGCCTCCGCACGGTCTTCCGGCAGGTTCAGCGCCTCTGTGCGACGTCCGACCTTCTTGGGGTAAATCTGTGAGGTGCTCGACAGGACATCCGGCACATCCGACGAGCTTCAGGCGACCAATGCCCGACTCATTGTTGAGAATGCCGATCCCGCGCTTAACATGCCCGCGGATAGCCGCTTCGAACGCTGGCGTCGGCGGCAAA
Organism: Bradyrhizobium sp.; assembly: GCF_049798375.1. Lineage (GTDB taxonomy): Bacteria > Pseudomonadota > Alphaproteobacteria > Rhizobiales > Xanthobacteraceae > Bradyrhizobium. Next base: position 22,829 of record NZ_JBARGP010000500.1, read on the forward strand.
CACGATGCTCAGCGAGTCGATGGCTGCCTCGTGATGCTCGGATAGATCGATCTCGCCGCGGATCGCCTGCAGAAACAGCCTTTGTTCGCGCTCGCAGAGCTCCTGGTGGCCTGGCTCGTCTTCGGTCGAGAGGATCTCGTCGGGCCTTGCGAAGCCGCCTTCGGAATCGCGAGCCGCGTGATGGATACGAAGCGCGTTGGTGCGGGTATGCGTGTCATGGTCCGCCGAGCCAGCAGCCGTATCCGTGCTCTCCTTTGCGATCATCGACACGCTACCTTTGGGTCCGATGATGTCCTTCACGAAATGAGCGGTCTCGCTCATCATCGGTCCCCAGCCGACCTCGTACCAGCCGACCGAACCGTCTTCGAACATGATGTGAAGATGGCCGTAATTGTACATGTCGGGCGCGATCTCGTCCGTAAGCCGCGCTCCGATCGCGTGGACCATGACGGGACGCGCGCGCGTCACCTGGCACATGATGTCGACATAGTGCACGCCGCAATCGACGATCGGCGAGGTCGACAGCATCAGCTTCTTGTGGACCTCCCAGAATGAGCCCGTCGATTGCTGGTTGAGATTCATGCGCATGACCAGCGGCTTTCCCAGCGTGCGGCCGATCTCGACGAAGCGCGACCACGAGGGATGGACGCGCAGGATATAGCCGACCAGCAGCGCCTTTCCGCTCGCGCGTGCGGCGCTGACGACAGCCTTGGCGGCCTTCAGCGTGTCGGCAAGGGGCTTTTCGCAGAACACGTGCGCGCCCGCGGCGATCGCCTGCAAAGCCATCGCGGCGTGATGCTCGGTGTAGGTGCAGATCGCGACCGCGTCGGGACGCAGGGTCGCGAGCGCCTCGTCATATCGCTCGAAACGTGGCAGACCGCGAAACTCGGCATCGAGATCATGTCGTTCGACTGCGCGGGAGGTGCAAAGGCCTGCGAGTTCGAATCCGTCGATCGCCCTGTAGGCACGGGCGTGGCTGGTGCCCATGGTACCGAGGCCAACTACGAGAACGCGGACGGGGGGCGCTGGCGAAACGGATGGCGATGGCATGGCTCAATCGCTTTCAATCGAAACGGCGCCCGAAGCACCTGTGCCGTCGGCGGTCGACTGGCCCTCGATCCAGGTGTCGAGCACCCGCAGGTCGTCGTCGAGATGCACGAGACTCGCCAGATGCCCGGGCGCGATGCGGCCGAGCTCCGCCTCGCGCCGCAGAAACGTCGCCGGAACGCGCGACGCCATCGCGAGCGCATCGCCGAGCTCGATCTGCGCGACTTTGACGGCGTAGCGCACGGCTTCGTCCATGGTCAAAACCGATCCCGCGAGCGTTCCATCGTCAAGCCGCAGACAGCCATCCACGTTCCTCACCCGGCGTCCCTGCAGATCGAACTGGTCCGGCCCGCCGGCTGCCGGCGGCATCGCATCTGATATCAGCATGAAGCGGTCATGCCGCTTGGCGGCGAATGCGATACGCAGGTTTGCGTCGTGCACATGGTGGCCGTCTGCGATGATGCCGACGAACGCATCGGCGAGATCGAGCGCGGCGCCGACCATGCCGGGCTCGCGCCCGGCCGACGCACTCATCGCATTGTAGAGATGGGTGAACGCGCGCGCGCCTGCGTCCACGGCGGCGCACGCTTCCGCGTAGCTTGCGTCGGAGTGGCCGAGCGAGACCAGCACGCCATGCCGCGCGAGCTCGGCGATGCGCTCTACGCCGACCCGATTGGGGGCGAGCGTCAGCATCACCGCGCCGCAATTCGCCTCGGCGATCGTCGTCACGTCGCCGGGCTCGAGGTCACGGATATATCCGAGCTCATGCGCGCCCTTGCGGCGCGGATCCAGGAACGGTCCTTCGAGATGGATGCCCAGGGTCGCCGGGGTCAGATGCCGCGCCTCGCGCGTGGCGGCAATCGCCGCCGCCATCACCTCAGGCGCGTCGGTCACGAGCGTCGGCAGCAGGCCGACGGTGCCGTGCTTGCGATGGGCGGCGGCGATGCGGGCGATGCCTTCCGGCGTCGGATCGTCGTTGAACAGCACGCCGCCGCCGCCATTGACCTGCACATCGATATAGCCGGGTGCAAGCAGGCCGCCGCCGAGATCGCGCAACGTGCCCTGCGGCCGCTCGGCGTAGGGGACGATGGCGGAGATGCGTGCGGCGTCGATGACGACTGCGTGGTCGTCGTGAAAGCGTTTACCATCGAAAATTCGCGCGCCGGACAGAACAATCATCAAATGGTCTCCGTCACCTTGCGCAGGTTGCGCGGGCGGTCCGGATCGCGCCCAAGCCGGCGCGCAAGCGCCTCGGCAAGGCGGTAGAAGCGGTGGATCATGACGACGGGCTCCAGCAATGTCGCCTCCACCTTCGCCGTGGCGAGACGATGGGCATCATCAGTGCCCCCGGCCTCGATCGCGATCACCGTCGCGCCCGCATTGGTTAGCGCCGCGAGCGCCGGCAGCATGCCCTGCCGGGCCGCGTCGGATGGCACAAAGGCGATGACCGGAAAGCCGGAGTCCACGAGTTCGGCCGGACCATGCAGCACTTCGGCCGCCGAATAGGCTTCGGCGTGGATGGCGCAAGTTTCCTTGAGCTTGAGCGCGGCTTCTGCTGCGATCGCAAGCGTCGCGCCGCGGCCGAGCACGAAAGCATTGCGGGCGCTGGCAAGATGCTCCAGCATCTCTGACGGCGGCGGCGCCGTCTGTCCGCGCAGGATCTCCGGCAGACCGGAAAGGGCGTCCGCGAGCTGCCGATCCTCACGCCAGGCCGCGACAAGGCCGGCGCCTGCGGCGAGACCTGCGACCATTGACTTGGTCGCGGCGACGGAATGCTCGATGCCCGCGCACAGCGGCAGCAGCACTTCAGTCTCGGTGGCGAGCGGCGAGGCCACGTCATTGACGAGCGCAACCGCCAGCGCGCCGCCGCGTCGCGCCGCGCGCTGCATATCCACGATGTCAGGGCTGCGTCCGGATTGCGAGATCGCGATCGACACGCTGCCCGCAAGCCGCATCGGCGTGCGATAAAGCGTGGCGATCGATGGGCCGACGGAGGCGCAGGGAATGCCGGAGACGATTTCGACCAGATATTTCAGATAGAGCGCGCAGCAATCGGACGAGCCGCGGGCGATGGTCGCCACGAGCGGCGGATCCAGGGACCGCAGCCGCGCGCCCAGCTCGGCGAGCCGCTCCGTATTGTCGGCAAGCTGACGCGCGACCGCTCCGGCTGCCTCGTCGATCTCCTGAAGCATGTAGCTGGTCATCGGCGCCCCTTTCGGATCGGCGGCGACAGAGTGAGCTCGGAAACGAAGTCGTAGGCATCGGCACGATACCAGGATTTCGTGAACTCGACGCAGGAGCCATCGGCAAGATAGGCGATGCGCTGGATATAGAGCGCCGGACTGTTGTGCGCGACGCCGAGCAGCTCCGCATCCGCGTCGCAGACCAGCGTCGCCCGCAAACGCTGCAGGCCGCGGGTCGGCTTGAAGCCGCGCGAGGCGAGTGCCTCGTAGAGCGAGGCGCCGACGGCATTCGGTTCCGGCAGATAGCGCATCGGGATGGCGGCGCGCTCGAGCGCCATGGGCGAGCCGTCGGCAAGCCGCAAGCGGCCGAGCCGGAACACGCGCTCGTTCGGTCTTGCGCCGAGCATCATGGCCTCTTCCGGCGTCGGCAGGAACACGCCGCGTTCGAGCTCGCGCGAGCTCGCCTCCAGTCCGCGCAACCGCATGTCTTCGGTGAAACTGGTCAGGCGGGAGGAGGGCTGTTCGACGCGCGGGGTTGCGCGATGAATGAAAGTGCCGGAGCCGTGGCGGTGATACAACACGCCTTCGGAGATCAGATCGGCAATCGCCTTGCGCAAGGTCGTGCGCGATACGTCGAGCAACTCGCACAGCTCACGCTCGGCCGGAAGCAGTTGCGTCTCTGCGAAGCGTCCGGTCTCGATCTCGCGCCGCAGCGCGTCGACGACGGCGAGGTAGAGTTTCTGGCCCGGCGCGGCTTCGACCGTCATGGACATGACGCGTCCTCCGCGAGGGTCCCGCCGGCGAGCAGGATCGCACCGTCGACCGCGTCACGCCGGGGCCGCAACAGCAGCTTCGCGACATCAGGCGGCAGAAACGGGCGCAGGGGCTCGCCGAAGCCGCCAACGAGCGCGATCCGCTTGGCGCCGAGTGCACTCAGGGTATTCGCGAGCGCCGCAATAGCGTCGGCTGCTTCGCAGACGATTTCAAGCGCGCGTGCATCTCCGGACCTGGCGACGTCCAGAATCTGAGGTGCGAAGGCGCCGTAGTCGCGGGGCCTTGCATCCAATGCCCAGCGGCTCATTCGCAGCGGATCGTCATCGAAATGGCGCGCCAGCGCAGTTGCGAGTCCGCTCGTTGGCTCGAGGC
>NZ_JBARGP010000501.1:0-9497 GCF_049798375.1 Bradyrhizobium sp.
GTGATGCTGGAGCCGATCCAGGGCGAGGCCGGCGTCTGGCCTGCGACCGATGCCTTCCTGAAAGATCTGCGCGCGCTGACGCAGCAGCATGGCCTGCTGCTGATCGTCGACGAGATCCAGACCGGCATGGGCCGCACCGGAAAACTGTTCGGCTATGAGCATGCCGAGATCACGCCCGACATCATGACGCTCGGCAAAGGCATCGGCGGTGGCGTGCCGCTCGCCGCCCTGCTCGCGACCGAACAGGCCTCCTGCTTCGAGCACGGCGACCAGGGCGGCACCTTCAACGGCAATCCCCTGATGTGCGCCGCCGGCATCGCGGTGCTCGACGAGATCGGCAAGCCTTCGTTCCTGAAGTCCGTCACCGAAGCCGGTCTCTATCTGGAGAGTGAGCTGCAGAAGATCTCGGCGCGGCACGGCCTCGGCGAGGTGCGCGGACGCGGCTTGTTGCTCGCGCTCGATCTGAAGCTGCCGATCGCGATGTCGATCGTGACCCAGGCCTTTGAGGCCGGCCTTTTGCTCAACGCGCCGCGGCCGGACAGCCTGCGCTTCATGCCGGCGCTCAACGTCAACAGGGCCGAGATCGACGAGATGATCGGGCAGCTCGATGCGATCCTGACGAAGTCAGGCGTGGCAAGGCGGGTGGCGTGAGCCACCGTTATTACGCGACGGTTGGAGCCTCCATTTCGATCACATCGGAACGGAGGCTCGAGGCGTATGCTTGCATAGGATTTTGGCGATGTTCGCTTCGTTCAATGACGCCACTTTGCGCATGGAGACGAATGTCATGATGGCCAGGCACGAACAATCGCGTCGGCCGCATCAGATCGGTTCATTACTATAGTCTCCAAAAATGAAAGGGCTGTCATCGTCGGGCACGTTGGCAAGATGCAGCGACGTCTTGCAATGTTTGATCAAGCCATTCGGGTCACCGACGCTTCGAGGGTGTCCAATGTGCGACATCGTTCGCGCATCCGCGACACTGCCGTATCCGAGGCCAAGTACATCCTTGCCCCATTGACGCGGAAATCCACCTAGTTGGGGCCGTTTGAGATTCAGCCCTATTAGCTCGCCGTCCTCGTCCCGATGACCACGATAGATCGTCCAATGCAGTTTGGGACGCTTGCCGATCAGGTATTCACCGAGGAAGACACCTATATCAACCATGACGTTGTAACCGGCACGCTCGCCTAGCCAAACGGGCTGATAAGTCGCAAAACTGGTCGCGCGATTGAACTCGTCGCCGATGAGGCCGCCGCCATAATCGTATTCGTTTAGGGCAAGTAAGCCGCCGCCATCCAGTGTCGCCTTGACGCCAAACCACTCGCGCAACCATCTCTGGAAGAATGCCAATCGGTCTCGGCGGACCTGCATGAAGTAGGTGAAGTTCTCCTGCACTCGGCTTTCGTTCAGCGTGCTCTCTTCCTGCTTGTTCGGCACGTCGTAAAACGCGTAATCACGGATCGCGCGGCGAACCTTGAGGTGTTTGAGGAAAAGTGTCGGGTAAATCATCGGAATACGACAGGTTACAGTTCAAGCGACCCGATTGTCCTATATCGTGTTTCGTGAGCCTGCCATTAGTCGTTCGGAAATCTCGACGGCTGCGTGAACGCTGGCCGGCGCCCCTTCGTCCGAGTGCATGAACACACTGCCTACACTGCAACGACTAAAGCTGGCGCGCCTCCATGAAAATGCCTCACGGCTTCAAAATCGAAGCCCCCGTCGTCACCCGCCCCTCCAGGTCCGTATGCGCCTTGGCCGCGTCCTTCAGCGCATAGGCGTGGTTGATCGGGACGTGCAACTTGCCGCTGATGACGGCGGAGAACAGCGTGTCGGCGCCTTCCAATAGCTCGGAGCGCTTGCCGATATAGTCGTTGAGCTTGGGGCGGGTCGCAAACAGCGAGCCGTGATTGTTGAGCTCGGCGAGCGCGAAGGGCGGCACCGGGCCGGAGGCGTTGCCGAAGCTGACGAACATGCCGCGCGGCTTCAGGCAGGACAGCGAGCCCGGGAAGGTCGCCTTGCCGACGCCGTCATAGACCACGTCGCAGCCCTCGTTGCGGCTGATCTGCTTGACGCGCGCGACAAAATCCTCCTCGTTGTAGAGGATGACGTGGTCGCAGCCATTGGCGAGCGCGAGATCGGCCTTCGCCCGCGATCCCACCGTACCGATGACATGCGCGCCCATCGCCCGTGCCCATTGGCAAGCCAAGAGCCCGATGCCGCCGGCGGCGGCGTGGATCAGCACGCGATGATGCGGCTCGACCTTGAAGGTCTTGTGCAGCAGGTACCAGACCGTCAGCCCCTTGAGCATCAGGACGGCGCCCTGCTCATAGGTGATGTGGTCGGGCAGCTTGACCAGGCGCTGCCAGGCGATGTTGCGCTCGGTCGCATAGGCGCCGAGATTGTCGTAATAGGCGACGCGGTCGCCGGGATGGAAATGCGTCACGCCCGGGCCGACCGCGAGCACCTCACCCGAGGCTTCATTGCCGACGATGAATGGCAGGCCGGGCGCCTTGTACAGGCCGGTGCGGTAGTAGACGTCGATGAAGTTCAGGCCGACGGCGTGCTGGCGGATGCGGACCTCGCCGGGGCCGGGTGCGGCGACCTCGATCGGCTCATAGACGAGCGCCTCGGGACCACCCACCTTGTGCACGCGCACCGCCTTGGTCATCTCGGTCGTCTCCTTCCATCGCCGGCGGATCGCCTCGATCGGGAGGCCAGCCGGAACGCCACACACCAAATACCTGATTCTGAGGAGATTTCAGGCACACCGGGTTCGCCCGAATACCGGCTTTTGCAAACGAATGCGATCAGGCCGGCGTTGTCAACTTGACGGCCGCCTGGTCACTACCGGACCCGTTTCCGGCGATTGCGCGATGCCAGCACGTTGAAGAACTCGACCCCGACCGCGAACGCGATGGCGAAGTAGATGTAGCCGCGCGGAATGTGGAACTGGAAGCCGTCGGCAACCAGCGCGACGCCGATCAGCACCAGGAAGGCCAGCGCCAGCATCTTGGTGGTCGGGTGATTGACCACGAAACGCGCCACCGGCCCGGAGGAGACGTACATGATCGCGACCGCGATCACGACCGCGGCGATCATGATCTCGATGTCCTGCGCCATGCCGATCGCCGTGATGATCGAGTCGAGCGAGAACACCAGGTCGATGATGATGATCTGCAGGATCACCAGCAGGAAGCCCCGTGCACTGCCGCCCTCCTGCTCGCCCTCCTCTTCGGCTTCGACCTCGGCGTGGATCTCGTGGGTTGCCTTGGCGATCAGGAACAGCCCGCCGCCGATCAGGATCAAGTCGCGCCAGGACAGCCCGACGCCGGCGACGGCAAACACCGGCTGCGTCAGGCCGATCAGCCACACCAGGGCGCTCAGCAACAGAATGCGGAACACCAGCGCCAGCGCCAACCCGATCTGCCGGGCTCGCGTCGCCTGCCTCTCCGGAATCCTGGCAATGATGACCGACAGGAAGATGACGTTGTCGATGCCGAGCACGATTTCGAGCGCGGTCAACGTCAGCAGTGCGGCCCAGGCTTCGGGACTGGTCAGGAGTGAGATCATGCCTTGAGCGACCTCAGCAAGCGGATCGCGGAGTCGCTCGCGACGATGTAGAGACCGATGGCGCAAAATAACGCTGTTGTGGCCGTGCCGACGGCGAAGTCGGAGCGCAGCGCATGGATCGCGAGCAGCGACCACAGCCCGACCAGCGACAGTGTCAGCCAGCGCAGCCGCCTCACGCGTACGGGGTGGATGACATGAAATGGCGCAAACGTCAGCGCGATCAGGACCGCGACCAGAAGGCTTGCCAGCACTGGCGAGGGATGCAGCAGGAACAGGTAGAACGCCGCAATATTCCACAAGCCCGGAAAACCGCGAAAATGATTGTCGTCGCTCTTCATGCGGCGGTCGGCGAAATATAGCGCGCCTGTCACTGCGATGGCGACGCCGAGCACGGGGGCTGCGAGCGGCAGCAGCATGCCACTCGCCGTTATTGCATAGGCCGGCACGAACACATAGGTCGTGAAGTCGACGACGAGGTCGAGCACGTCGCCGGACCAGTCCGGCTGCACGTTGACCACGTCCAGCCGCCGCGCCATCGGCCCGTCGAGGCCATCGATCGCGAGTGCCACGCCGAGCCACCAGAACATCGCGGTCCAGTGCTCGCGCACCGCTTCGAGGGTCGCGAGCAGCGCCACGCCGGCACCGAGCGCGGTGAAGACGTGCACGGAAAGTGCCGCCGCGCGCCGCGCCGTCGTCGCCGCGATCTGTCTGGTCTGTCCCGCTTCGTCCATTGCGGCGCAGTGCTAGCAGGAATCGGGGCGAATTGCACATCGCCCGTTGCGGCTTTGCGCCGCGCTCGCCGGCAGAGCTCTGGGCCAAAATGTGACATGAATCCGCGGGCTTGAAAAAAGCCGGCGCGACAGTCAAATGTCTTGGAATGACAGACGCTGGCATGACAGACGCTCCCGCCTCTTTCGACGTCGCCGTGGTCGGCGGTGGCCCCGCGGGCCTTGCCGCTGCGATCGCATTGGCGCAAGCCGGTGCAAGCACCGTGCTCGTCGCGCGCCGTGCGCCCTATGCCGACAACCGCACCACCGCCCTGCTCGGCGGCTCCGTCGATTTTCTCGACGGCCTCGGCGTTTGGCAGGACTGCCGCGACAAAGCCGCGGCACTGAGGACGATGCGGCTGGTCGACGACACCGGCCGGCTGATCCGCGCGCCGGAAGTCCGCTTCCAGGCCGACGAGATCGGCCTCGACATGTTCGGCTACAATATCGAGAACCGCACGCTGGTCGCAGCGCTGGAAAGCCGCGCCGCCGCCTGCCCGGGCCTGACGCGGATCGCCGAGGATGCCGAAGCGGTCGTGCCGGATCAAGCCGAAGTCACCATCACGACGGTCTCGCGCCAGTCGGTCACAGCCCGGCTCGTCGTCGGCGCCGACGGTCGGCATTCGCTGTGCCGCGAGGCGGCCGGCATCAGCGTGAACCGCCGCAAGCTTGGCCAGACTGCGCTGACCTTCAACATCACCCATGCGCGGCCGCACCACGGCGCATCCACCGAATTCCACACCCCGCACGGTCCCTGCGTATTCGTCCCTCTGCCCGGCGACCGCTGCAGCGTCGTCTGGGTCAATTCACCCAGGGAAGCCGAGCGGCTGTTCGCGCTCGACGACGAGGCGCTGTCGGTGGCCGCCGAGAAACGGTCGCACTCGATCTTCGGCCGCGTCCATGTCGAGCCCGGCCGCCACATGTTTCCGCTGTCGATCGAGCGGCCGTACCGCTACGCGGACCGCCGCATTGCGCTGGTCGGCGAAGCCGCCCATGTCGTGCCGCCGATCGGTGCGCAAGGCCTGAACCTAGGCCTGCGCGACGCCATGGACATGGCAGCGATTGTCGGCAAGGCCATGACATCAGGCGAGGACCTTGGCGCACCGCAGGTGCTGGCGCGTTACGCCGCGGCACGTCGCGCCGACATCCTGAGCCGCACCTTCGTGATCGATATCGCCAACCGATCGCTGCTCAGCGAATTTTTACCGATGCAGTCGCTGCGCGCCACCGGCATGCACATGATCGGCGCGATCGGTCCGCTGCGGCGGCTCGCGATGCGCGAAGGCCTCGCGCCGTCGTGGCGAACGGATCGCCACGCGAGTTGAGCCTCGCGCTACTCGCGCCTTACGGAAACACCAGCCGTCCGCTCTGGATCAGCCACATCGCGCTGGTCAATGTGACCACCGATGCGAAGGTGCCGATCAGCACGGCGACCGAGGCAGGCTCGATCCAGGTCTCATTCTGCCGCGCGATCACGAACACGTTGAGCGCGGGCGGCAGCGAGGCCATCAGCACCGCGGTCGCGGCCCAGGGCTGCGCGAACGGACCGATCAGCAGCATCAGCGCGAACGACAGCATCGGGTGAATCACGAGCTTGACCGCGATCACGCCCGGCACCTCCCACGGCACGCGCTCGAACGGACGCAGCGCGACGGTGACACCGAGCGCGAACAATGCGGTCGGCGCCGCGGCGTTCTGCAGAAACAGCAAGGTGCGGTCGAGCGCGACCGGCGGCTGGAAATGCACGCCGGCGGCGAGCGCGCCGGCGCAGGTCGAGACGATCAGAGGATTGAGCGCAATCTGCCGCAACACCATGCGCAGCGCATGCAACAGCGAGGGATGATCGCTGTCGGTCAGTTCGATCAGCAGCGGCACGATCGAGAACAGGAAGATGCTGTCGCAACAGAAGATCAGGGCGGTCGGCGCCGCGGCCTTAGCCCCGAGCACGGCGAGCGCGAGGCCCGGCCCCATGTAACCGATATTGCCATAGCCGCCGGCGAGGCCTGCCATCGTCGCCTCGCGCAGCGACAGTTTGCCGGCGAAGCGTCCGACGGCGAGTGCGATCGTGAACGCAATCATGGTCGACAGCGTGGTCGCGACCAGGAATGGCGGGTTGTTGAGCTCGGAAAATGGCGTCTTCGACATGATGCCGAACAGCAGCGCCGGCAGCGAGACGTAGAGCAGGAAGAAGTTCATCCAGGCGAGCCCGGTGTCGGGCAGCCGTTTGAGCTTACCGCAGGCGAAGCCGACAAAAACCACGCCGAAATAAGGCAGTGCGAGATTGAGAATATCGATCATTCAGATGGGTCTGATGGGGGTATGGAGGGGTGGGGAACGCGAGCCACGGGATGGGCCCTCGCCAGATTAAATCACCCCTTGGGCACTAGCATCGGCGCCGATCCTGGTCTATTCGACAAGAATGATCAAAGCGCGAACCGCCAAGTTCCAGATCGGTCAGATTGTCAGGCATCGGATCTTCTCGTTCCGGGGCGTGATCTTCGACATCGATCCGGAATTCAACAATACCGAGGAGTGGTGGCTGTCGATCCCCGAGGAGGTCCGTCCTCACAAGGATCAGCCGTTCTACCACCTGCTGGCGGAGAATGCCGATTCCGAATACGTCGCCTACGTCTCAGAGCAGAACCTGCTTCCGGACGATACGGGCGAGCCGATCCGGCATTCGCAAGTGGCCGAGATCTTCATCAAGGACAAGTCGGGCGGCTATCGTCCGCGCAACCCGTCGCTGAACTGATCTCAAAGCCGGCTTTCGCGTCCGTCCTTGCAACCAACAAAAAAGGCGCTCGATCCGAGCGCCTTTTTGTTTGTTTGTCTCGGCCCTTTGGCCTCCACAATTTGGAGGCCACGCCGATCACTTGCCGGCGGCCGGCGGTGCGGCCTGCTCGAGCTTCTGACGCGCCTGCTCGGCACGCTTCTGCAGCTCTTCCTGCAGCTTCTTCTGGTTCTCTTCGAACTGCTTGGGATCGGTCGGCGGGCCATCATAGGCCTTGGCGAAGCTGGCCCCAGCGGCTTCCTGCAGCGGCAGCGGCAAGGTCAGCGGCGCGCCGTTGGAGTTGATCGCCTGGACCACCAGGTTCTGGCCCTTCTTCATGCTGTTGATCAGGTCCGGCGTCGCCTCGTAGTCGGACATGCAGCCGTTCTGGAAGCAGATCACGTAAGGCGACGTCAGCGGCGGGTTGCCGTCGACGATGATGCGGGTGCCGTGCTGCAACTGCATGCCGAGCGGCAGCGTGACGCGCAGGATCTTCTTCGGCTCGCCTTCCGGCTCGATGATCACGGCGGCGACGACCGGCTGGCCGGACTCGATGCGACCATCCTTGCCGATGAAGCAAACCTGCTTGGCATTGGCATCCTGGCCCTTGAGGCAGAACTTGGTCCAGGGCGCGTAGATCAGCTGGATCTGTTGCTCCGGCGCCTGTTGGCCCTGGGCGGGGGGCTGGCCGGCTGGTGCGCCGCCGGGAGCCGGCGCAACCGGTGCCTGGGCAGGCGCCCGGGGTGCCGGAGCCCTCGCCTTCGGAGCCTGTGCCTGGGCAGAGGCGACAGGAATAGCCAGCGTGGTGGCCGCCAGCAAGGCCAAGAGCCGCCCACGCGGCCCAACCGACGAGGCCAAGTCACGGAAATTCATTGCGGAAAACCCTTTCTGAACGGCAACGCCCGAGACCGCCAAAGGCGCCACACCAAGCCGTTTCCTGCGGCTGTCTCCTAGTCAAATGAGGCGGTTGAGTGACAGTCGTTGCCGCCCTGCTTGTCGCCCGCCTTCATAACGTGGCGCGCGGAAAGATCAATGCAGGACGTTGCGCGACGGCAACGATCTACCTGTTGGCAGCCTATGCTAAAAGCTGCAGGTGAGCTGTTCCGAATCAAATGCTTGCGTTCCGACGTCTATGCTGCGGTGCATACAGGTCGCCGCGCTGGCCTGCTTTGCCGGCCTGTCGGTGCTGTTGTCGCCTTTCGCGGCGCCGGTGCGGGCGGCGGAAAGCTACGCGATCGCGATGCACGGCGCGCCGGCGATGCCGGGCGATTTCACCCACATGCCCTACGTCAACGCGGACGCGCCCAAGGGCGGCCGGCTGACTTGGGGTCTGCTCGGGACCTTTGACAGCCTCAACCCCTTCATCGTGCGCGGCGTCGCGGTGCAGCAGATCCGGACCTATGTGGTGGAAAGCCTGCTGGCCCGCGGCAATGACGAGGCCTTCACGCTCTATGGCTTGCTGGCCAAGAGCGTCGAGACCGACGATGACAGGACCTATGTCACCTTCCATCTCGACCCGCGCGCCCGCTTTTCCGATGGTCAACCGGTGCGTGCCGAGGACGTGGTGTTCTCGCTCGACCTGCTCCGCGATCACGGCCGGCCGAACCACCGGCAGTTCTACAGCAAGGTTGCAAAGGTGGAAGTCCCGGACCCGCTGACGGTGCGGTTCGATTTCGGCGGTGTCGGCGATCGCGAGCTGCCTTTGATTCTGGGGCTGATGCCGATCCTGCCGAAGCACGCGACTGATATCGCGAGCTTCGAGAACACCACAATGACAGCACCGATCGGCTCCGGGCCCTACCGCGTGACCGCGGTCAATCCGGGGGCCAGCGTGACCTTGACCCGCAATCCCGATTATTGGGGACGCGACCTGCCGATCAACCGCGGCTTGTGGAATTTCGACGAGGTCCGGCTCGATTTCTATCGCGAGGCCAACGCTCAGTTCGAGGCGTTCAGGCGCGGGCTCTATGACTTTCGGGTCGAGACCGAGCCGCTGCGCTGGCACGAGGGCTACGATTTCGCCGCGGTGAAGAACGGCGACATCGTGCGCGACACCGTCACCAGCGGCATGCCGCAGCCTTCCCAATTCCTGGTATTCAACACACGTCGGCCTGTCTTCGCGGATATCCGAGTCCGTCGCGCGCTGACCCTGCTGTTCGACTTCGAATGGATCAACCGCAACTACTTCTTTGGGCTGTATCGCCGCAGCGGCGGCTATTTCGCCAGTTCCGAGCTCTCGGCCTATGGTCGTCCTGCCGATGCAGCCGAGCGCGCGCTGCTGCAGCCCTATCTCGGTGAGATCCCGCCCGACATCCTCGACGGCAGTTACCGCCTCCCGGTCTCCGACGGCTCGGGCCGCGACCGCGCCACCTTGCGCAGTGCGCTCG
>NZ_JBARGP010000502.1:0-7430 GCF_049798375.1 Bradyrhizobium sp.
TCCGCGCAGGCGGATCCAGTACTCCGCGGCAGAAGAGATCGAACCGAAGCGTCACCGCGCACTGGATCGTCCGCCGGAGCCTGTCATCCGGCCGGCCGAAGGTCGGACCGGGCGCCGACGATGACAGTGGGGGTGTTATCATTCCGGTGCAGGCCGACAGGCTTCAACCCGGAATATCGAAGTTGAGGAGAAGATACTGTGGACCCGATCGCTTACGTCAACGGCTCATTCGTCCCGCTCTCCGAGGCCAAGGTCTCGGTGCTGGACCGCGGCTTTCTGTTCGCCGACGGCATCTATGAGGTCGCGGCGGTGCTGGACGGCAAGCTGGTCGACAGCGCCTCGCATCTGGCGCGGCTGGAGCGTTCGGTCGGCGAGATCGGCCTGGCGCTGCCGGAGACCACCGCCCGGATCGAGGAGCTGCAGAAGGAGCTGGTTGCGCGCAACCAGCTCGACAACGGAATGGTCTACCTGCAGGTCACGCGCGGCGCCGACAAGAGCCGCGACTTTCCGTTTCCGAAGGGCGTGACACCGACGCTGGTCATGTTCGTCACCGCCAAGGATATCGTCAACGCGCCGTCGGCCAAGGCCGGCATCGGCGTCATCACCGTGCCCGACATCCGCTGGGAGCGGCGCGACATCAAGAGCGTGGCGCTGCTGGCGCAGGTGCTGGCAAAGCAGGCGGCGGCAGCAGCCGGCGCCGGCGAGGCCTGGATGATCGAGGATGGCAAGATCACCGAGGGCGGCTCGTCCACGGCGTTCATCCTGACTCAGGACGACGTGATCGTGACGCGGCCGAATTCCAACGCGATCCTGCCGGGCTGCACCCGCAAGGCGGTGGTGGCGCTTGCCGCGGAGCGCCAGCTCCGGGTCGAGGAGCGGGCGTTCACAGTGGCTGAAGCGCTTGGGGCAAAGGAAGCCTTCATCACCAGCGCGAGCGCGTTCGTGCAGCCGGTCATCACGATCGACGGCAAGCCGGTCGGAAACGGCAAGGTCGGCCCGATGGCAACGCGGCTGCGCGAGATCTACGTCGATTTCGCGCGCGCCACGGCGGTGTGAGTTGTTAGTGTGCTCCGCCTGAGCTGAGGTGGTCGGGCTTCTTCAAGAACGCGGTCGCGATCAGCGCGACGAGCAAGGCGGTACCGAGCAGATAGAAGGTGTCGCTGAAGGCGAGGATGAAGGCCTGCTTCTGCACGATATGGCCGATCGCGACATAGGCGCGGTGTGCCGCATCGAGCCGGTCGATCACGCCGTGATTGACGAAGTACTGGGTGAGCTGGTCGAGCCGATTGCGGGTCGCCTGTTCGAGCAGCGAGACGGACTGCATCAGCACGTTGGAGTGATACTGCTCGCGCTTGGTGAGGAACGTCTGCAGCACCGCGATGCCGACCGCGCCGCCGAGATTGCGCATCATGTTGAACAGGCTGGAGGCGGAGCCGGCGTTCTCATGCTCGATGCCTGATGTCGCCACCGCTGACAGCGGCGTCATCACCAGCGCCTGCCCGATGGCGCGGACCACGTTGGGCCAGAACAGCTGGTCGGTGGCGGTGTCGTTGGTCATGAAGATGTTCATGAAGTTGGAGGCAGCGAACAGCGCAAAACCAACGCCGATCACGATCCGCGCGTCGACCGTCTTCATCAGCCGCGGCACCAGCGGGATCAGCACGAGCTGCGGCAATCCGGTCCAGGCCAGCACCATGCCGATCTGCTCGGCATTGTAGCCCTGGATGCGGGAGAGATAGACCGGCATGATGTAGACCGAGCCGTACAGCGCGACCCCGAGCAGGACATTGGCGAGAATGCCGAAGCCGAAATTGCGGCGGAACAGCAGGCGCAGATTGAGCAGCGGCTTCTCGGTGGTGAACTCGATCACCAGAAACAGGCCGATTGCGACGGCTGCGATCACGGTGAGGCGGACGATGAAGGGCGAGCCGAACCAGTCGTCCTTGTTGCCTTCCTCGAGCACGGTCTGCAGCGCCGACAGCCCGATCGCCATGGTGACGATGCCGGGCCAGTCGCCCTGGCGCAGCAGCGACAGCTTCATCGGCTTGGCGTCAAGCGAATAATACAGCATCGCGACCATCACGGCGCCGGGCACGATGTTGACGTAGAAGATGTACTGCCAGCCCCAGTTCTCGGTGAGATAGCCGCCGATAGTCGGACCAATGGCCGGCGCGAAGGTGGCGGAGATCGCGAACAGCGCGAGGCCAACCGGCTGCTTAGTCTTCGGCAGCAGGGTGATGATCAGGGTGAACGCCATCGGGATCAGCACGCCGCCGGTAAAGCCTTGCACGGCGCGCAGCACGATCATCTGCGGCAGGTCCTGCGCGAAGGCGCAGGCGGCCGACAGGATCAGGAACAGCACGGCGTTGGTGAGCAGATAGATGCGGATCGAGAACACCTGGGCGAGCCAGCCACTCAGGGGGATCACGACGATCTCGGCGATCAGATAGGAGGTCGAGATCCAGCCGCCGTCGTCGATGCCAGCGCCGATCGCGCCCTGCACGTCGGCGAGCGAGGCATTGACAATCTGAATGTTGAGCACCGCCATGAAGGCGCCGAGCGTAGCGCCGAGCACCGCAACCCAGGTACGTGCGGAGACGGTGGGCGCCGCAGCGGGAGCCGGCGCGGTGCTGGATTGCGCGCCAGCAAGGGAGGAAAGCGTAGATTGAAGCGCGGTCATGATTGCCTCCAGCCGGATCAGCGATTGGCGGCGATCCGCCGCCCGGCATCGCGCTCGGCGATCACGGTGGCCTTGGTGTCGACGACGGGCTCGGCCGACATACCCGGGCGCAACAGGCCGCTCAAATTGTTCTCGTCGAGCACGATCTTCACCGGCACGCGCTGCACGATCTTGGTGAAATTGCCGGTGGCGTTGTCGGGCGGCAGCAGCGCGAATTCCAGCCCCGACGCCGGCGACAGGCTGTCGACATGGCCCTTCAGCGGCGTGCCGCGGAAGCTATCGATGCGCAGCTCGACCGGTTGTCCCTCGCGCATATGCGTGAGCTGCGTTTCCTTGAAGTTGGCGACGACATAGACTTGGTCGAGCGGCACCACCGCCATCAGCTGGGTGCCGGCCTGCACGAACTGCCCGACCCGCAGCGTGCGCGCGCCGACGGTGCCTTCGACCGGTGCGGTGATCTGCGTGTAGGAGAGATTCAGCGCCGCCTGCTGTTTAACCGCCCGGGCATGATCGACCTGCGCGACCGCCTTGGCGCGGTCGGTGGCCAGCACCTCGAGCTTCTTGTTGGCGGCGACCAGCCCAGCCTTGCCCTGCTGCAGTTGCGCGGTCTGGGCGCGCAGCGCGGCGTCGGTCTGCTGCGCCCGTTGCACGGTGCCGGAGCCGGACTTCATCAGCTCGTCGGAGCGCGCGCGTTCCTGCTCGGCGAATTTCAGGTTGGCGTCGGCAGCGTCGACTTCGGCGGCCTGCTGCGCGATCACGGGCTTCTGCAGCTCGATCTGGGCATCGAGATTGCGCACCGCGGCTTCGGAGGCCGCGAGATCGGCCTGGGCCTGCGCCAGCGCGGTCTTGAAGTCGCGGTCGTCGATCCGCGCCAGCAACTGGCCGTCCCTGACCTTCTCATTGTCGCTGACCAGCACCTCGGCGATATAGCCCGAGACCTTGGGCGAGATCAGCGTGGAATCGGCTTTGACATAGGCGTCGTCAGTCGCCTCAAGGTAGCGGCCGACGGTAACATAGCCATAGCCATAATCCACGGCAGCCGCGATGCCGAGCGCCAGGGCCAATCCGATCGCGGCGCGCTTGATCGCATGCCGCGATCGCGTCGTGCCGGTTTTCTCTTTCAAATCAGAGGTATACTCGATGCTGGTCATGATAATCTCCCGGAACTCCGCTCGTGGGACAGGTATGTTGCCGGGTGATATGCGATGTCCTTCCTGATCTGATAATCTGCCAAAAACGAAAAGGATTATCCGGTAATGGCGCATAATGTCGGGTCGCCATGGATCGCTTGACCAGCCTGACCGCCTTCGTCCGCGTCGTCGATAATGGCGGCTTTTCGGCCGCCGGCCGCCGGCTCAACATGTCGACCACCATGGTGAGCAGCCACGTCCAGGCGCTGGAGGACCGGCTCGGTGTCCGGCTGCTCAACCGGACAACGCGCAAGGTCAGCCTCACCGAAGTCGGCAAGGTCTATTACGATCGCGCCACGCAGATCCTCGCCGATCTCGAACAGGCCGACGATGTCGCCAGCACCCTGCAGTCGACGCCGCGCGGCACGCTTCGTCTCTATATCGCAACCCACCTCGTGCCCTTCGTCGCGCCGGTCGTCACCGAATTCATGTCGAGCTATCCCGAGGTCAAGCTCGAGGTCATGATGGGCGAGCGCGATGTCGATATGATCGAGGAGGGGTTCGATCTTGCGGTGCGGCTGACGCCCCCGCGGGATTCCAGCCTTATCACCCGCAGCCTCGCCACCTGGCGCCACGTGCTGTGTTGCTCCCCTGATTACATCGAACGGCACGGGCGCCCGCTCCAACTCGCCGATCTCGCCGCGCACAACTGCATCAGGCACGTCCACTATCCCTATCCGGACGAGTGGCGTTTCCTCGACCGCGACGGCGCGCCGGCCGCGGCCCGGATCTCAGGCACCCTTGTCACCAACAGCGGCGAGACGTTGCGCCAGGCTGCGCTTCACGGTCTCGGTATCAGTCTCGCCGCAGGATTCCTGGTCCATGACGATCTCGAAGCCCGACGGCTGGTGCGGCTATTGCCGGACTATCGTCCGTTCGATTTCGCGGTCAATGCGATCTATCCGCATCGACACCATCTCGCGATGAAGGTACGGATCTTCATGGATCTGCTGGCAAAGCACAGCGCCGATCAGCAGACGCTGATCGATCCGCATTGACGACATCCGCGCGCTTGAATACGAGCGGCGCGCGCAGAATGTCACGGCTTCAGAATCAGTTTTTGGACGCGCCAGTTCAGCAGCTCGCCAACATAGAGCCTGTCCTCGGACGGACACGCCATGGCATGAATCCAGCCGAACTGCTTCGGCTGCTTCACCGACTTGACATTGATCGATGGCACGATTGCTGCGCCAGCACAGGCGTCGCGAACAGCACGTGCAACGCCGTTCTCCTATCAAGACAGGGTTGTTCGCGGTTGCGATATGTATCGGCACGATTTTGCTCGCAGCCGCGATCAAGCCGGAGGTGTTCGGCAGGCTCTCAGTCAACGAAGGGCTGGTGATGGTTGGCGGTTCACCGGGTGAGCTCGATCGCTAGTACTGGGAATATCTGAAGACGGCAGGGGTTGCAGAGAGGCGTCACGCGGAGAGGGAGGCTGAGTTTTCGAAATATCGGCCACTTCACCGGCAGGACGAGCCACGCGACATTCGACAACATAACAAAATTCAACAAGGAGGAAGAGTACATGCGCCAGTTCATCTTCACGGCCGTGGTCTGCACCGCTGCAGCTATCAGCGTGCCGGCTTTTGCTCAAAACGCTCCGGCGGCAGCGTCGCCGCCCTCGGCTGGCGGAACGCCGGATGCGATGCCGTTCGATATCCCCTATGGCATGCCGATCGGGCTCGAACAGGCCAAACAGGTGCTGGCCGCCGCCGAAGCCGAGGCCAAGAAGCGAAACTGGAAGATGAACATCGCTGTGGTCGATACCCATGGCGAACTCGTGCATTTCGCCCGCATGGATGGCGCGCAGCTCGCGTCGGTCTCGATCTCGATC
The DNA here is from genome assembly GCF_049798375.1 of Bradyrhizobium sp. GTDB lineage: Bacteria > Pseudomonadota > Alphaproteobacteria > Rhizobiales > Xanthobacteraceae > Bradyrhizobium. The sequence continues at coordinate 5,705 of NZ_JBARGP010000502.1, forward strand.
GGCAAGGCGCGGACGGCGGCGCGCTTCCGCAGGGAGACGCGTGCGTTCTACAACGCCTATGAGGGCGGACATCATTATGTCGGCACGCTCGATCCGACGCTGGTCGCAAGCCCCGGCGGCTTTCCGCTGGTGGAGGGCGGAAAGCTGATCGGCGCGATCGGCTGCAGCGGCGGCACCGGCGATCAGGACGCTGCGACCTGCAAGGCCGGGGCCGATCTTGTGAAGTAACGTTGCCGTCGGGACGCGTGACACCGGTCCCGCGGACTATTTATTCCAACCGTCATTGCGAGGAGCGAAGCGACGAAGCAATCCAGTCCTTTTTCTTGTCTCTCTGGATTGCTTCGCTTCGCTCGCAATGACGGCCACAAAAATCGCGACGTAATGGGTAAGGAGCTCGTTGACTAACGCGTCTCTTTGACGAAGCGGTTGCGCAGGGTGCCGACGCCGGTGATCTCGATCTCGACGACATCGCCGGCTTTGATGTCAGGGGAGGCACCGTCGGTGCCCATCCAGATCACGTCGCCGGGCCACAGCGTGAAATATTTCGACAGCTCGACCAGGAACGGCACCACCCCGAAGATCATGTCGTTGGTTAGGAAGCGATAGGTTTCCTTGCCGTTGACCTTGATGATGGTCTGCATCGCATCGAGATCGGCGTCGGTCTCGATCCATGGTCCCATCGGCTTGAACGTGTCGGCATTCTTGGATCGCCACAGGCCGCGGTCGGCCTTCTGCCAGGTCCGCTCGCTGACGTCATTGCCAATGGTGTAGCCGAACACGCACTCCATCGCATTTGCTGCGGTGAGATGTTTCGCCTTCTTGCCGATGACCACGACGAGCTCGCCTTCGTAATGGATCTTCTCGGTCGCGTTGGCTGGGATGACGACGTCCTCGTCATGGGCGATCAGCGCGTTCTGGGCGCGATAGCCGACCTCCGGGCGATCGGGCACGGCCGGCACCTCGCCGCGCTTGTCAGCCGCTTCCTTCAGATGCTTGAGGTAATTGAGGCCGACGCAATAGAAGGTGCGCGGCATCAACGGCAGTTCGATCTTGACCTCTGTCAGCGCATCGGACTGCGAACCACGCTGCCATTCACCGAATGGATCACCGTCGACCGCAACCACGCGATCACCTTCCACCAAACCCCAGGACGTCCGTCCGGCGGACGTGAACTTCACCCAGCGCATGCGATATCCTTTTTGCTATTCGGCTGCGGCTTGCGCCTTCCAGCCGCCAATCCTGGGATGGGCGAGGCCGAGATTGTCGCGCAAGGTCGTGCCGGCATAGTCGGTATGGTAGAGGCCGCGGCGCTGCAGCTCGGGCACCACGTGGCGCACGAAATCGGCATAGGAGCCGGGAACGTAGGTCGCGGCGATGACGAAGCCGTCGCAGCCGCGCTCGACGAACATCTCCTCCAGCTTGTCGGCGATCTCCTTCGGACCGCCGACGATCGCATCCTGGGTCTGGCCGCGGCCCGAGAATTTGACGAAGTCGCGCGCGGTCGGATTGGTCTTGCCGGAGGTTCGCAGCACGCCGTCGCGAATGCCGATGATGCCCTGCATGCTAGCGAGGTCCTCCGCTGTCAGCGGCTCGTCGAGGCCCTTCGAGGCGAAATCGTAATTGAGTCCTTCGGAGAGCAGCGACAGCGCATCGATCTCGAGCGGCAGCTTCTCGATCAGCGCCATCCTGTCCTCGGCTTCCGACTTGGTGGCGCCGCAGACCGGCG
>NZ_JBARGP010000503.1:0-2775 GCF_049798375.1 Bradyrhizobium sp.
GTGTCCTTGTAGAGCTCCCAGGTCAGCTTGACGGGATCGCCTTCGCACTTCTCCAGCGCCTGATAAATGGGAACGGTGCCGATCGGGATCGGCGCGATGCGCAGGATCCATTCGCGGGTGGTGTGGATGTTGCGGCCGGTCGAAAGGTCCATCACGGTATCGGCGCCCCAGCGGATCGCCCATACCATCTTGTCGACTTCCTCCTCGACCGAGGAGGTCACCGCCGAGTTGCCGATATTGGCGTTGATCTTGGTCAGGAAGTTGCGGCCGATGATCATCGGCTCCAGCTCAGCATGGTTGATGTTGCAGGGGATGATGGCGCGGCCGCGCGCGATCTCGCTGCGGACGAATTCCGGCGTGATGAAGGCGGGGACCTCCGCGCCAAAGCTCTCGCCGTCGGCAAGCGCTGCCTCAGCGCGTTCGAGCTGCTGCTTGCGGCCGAGATTCTCGCGCTCGGCGACGTAGATCATCTCCTTGGTGATGATGCCGGCGCGGGCAAATTCGAGCTGGGTCACCTTGTGGCCGTCGAGACCGCGCAGCGGCTGGTGATGCGCCGTGAAGGCCTTCGCGGCATGCGAGGCGCCGACATTGCCGTTGTCTTCCGGCTTGATGATGCGACCGTCATATGGCTCGACGCCGCCGCGCTCCAGCACCCAGGCCTGGCGGTTGCGTGCGAGACCGGCGTTGACGTCGATGGTCACGGCTGGATCGGTGTAGGGGCCGGAGGTGTCGTACACGGGAAGATTCGGCTCGCCGGCGCCTTCGGAGAGAATGATCTCGCGCAGGGGCACGCGGATATCAGGCGCGCTGTCCGGCGTCGCGTAGATCTTGCGCGAGGAGGCGAGGGCGCCGGTGGTGACGGCGGGAAGCGTGGTGTCGGGATTGGAGCGGATGTTCATGGGATCCTCCTGATGATGTCTTGGCCTCAGGCGCGTGCGGCGAGGAGCGGTATTTGGTGTTGGAGATGTGAGGCGCGAATACTGTTCAGGCTCCCTCCCCCCTTGTGGGGGAGGGTTGGGGAGAGGGGTAAGCCACGGGCACCGATCGTGAGGGACCCCCCTCCCTAGCCCTCCCCCACAAGGGGGGAGGGAACGACCTCATTCTGGGCGATGTCAGTGCCCCATTACTGCCAGACCCGTTCGCAAGAACAGCGCGCATCACGCCACCTCCTTGGTCGCATCGAGCCAAGCACGCACACGCGCATCCGGATCGGCATTCTGGGTGACGTCGCTGACGACCGCGATCGAGTCGGCGCCGGCCGCGAAGATCTCCGCGGCCTGCTCCAGCTTGATGCCGCCGATCGCGACCAGCGGAATGTCGCCGACGCGCTGCTTCCACTCGGTGATCTTGGGGATGCCCTGCGGTGCGAAGCGCATCGACTTCAGCGTGGTCGGGAAGATCGGGCCTAACGCGACATACCCGGGCTTCGCCGCGAGCGCGGCCTCCAACTCAACGTCATCATGGGTGGAGATGCCGAGCGTCAGCCTGGCCTCGCGGATCGCGGCGAGGTCGGCCTCGATCAGATCCTCCTGGCCGAGGTGCAGATGCTCGGCGCCGGCGACGATGGCCGCGCGCCAGTAGTCGTTGACGATCAGCTTCGTCGCCGTGCCCTTGGTGATGGCGAGCGCGTCGGTGACGATCTGCAGCGCCTCGCCATCGTTGAGGTCCTTGGCCCGCAGCTGCACGGTGCCGACGCCGAGCTTGGTCAGGCGCTCGACCCAGGCGAGGCTGTCGACGACCGGATAGAAACGATCAGGATACGGCATGCCAGAACGGTGTCCCAACGACAGGGGTGGAGGGGGAGGCGAAATCTCGGGCGTCCATCAGCCCGGCTTCGTAAGCGGTACGGCCGGCATCAACGCCGAGCCTGAAGGCGCGCGCCATCGCAACGGGATCGGCGGCCTTGGCCACCGCGGTGTTGAGCAGCACCGCGTCATAGCCGAGCTCGAAAGCTTCCGCCGCATGCGAGGGCGCGCCCAGGCCGGCATCGACCACCAGCGTGATATCGGGCAGGCGGTCGCGCATCAGCTTGAGCGCATCGCGGTTGATGATGCCCTTGGCGCTGCCGATCGGCGCCGCCCATGGCATCACCACCTTGCAGCCGGCATCGACCAGCCGTGTCGCCACCGACAGATCCTCGGTGCAATAGGGGAAGACCTCGAAGCCGTCCTTGATCAGGATGGTGGCGGCTTCGACCAGACCGACGACATCAGGCTGCAGCGTGTCGTTGTCGGCGATCACCTCGAGCTTGATCCAGCTCGTGCCGAACAATTCTCGCGCCAGCTTGGCCGTGGTGACGGCCTCGCGCACGCTGCGGCAGCCGGCGGTGTTCGGCAGCACGGTGACGCCGAGCTCGCGGATCAGCTTCCAGAACGCATCGCCGGTCTTGCCGCCGGCGGATTCCCGCCGCAGCGACACCGTGACGATTTGCGATCCCGAGGCCCGGATCGCGTCCTGCATGATGGCGGGCGAGGGGTACAGCGCGGTGCCGATCAGCAGGCGTGAGGTGAAGGTCTTTCCGTAGAAGGTCAGCATGCATGTGCTCCGTCATTCCGGACGGTCCGCGTCATGCGGACCGATCCGGAATCTCGAAGTGAGTGGAAAGAATATGCGGATCGAGATTCCGGGTTCGATGCTGCGCATCGCCCCGGAATGACGATCTCACTGTCGTCCCGGCGGACGCCGGGACCCATACCGCGTGATGTCGCTGTCGGGCACAATGGCTGATGTCGCGTTTCAGGACGACGGCCTGTGGTTATGGGTCCCGGCGTTCGC
>NZ_JBARGP010000504.1:0-8319 GCF_049798375.1 Bradyrhizobium sp.
CTCGAGGCGCCGTGGCCCAGCGGCGCTGCCGAAATCAAGGTCACCGGCTGTGGCGCCAGCTTCAGCGCGCAAAACAGTCCCGCCAGCCCGGCGCCAATGATCACGACATTCCCGCTGGTTTCGATCAGATCATGAGGTTGCTGAGCCATGGCTCTATCCGTTCGTTGGTTCCGGCCGTTCAAGAAAGTTCCCCGCCGATCAGGCTAAGCAGTTGCGCGTTAGCCTTTCTTTGGAGACATCTGTCGCTGTTTAGTTGTCTTTGGCTACAAAACGCCGCCATCTTGCCGGTCGCTCTCGCCATGGCTGTGTCTCGTGTTCCGTTCGCGCGCTGTATGCCTAATGAGGCGTTGTGATCAGTTGCGCAGATTGATCATCCGCTCGATCGGCTGTCGCGCCCGTGCGGCGATGGCGGGATCGATGGTAATTTCCCCGCTTAGGTCGAGCAGGCAATCGAGTATGTTTGCCAGCGTGATCCGCTTCATGTGCGGACACAAATTGCAGGGCTGCACCATCTCGATGTCGGGCAGCTCGGCGCGCACGTTGTCGGCCATCGAGCATTCGGTGATCAGCATCACGCGCCGCGGATGATGCTTGCGGACCCAGTCGATCATATGCGCGGTCGAGCCGGTAAAGTCCGCTTCCGCCAGCACATCGGGGGGACACTCCGGATGCGCGATGATCTGGACCGACGGGTCGGCCTCGCGGAAGGTGCGGAGCTCGTCACCAGTAAAGCGCTCATGTACTTCGCAGGCGCCTTTCCAGGCGATGATTTTCACGTTGGTCTTCGAGGCCACGTAGCGGGCCAGATACTGATCAGGCAGGAAGATCACTTCCGGCGCGTTGAGGCTCTCCACCACCTGCACCGCATTGGAGGAGGTGCAGCAGATGTCGACCTCCGCCTTCACCTCGGCCGAGGTGTTGACATAGGCGACGACGGGAACGCCGGGAAAACGTTCGCGCAACAGCCGCACGTCGGCACCGGTGATCGAGGCCGCGAGCGAGCAGCCGGCACGAGAATCTGGAATCAGCACCCGCTTGTCCGGATTGAGCAGCTTCGCGGTTTCGGCCATGAAATGCACGCCACACTGAATGATGATGTCGGCTTTCACCCTGGTGGCTTCGACTGCGAGCTGCAGCGAGTCGCCCTTGATGTCGGCGATGCAGTGGAAGATTTCCGGGGTCTGATAGTTGTGCGCCAGGATCACCGCGTCGCGCGATGCCTTTAGCTCGTTGATGGCGGCGATGACAGGCGCCATTGTTGGCCATTCCACCGGCGGGATTACCGTGCTGACCCGGTCGTAGAGATGCGCGGTGGCGCGCCGGACCTCGGGCGTCCATTGCAGCGACGGCCGGGGCAGGAGAGATGCACCACCCGTTGAGGCAGGCAGCCGTTCTGGCATGCCGGATGGCCGCAAGCCGCCCGGAGCGATGTCCTCGGGACCATAGAGTGCTGTGACCGGCATCGGGGCCTCCTCGTTTGATATATACTCTTGTTGAGCATATATAAGGCGCGACCAACACCGTTGGCAGAGGTCCGCTTGGCGGTCCATGCGGCCGGCCCGGCGCCTTCTATATTCTCAATAAGAGCAAAACGAAAATAGCATGGTCGCTGGCATCCCGCCAGCCCCGATCTTCTCAACAAATCGTCAACGCGCTACCGCCGGAGCTCCACGCATCCAGCCGGTGCGAGCTATTGAAATTTTTAATTCGCCCGGTTCCGGTTTTCATGCAAACGCATTAAACACCAGAGCTCGCCGCGCCGAGCGGGGCGCCGACAGCAAGGGAGAGGACCCATGGCGACAGAAGCAACGGGCATTGGCGTATCGTCGCCTGCCACGGGCTGGCGCACCCCGGCCGTCATCATCGTCTGCGGTTGCGCCGTTGCGCTGTTGAGCTTCGGGCCGCGCTCGACGCTCGGCTTCTTCGTGCAGCCGATGAGCCGCGAATTTGGTTGGGGCCGCGACGTGTTCGCGCTTGCGATTGCGGTGCAGAACCTGCTGTGGGGCCTGGGCCAGCCCTTGGCCGGCGCAATCGCCGACCGTTTCGGCGTCATGCGCGTGATCTGCGTCGGCGCGCTGCTCTATGCGGGCGGCCTGGTCATGATGCGCTATTCGGCGACGCCATTGTCGCTCAATATCGGCGCCGGCGTGCTGGTCGGTTTCGGCTTGTCGGGCTGCTCGTTCAACCTGGTGCTGTCGGCCTTCAGCAAGCTGCTGCCGCCCGAGCGCCGCGGGCTTGCACTCGGGGCCGGCACCGCCGCCGGCTCGCTCGGCCAGTTCCTGTTTGCGCCGTTCGGCGTGGCGCTGATTGGCAATTTCGGCTGGCAGAGCGCGCTGATTGTCTTCGCCGTGCTGATGCTGTTCATCGTGCCGCTGTCGCTTGCGATCGCGACGCCGCCGGCCGCCGAGACCCAATTGACCGATGCAGAGCACCAGTCGTTCACGACCGCGCTGATGCAGGCGTTCGGCCATCGCTCGTATGTTTTGCTGGTGCTCGGCTTCTTCACCTGCGGCTTCCAGCTCGCCTTCATCACCGTGCACCTGCCGGCCTTTCTGGTCGATCGCGGCCTCACCGCGCAAACCGGCGGCTGGGTGATCGCCGCGATCGGCCTGTTCAACATCATCGGCTCGCTCAGCGTCGGCTGGGCGCAGAGCCGGCTGCCGAAGCGCTACATTCTGTCCTTCATCTATTTCACCCGGGCGCTGGCGACCTTGGCTTTCATCTCGTTCCCGGTCACGGCGGCCTCGGCCATCGCCTTCGGCGCCGTTTCGGGTCTCGCGTGGCTGTCGACGGTGCCGCCGACCTCATCGCTGGTCGCGCTGATGTTCGGCACCCGCTGGATGGCGACCCTGTACGGCTTTGCCTTTGTCAGCCACCAGGTCGGCGGCTTCCTCGGCGTCTGGCTCGGCGGCCTCGTGTTCGAGCGCTACGGTTCCTACACGCCGATCTGGTGGCTCTCGATCCTGTTCGGCGTGCTGTCGGCCTTGATCAATCTGCCGATCGTCGAAAAGCCGGTCGAACGGGCCATTGCACAGCCGGCCTGATGCGATAAAACCCGAAAGCTTGAGTTCAGGAGGTTGTCGTGGCGACATTCAAGGCGATCAGGATCGACAAGGCAGACAGGGGCACCACGGCCGCGCTGACGCAGTTCGACGAAGCCGAGCTGATGGACGGCGACGTCACCGTACGCGTCGCATGGTCCACCCTGAACTACAAGGATGGGCTCGCGCTCACCGGCAAAGCGCCGGTGGTGCGCCGCTTCCCGATGATTGCCGGGATCGATTTCGCCGGCACGGTGGAGCAGTCCAGCCATCCGGCCTGGAAGGCGGGTGATCAGGTGATCTGCACCGGCTGGGGAATGGGCGAGACGCATCTCGGCGCCTATGCCGAGAAGGCGCGCGTTAAGGGCGACTGGCTGGTCGGCCTGCCGGACGGCCTTTCGGCGCGCGAGGCGATGGCGATCGGCACGGCAGGTTTTACCGCGATGCTGGCGGTGCTGGCGCTGGAGAAACAGGGCGTACTCCCGCAAAGCGGTCCGGTGGTTGTTACCGGCGCCGCGGGCGGCGTCGGCTCGGTTGCGATCTCCGTGCTCTCCAAGCTCGGCTATCACGTCATCGCTTCGACCGGCCGGTCCGCCGAAACAGACTATCTCAAGCAGCTCGGCGCGGCCGAGGTGATCGACCGCAATGAGCTGTCGGGACCGGCCAAGCCGCTTGCCAAGGAGCGCTGGGCGGGCGGGGTGGACAGCGTCGGCTCGACCACGCTCGCCAATCTTCTATCGATGACCAGATATGGCGGGGCGATCGCGGCCTGCGGGCTCGCCGCCGGGATGGACCTGCCGTCCTCGGTGGCGCCGTTCATTCTGCGCGGCGTGGCGCTGCTCGGCATCGACTCGGTGATGTGCCCGCTGGCCGCCCGCAAAGCTGCCTGGGAACGGTTGGCGCAGGATCTGGATCGGTCAAAACTATCTGAAATTACTCATGAAATTGGCCTCGATCAGGTCGCGGAGGTGGCGCCGCGGATCCTCGCCGGTCAGGTTCGTGGTAGATTAGTGGTAAAAATATCCTGAGTACGTTCAGACTTTACCAACCAAGCTGCTTCAATGTCGCCATGGTTGGTATGGTAAGCATCGGGTAAAGGACCATCGCCTTGCCCGCTGGTATTTGTTGGAGTTGGAGTGACAGCATGCTCGCGCGTTTTCTGTTAGGGACCGTCACCGCGGGCGCCATGATCGCTCCCGCGCTTGCAGGGTCGATGACGGCGGAAGAGGCGCGCAAATTCGTGGCCGGTAAGGTGTTCGCCTTCACCTGCTTCGACGGCACCCGCGGCGCGGGCCGCATTCTCGATGACATGGGCGCCGCCGGCGCCGTGCAGCTCTCCGGCTCGGGCCCGGTCCGCCATGTCCGGCTGCCGGGCAACACCTTGCAGATCCACGGCGACAATGTCTGCGCCTCGCTGAAGGGACTGCCGTTCGAGCCGTGCTTCAATCTCGACAAGAAGGATGACCGCAGCTTCCGCGGCTCCGTCTCGGGCTTCGGGTTCGCCTATTGCGATTTCCAGCATCAGGGCGGCGCCACGATGCTGATGGCGCGCGCAGTCGCGAAGTCGCATGGGCAGCATTCGCCGCGCGCGGCCGCCGAAACATCGCATGCCGAGATTGCCACGCGCGTGGAGACGCCGCGCGTCGAGAGTGCGAAGATCGAGCCGATCAAGACCGGACCGGATCGGGCCGGATCGGTCAAGGCCGAAGCGACCAAGGTTGATAATACCAAGGCTGATAGTACCAAGTCCGAAACGACGAAGGCTGAAGCGAAGGCCGAGAGCAAGCCGGCCGAGCAGGGTGCGCTGGAGCTGCGCCGCTCCACGGACTAACTATCTGCCGGCGTGCCCGGCCGCGTTGCCGAAGCGCACAACGCATCTCATCGTACATAGTCCGAAACAAATCTCTCGCTGGCCACGAAGGGATACATCGTTGCGCCGTAATCCTACGGTGCCCTGCATTCAGGCATCGGTAGCGACTCTCATCCCAGTGTGAGCGCGGGGGGTGGCCCAAACGAAAGGGTCGACTATGTCGCTTTACTTTTTTCGCATCAGTCAGGGGCGCTACTCGGGCGCTGCTGATCAGCCTTACGAATGCGCCAGCCGCGAGTCGGCCTGGAGCGAACTGACGTCCGTTTGCGCCGATTTGATCGGCGGTATCTCGCGCAGCCTGCAGAAAGACGCCGAGTGGCGGATGGAGCTGCTCGACGAGGCCAAGCAGCCGGTGTTCCGCATCCGTCTTGTTGCGGAGTCCGTGGGGTAGCCAACTCTTCCTCGCGCGATGCATGCCGGCCGGTCGTGGATTGCTTTTGACCGGCCGCGCATCGTCCCGCTAGAGGCAGCTGATGACCTGTCAACGCGCTCATATTTGCCCGTAGTTCTACCGGTCAGTTAATTAACTCCGAATTTGGTCATTAAAAGTCATGGTCCGCCTGGAATTTCCATCGCACCGTTTGCTTCCTGAGTGCGATCGATTTCACAGGCGGCCCAGAGTTCGCAACCGGATCGCTGCAAGGGGGTTTACTGGCTTTTTGGGAGAGTACCTCATGGCCCAGCTGTCAATTCGCGCCAAGATCATTGCCGTCATCGTCTTCATGCTTGCAACAATGTCGGGCCTTGGCACTCTCGCCATCTCCAGCATGCGTTCGATCAATGCCCATACCGTGGACCTCGCCGACAACTGGTTGCCGAGCGTGCGGGCGATCGGCGAGCTGCGCGCCGACATCAATCTGCTGCGCATCGCGCTGCGCGCCCAGGTCATGTCCGAGACCACCGAGACCAAGCAGGCGGCCGACAAGCGCATTGCCGGCGTTCTCGCCGCGATCGAGAAGGACCGCAAAACCTATGAGCCGATGATCACCTCGGCCGAGGAACGCGCTGTCTACGACAAATGGGCCCAGGCCTGGGACAAGTACATCGTGGGTGTCCGCCAGGTCATGGACGAGTCGCACAAGAGCGTCGGCCGGATTCCCCACGACGCGAGCGAGCTTCTGAACAACTCGGTCGCGACGATCGCGCGCGCCGCGGATAACTACTTTGTCCAGGATATCGAGCTGAACGACAAGGGCGCCAAGGAGGCGACCCGCGAGGCCAGCGAGAGCTATTTCAGGGCTTTCTGGCTGGTGATGATCATCATCGCAATAGCGATGGTCGCCGGCATGATGGTCGGCATATCCCTGGTGCGCAACGTGTCGAAGGGCATCGCCGACGTCGTCAAGCCGATGCAGGAGCTCAGCAACGGCAATCTGGCGGCCGAAGTCACGCATCGCGGCGAACACACCGAGATCGGTGTCATGGCGGACACGTTGCAGGTCTTCAAGGAGGCGCTGATCGCCAAGAAGGCCGCGGACGACGCCGCGGCGCGCGATGCACAGGCGAAGATCGAGCGCAGCCAGCGCGTCGACAGCATCACCCGCCAGTTCGAGGCGGTGGTCGGCGAAATCGTCGATACCGTGTCCTCGGCATCGGTCGAGCTCGAGCATTCCGCGAGCTCGCTGTCGTCGACTGCCAACCGCTCGCAGGAAATCTCCACCGTCGTGGCCGGCGCCTCCGAGGAAGCCTCCACCAACGTTCAGTCGGTGGCATCGGCCACGGAGGAGCTGTCCTCGTCGATCAGCGAGATCAGCCGCCAGGTCCAGGAATCCGCGCGCGTGGCCCGCGACGCCGTCGAACAGGCGCGCACCACCAATGATCGGGTCGGCGAACTGACAAAGGCGGCGGCGCGCATCGGCGATGTCGTCGAACTGATCAACTCGATCGCAGGACAGACCAACTTGCTGGCTCTGAACGCGACCATCGAGGCGGCGCGGGCAGGTGAGGCCGGAAAGGGCTTTGCGGTCGTCGCCACCGAAGTGAAGGCGCTGGCCGAGCAGACCGCGAAGGCGACCGACGAGATCGGCCAGCAGGTCTCCGGCATCCAGACCGCGACGCAGGACTCGGTCAACGCGATCAAGGCGATTTCCGGCACCATTGCGACGCTGTCGGAAATCTCCGCGGCGATCGCGGCCGCCGTCGAAGAGCAGGGCGCCGCGACGCAGGAGATCTCGCGCAACGTGCAGAACGCAGCGGCCGGCGCCGAGCAGGTGTCGTCGAGCGTCGTCGACGTGCAGCGCGGCGCGACCGAGACCGGCAGCGCCTCCTCGCAGGTGCTGAGCGCCGCCAAGCTGCTGGCGAAAGACAGCGATCGCCTGAACCACGAAGTGGCGAAGTTCCTCGAGAACGTCCGCGCTGCCTGATCGCTACGTCGTGGCGGTCGCCGGTGGCGGCCGCCTGCGGAACAGGATCTTCTGGTACAGCCAGCCGATCGCGACCAGCACCAGCCCGAGGCAGATGAAGGACAGCGCGCGGTAGACGCCTTCCAGGATCGACATGTCGATCACAAAGGCCTTGAGGATGGTGAGCGCGATCACCACCGCCGAGGCGAGGCGCGCGCGCTGCGACTGTACCAGTACGCCGATTCCGAGCAGGAGCACGCCGAACGCGAGCCAGGCGATCGAGTAGGTATATTGCTCGGCGCTCGTGGTCGTCCCGTCCGTCAGGACCGGGCCGTGATACAGCCTGCGGATCTCCAGGCTCACATAGAACAAGGCGAGCATCAGCGCACCGGCAGCCAGGCTGTTGGCGTAGACGACGTTGCGCCGGCCGGCGACCACGTAGGACAAGAGCAGCATCAGCACGGCCGGCAGCGCGTAGGCGAGCAGCAGCAGGTTGATGATGCTGCCGTTGATCTCGACATCGGAGAACATCGGGTTCTCCAGCAGCAGCAGCCCGCCGACGGCACTGAGGCCGGCGAGCCCGGTCAGCACCACGGCACTGATATTGTGAACGACGCTGCCGCTGCGCACCCGCAGCCGCTCCAGCCCGATCGCCATCGCGAGCCAGGCGCAGACGTCAAGCCCGGTCTCGACGAGCGACGGCACCGCGACCATGTCGCCGCCATTCACCGCGTGCCGGATCTCGAGGCTCGCGAGCAGCACCGTGAACAGGATCGCGGCGGCCTCGACCGCGCGCAAGGGGGCATCGTCGCCGCGGCGGCGCATCAGATAGCTCGCGCCCCAGAACGACGCGGCCGGCACGCCATAGCCCCACAGCAGCCAATTGAAAATCGGCGTGGTGCCGACGTCGTCGCCGACGACGCGCGGGTCGTAGCCGATCCGCGCCGCCACGATGCCGGCGAGGATGGCCGCGAGCGTCCGCAGGAACGGGATCGGCCGCCGCTCGGCGATCCAGGCCGTGCCGAGCGAGGTCAAAGCGAGCGCGATCGTCAGCGAGCCCTTGTCC
>NZ_JBARGP010000505.1:0-2520 GCF_049798375.1 Bradyrhizobium sp.
ACCGTGATCGTCGAGCCAGCGGCTTTGTGCTGCGCGACCGCTTCGGCATCGCGCCGCCAGAAGCTGACGTGATGGCCCTGGAGGGCGAAATCACCGGCGGCGGCGAAGGAGCCGTTGCCGCCGCCCAGCACTGCTATCTTCATTTTCTCGCTCCCTATCCAGCGCAGACGTTGGATGTGCGCCTTCACGGCTCATTTTTGTCGCGCTCGCGCAGCACATGATGCTGCACCTTGCCAAGCGCCGTGCGCGGCAGATCGTCGACGAAGATGATATCGCGCGGCAGTTTGAAGCGCGCAAGCTGCGCTTGCAGATGCTGCTTCAAACCTTCGACGTCAAGCGATGCACCAGGCCGCTTGATGACGAAGGCGACCGGGACTTCGTCCCAGCGCGGATCCGGCCTGCCGATCACGCCGCAATCGACGACGTCGGGATGCTCGATCAGCACGCGCTCGAGCTCGGCGGGATAGATGTTTTCGCCGCCCGAGATGATCAGATTGTTCTTGCGCTCGAGCACCCAGAAATAGCCATCGGCGTCGCGGCGCGCGATGTCGCCGGTGCGATACCATCCGTCCCGCAACGCTTTCCGCGTCGCCTCCGGATTGCGCCAATATTCGGTGAGCACGTTGGGACCGCGGACGACGATCTCGCCCGGTACGCCCTCCACGACCGCGTCGCCGGCCTGATCGACAATTGCAGCTTCGCAGCACAGGCCGGGCAGGCCGGTCGAACCTTGGCGTGACAGGTCGCCTTCGCGGCGCGTGTAGATCGCGATCGGGCAGGTTTCAGTCGAGCCATAGACTTGCAGCACCGGCACATTGCGCGCCGTGATGCGGTCGATCAGCGCGGGCGGCACGATAGTCGAGCCGGTGGAGATCGCCTTGAGGGACGAGAGATCGGTGTCGGCCCAGGCAGGATGTTCGGTCACGGCCTGAATGGTCGCAGGCACCAGCACCGTCAGCGTCGGGCGATCGCGCGCGATCGCGGCCAGCGTCGCGTCCGGCGTGAAACGCGCATGCAGCGTCACCGTTGCGCCATGATGCAGGGCCGGCGTGGTCTGGATGTTGAGGCCGCCGACATGGAACAGCGGCAACACGGTGAGCACGTGATCGTCGGAGGTGAGGCCATGCATGTGCTGGCTCATCACCCCGTTCCACAGCAGCGCCTCCTGGCGCAGCACCGCGCCCTTCGGACGACCCGTGGTGCCTGATGTGTAGACGATCAGCAGCGGGCAGGAGAGGTCGGCCTTATCGGGAACGCTCTCGTCGTCGTGCGCCAGCAGCGCGTCGAACGTCACGCCGCGCTCCGGCATGAAGTCGAGGCCGACAATGCGCGTCTCGGACAACCGTTCCGCAAGCGCCGGCAGCACCGGCGCAAAGGCATGCTCCAGCACCAGCACCTTCGGCGAGGCGTCCGTGAGAATGAACATCTGCTCGGCGACGGCGAGCCGCCAGTTCATCGGCACCAGAATGGCGCCGAGCCGCGCGCAGGCATAGAGCAGCACCAGATAGTCCGGCCGGTTCAGGCTCAGGATCGCGACGCGATCGCCGGGCCTGACACCGAACTTTGATCTCAATGCGCTCGCCGCGTGTGCGATCCGCGTGCTCAGGGCCGCATAGCTCAGTGTCTCGCTTTCGAAGTGAAGCGCCGGCTTGTCGGGCGTAAAGGCGGCGTTGCGCGCAATGAGGCTGGAGAGATCCACGCTCAATCGTCCGTCTCGCCGGGCTCATAGAGCGCCTCACGGCCGATGCGGTCGAGGCAGAGCTCGGCGGTCCAGGGCAGCATCAGCGAGCCGCAGCGGCTATCGCGATAGATTCGCTCCAGCGGCAGCGATTTCAGCATCGATTGTCCGCCGCAAGTGCGGATCGCCAGCGCCGCCAGCTCATTGGCGCCTTCCATCACCGAATATTGCGCCGCATAGGCCCGCAGCGCCTGTTCCTTGCTCGGATTGGCGCGCGCCTCGGTGACGGCCTGGAACCAGATGCCTTTGATTTGCTCCAGCTTGATCTGCATCTGCGCGACCGCGATCTGCTTGGTCGGATACATCCGCCGTTTCACCGGTGGCATGCCCGCCACTTCGCCGCGCAGATATTTGACAGCGAAATCGTACGCAGCCTGCGCCAAGCCCATATAGGTCGGCGACAGCGTCAGGAACATATGCGGCCAGCGCTGAGCGGCCTGGAAATAGACGCCACGCGGCATCAGCGCGGCGTCCTCGCCGACGAACACGTCCTTGAACAGCAGCGTACGCGAGACGGTGCCGCGCATGCCCAGCGGATCCCAGTCGCCGACCACGGAGACGCCGTCCGCATTGGCCGGCACCGCGAGATAGAGCGTGTTGCGGCGGGAAGCCTTCTCGCCCTCGGCGATCTCGGTGCAGAGCACGCCGTAATAGTTGGCATGCCCGGCAAGCGAGGCGAAGATCTTTTTGCCGTTGACGAGCCAGCCGCCGTTGACCGGCTTGGCTTCGGTGCCGAACGCGACGCCGCCGGCGGCGGCTGCACCGCCTTCCGAGAATGGCTG
>NZ_JBARGP010000506.1:0-4090 GCF_049798375.1 Bradyrhizobium sp.
AACCGCTCGAATTGCATCGCAAGACCGATCCCGAACAGCAGCGAGAACAACGCGAAGGCCTTCATCGAGATCGTCCGTTCGAGAAAGCCTGCGACCGCGATGTCGAACGGCGATGTCCTGTGCATCCATCGGAAAAAGCTGAACGCGTTCAGCGAAGATGCATCTCCACCAACAAAGAAGGTTGTTCCCGCGCCGTGCGCTGTCGCGCGCAGCTCTTGCGGTAGAAACTGCTCGAAGATCGAAACGCGAAACTCGAACACCAGATTGATCGCCATCACCCCGAACAGCGCCAAGCCCCGCAGGATGTCGATGGCGACGAGGCGGTCGGGAGCTAAAAGCGGGACTGCGGACGCAATGGGGCGCTGCAGATGATCTGATACGGCCATGCCATATACCGGCGGGGTGTTCAACTTCCTCCATCAAGCTGAAGTTGCCGCCGGATTGCAAGCCTCGCTCATTTGTCGGCTGGCATCAGTGCCCGCGCCGCTGTCTGGCATGCGCGGTCGCTCGCCCGATGACGAAGAACAGCGCGGCGCCGAGCGCCACTGTCGCCGCGCGCGCGATCTCGCCGGGAATCAGCATGGCATGGTCTGTGGATTCCTTGCTGAAGGAGCCCCTGACACGGTGCAGCCGGGTCACCGGGCGGTCGAGATTGTCGGTGCGGTCCGGTACCAGCGGCGCGTCGGTCTGTTGTCCTGCGACCGCCTTGCGCGCGAGATAGCGATCGAGATAGCCGGGTGCGACGGTGTTGCCGATAATGGTCAGCCAGGTCTGCCAGCCGATCCAGTATTCGCGGAACGGGCCGTCAACGACCCGATAGACCGCGTCCGCGATCACTTCCGGCTCGACCGGCTGGCCCATCGGCCGCGGCGTGTGCGGAAGATGCGCGCGCGCCCAGTCGAATTGCGGCGTATTCACCGCCGGCAGATCGACCATGCTGACGGTGATCGCCGAGCGCTCGTTGATCAGCTCGGTGCGCAGCGAATCCGTGAAGCCGCGGATCGCGTGCTTGGCGCCGCAATAGGCCGATTGCAGCGGGATGCCGCGATAGGCCAGCGCCGAGCCGATCTGGATGATCCGGCCGCGGCCGCGCCGCCGCATCGACTTCAGCGCGGCCATGGTGCCATAGACGAAGCCGAGATAAGTGACCTCGGTGACGCGGTGAAATTCCTCCGGCGTGATGTCGGCGACCGTCGAGAACACCGTCTCCATCGCGTCATTGATCCAGACGTCGACGGGGCCGAGCCGCTGCTGCAGCCGCTCGGCAGCGGTGAACAGCGCCTGCGCATCAGCGACATCGGCGGCCTCGAACTCGATCTGCGCCGCGCGCGCCTGAAGCTCGCGCTGCACATCCTGCAGCGCGGATGCGTCGCGAGCGATGAGGCCGACGCGGTCGCCGGCCTCGGCGAAGCGCCCGGCAATGGCGCGTCCAACGCCGGCAGAGGCGCCGGTGATGATGACGGTGCGGGGGTGTCGTTGACGCGGCATGTTCAGTCTCCCAGCGCCCCAAGTGCAAACGCCGACCAGCCGTCAATGTTTCGCACTTGGAGGGCCATGCCTGGTGAAGCTTTGGTAAGCTTGCGCGCGCGTGTGCTCAGTCCATTGACGGCGCGTAGCGGCTCCCTTTGGGGACGGCGATCGTGTCGAAGTCCCGGGCCAATTGGGTTAGCGCCGCGCGCATCTCGCCACCATGCATCGCCGCGCCATGACCGGTGATCACCGTCTCCGGCGACAAGGCGGAGATGGCGCGGACAGACTCGCGCGCGGCGCTCCAGTCCGGCGTGAAGTACATCGGCGGCCCATGCATTTCCGGCTCCTGCGACACGGCTGCATAGACGGACTCTTGTGCCGTGGTGACAATCGCATCGCCTGCGATCAGCAGACGGTCGCGCTCGCGCCAGAGCGAGACATGCCCCGGCGCATGACCCGGCGTGTGAATCCAGCGAAAGTCCGGCATGAATGGAACTGTGTGATCCGCCGGCAGCTCGTGAAGTCGGGTGCCGACATCGACCGGGCTGGTTGGGAACAGCGGCGACAACCGCGCCAGCAGCCCGCCGCCGACCTCGGGCGCAGGCGGCGGATAGGATTGCGTGCCGTTGAGATAAGGATGTTCGATCGGGTGCGCATAGACGGGCACGTCCCATTCGTCGCTCAGCGTTTCGAGTACGCCGATATGGTCGAAATGGCCGTGGGTGAGCACGATGCAGGCCGGTCGTCCATTCTGCCCGAAGCGCGCACGCGCGGCGTCGCGAATAGCCGGACCGGAGCCAAACACGCCTGCGTCGATCAGAACCCAGTTGCCGTCGCCCGCATTCGCCTGCCCGTAGAAGACCACGTTGACGATGGCGAGCTGGCGATAGGCGACGTCGGGCGCGATCTCGCGCGTGCCATCGTCACGCGCCTTGTCGGCCTGGTGGTTCTCGGCTTCAGCCGATCGCGGCAACGGGATCTGGTTCACGGGCGGCCTCCTCGATCACGAAACGGGTCGAGAGGAAGCCGCCAATACTCGAAAGGTTGCTATTGCGGCTCGACGGCTCAGCCCGCGTTCGGCTTCAACCCCGCGGCTTCGATGCCGGCGATGGCGCAGATCTCATCATTGTCTGATGTGTCGCCGGAGACGCCGACGGCGCCGAACAGTCTGCCGCCGTCCATGATCAGCACGCCGCCAGGCACCGGCACCAGGCGGCCCTGGGCGATGGTGTTCACCGCATCGACGAAATAGGCCTGCTCCTGGGCGCGCTGGAACAGCGCCCGCGAGCCCATGCCCATCGCGAGCGCGCCATAGGCCTTGCCGTGGGCGATCTCGGCGCGCATCAGGCTGGTGCCATCTTGTGCCGCGGTGACCTTCACCGCGCCACGGGCATCGAGAATCGTAATGACGAGCGGCTTCAGCTTCTTCTCCACCGCCTTGGCAAGCGCGGCGTCGAGAATCCTGCGGGCGGTGTCGAGCGTGAGGTCGGTCATGATCAGTGTCCTTTGCGGTCCGCGATGAAATTCTTCGAGATGGGCGCGCGATCGAGACTCATTGCCAGGATCTGCGCGGCATGGACGGCGCCGCGCGCGGCACCGTCCTGGATCTGGTGCCGGCACGAGGTGCCGTCGGCGACGATGTAGGTCGCCGCATCGGCCTTGCGCACGGCTGGCAGCAGCGAGGTTTCGGCCATTGCGATCGACGCCTCATAGGTCTCAGCGCCATAGCCGAACGCACCCGCCATGCCGCAGCAGGAGGACTCGATGGTCTGGACGGCAAGCTCAGGGATCAGTCGCAGCACCTGCTCGACCGGCTTGAACGCGGCAAAGGATTTCTGATGGCAATGGCCGTGCAGCAGCGCCTTGCCGGGCAGAGGGCCGAGCGGCAGTTGCAGCCGGCCGCTCTCGGCCTCGCGTGCCAGAAACTCCTCCAGCAGCAGCGCATGCGCGCTGACGCTCTTGGCTGGCCCGCAGGAGCGTAGCGACAACAGCTCGTCGCGTAGCGTCAGCAGGCAGCTCGGCTCGAGCCCGATGATCGGCACGCCGCGCGCGGCGAACGGCGCGTAGGTCTCGACCAGACGATTGAGTTCGCTCTCGGCCTGGTCGACCAGACCTGCGGAGAGGAAGGTGCGGCCGCAGCACAGCGGCCGGCCGCCGTCTTTCGGTTTCGGGATGTAGACGCGATAGCCGCCGGCGAGCAGCACGCGCAAGGCCGCGTCGAGGTTTTCGCGCTCATAGATGCGGTTGAAGGTGTCGGCGAACAGCACGACCTCGCGGCCATTCTCCGGTCCCATCGCCTCGACGTCGACGCGGAACGTGTCGCTGCGGAACGCCGGCAGCTTGCGCCTGGCGCTGATGCCGGCGACGCGCTCCATGACCTTGCGCAGCAACGGGCTGCGATTGCGCAGGTTCATCAGCGGCGCGAAGGTCGCGGCAAAGCCGGCGTAACGCGGCAGATAGGCGACCAAGCGATCGCGCAAGGTGAGGCCGTGACCCTTGGCACGCGCCGCCAGCACCTCGATCTTCATCTTGGCCATGTCGACGCCAACAGGACACTCGCGGCGGCAGGCCTTGCAGGAGACGCAGAGCTTCATCGTCTCCATCATCTCGTCCGACGACA
>NZ_JBARGP010000507.1:0-1731 GCF_049798375.1 Bradyrhizobium sp.
ATGACCAGAAGACGCTTGATACGACCGCACGCAGGGTGGCCGCCCGCATTGCGAAGATTCAGGGCGTGGTCGACGTGAATGACGGCATCAATCCGGCGGGCGACGCGCTCGAATTGCATATCCGGCCCGAAGCCGCCGCTGCTGAAGGCATGGACCCGCAGTCGATAGCACAGGCCGTCTCCGACATGGTCGAAGGCAACGTGGCCACACAGTTTCAGAACGGACCGAAAACGGTCGGCGTGCGTGTGCGCGTGACCGGAGCCGCAGCATTGACCGACACAGAGCTGGGCCAGCTACAGATGCGCGCGCCGGACGGACACCTTTTTGCGCTGAATCGCGTTGCCGATCAGATCACCGTGACAGGACAGCCCGAAATAAGCCGGGACAATCTTAAGCGAATGGTCGCGGTGACCGCGCGCATCGACGGCCGAGATCTGGGCTCAACGATCACCGACGTGCAGAAGGTGATCGGCGATAAAAGCCTGTTGCCGGCCAGTGTGTATTACGAACTGGGCGGCCTGTATCAGCAACAGCAGATTGCCTTCAAAGGATTGCTGACCGTGTTCGGCGCGGCGGTGGCGCTGGTGTTCGGTCTGCTGCTATTTCTTTACGAGCGTTTCCGGGTAGCGCTGGCAGTCATGGCTATGCCCTTGCTCGCGGCGGGCGCGGTGTTCATCGGCTTATGGGTCACTGGCATCGAACTGAATATTTCCGCGATGATGGGCATGACGATGATTATCGGCATCGTGACGGAAGTGGCGATCTTCTACGTGTCGGAACTGCAAGGGCTCACCCGCGACGAAGAGATGCCGTTCGAGGATGCGCTGACCGCGGCGGGGCGCAATCGCCTGCGGCCCATTGCAATGACCACCATCGCCGCAATCCTCGCATTGCTGCCGCTCGCTTTCGCGCTAGGTCAGGGATCGGCCATGCAGCAGCCGCTTGCCATCGCGATTATTTCCGGCCTGATTGTCCAGTTGCCGCTGGTGTTACTGTTGCTGCCCGTGCTATTAAAGTTGCTCATGAAGAAGCAGGCTATTTGAGCCGTCGGCAGGTTGGAGTCAGGCCAGTCGATATGCACTCCGCTGGCGCGCTCGCGTACCGCCAGAGCGCCGGACGGCTGCTGGTACAACAGTACGAGAGCCCGAGAGCCCGAGGGCCTGCCGGTGCTTGCAGCGATCAATGCATGGATGATCCCGAAGATCGCCATCCTGTCGACAAAGTCCGAGCTGGGCCAAAGCCATCCGCTACTCGCTCCCGCGCAAGTGCGGCATGGCGTGCACGCGCTCGACCGCATTGTTAGCGGCGGTCGCACCGTTCAAGATGCTTGCGGCGGTGAGCACGCCGTCTCGATGCGCCTGTTCGACGGCCCATTCACACGAACGCAAGCCGAAGTCGTCGGCGGTAGTGAATAACGCGAGAGGCCTCGCGGCGCGCGGCTCGAATGCATGCGGCCTAGATCATGCGGCCCGGATCCCGGCGGCTTCTATGCGCGCGGCTTTGCCAAAGCCACCTCAGCGGCCATCGGATGCCTCCATCACGTCCATCGAGCGCAACGGCCTCGTGCGCGCGGCCGAACGCGAGCTTCCGACCCGAACGCGCGCGCCACGCCACGTGACATGTGAACCGAAAGCGGCAGCGAGCCATTGAAACAGCAGCAACGTATCGCGCAACGGCAGAAGCGGAAGATTGCGCCAGAACGCACGCCCGAGCGAGTCCGCTGTTTCACCG
>NZ_JBARGP010000508.1:0-18170 GCF_049798375.1 Bradyrhizobium sp.
GCCAGACACAGGAACACGACGAAGGCCGACAACGCCAGGAGAAACGGCGCCTGTGAGCCCGACAGCTTCTCCTGCAGCGACTGTCCCGCCCACTCATAGCCGAAGCCGCGCGGCAGCTTGCCGGCCAGCCGCTCCATCTCGGCGATCGCATCGCCCGAGGTGTAGCCGGCGCGGGCCTCACCGGAGATGCGCACCGCCGGATAGTAATTGAAGCCGGCGATCTGGGTCGGCCCCTTGGCCCACTCCACCGTGGCAAAGGACGAGAACGGCACCAGCTTGCCGGCGCTGTTCTTGACGCTGTAGTTCAGGATGTCGTCGGCATTCATGCGGCTGATGCGATCGGCCTGTACCACGACGCGCTGCATGCGGCCGCGGTTCGGGAAATCGTTGACGTAAGTCGAGCCGAGATTGGTCGAGATGGTGTTGTTGATGTCCTCGAAGGTGACACCGAAGGCGCCGGCCTTCTCGCGATCGATCGTCAGATTGACCTGCGGTCCCGGCGGCAGGCCCTCGATATAGACTTTCTGCAGCACCGGGCTCGCATTGGCCGCCGCGATCAACTGATCCGCCGCCGCCGACAGCGCCACAAAGCCCTTCTGTGCGCGGTCCTGCAGGCGGAACGAGAAGCCCGAGGAATTACCGAGATTGTCGATCGGCGGCGGCTGCAACGCGGTGATCTTGGCGTCGCGGATCGAACTGAGGTCACGGTTGATGTCGGCGACCAGCGCCGCGGCGCTGTCCTTTGGCGCGCGCTCCGACCAGTCCTCCAGCGAGATAAAGGCCTGCGCGGTGTTGATGCCCTGTCCTGCATAGGAAAAGCCCGTGAGGAAGGTGACGTTGTCGACGCCGGCGCGATCGGAAAGATATTTTTCGACGCGCTGGATCGCGGCCTGGGTGCGGGCATAGGAGGCATCCGGCGGCGTCTGCACGTCGGTCGTGATGAAGCCCTGGTCGTCGACCGGCAGGAAGCCGCCGGGCATGCGGATGAAAGCAAACGTCAGCCCGCCGAGCAGGACCGCATAGATCACCATCAGCCGCCCGGTGCGCTTCAGCGCGCCCTGCACGATCCGCGTGTAGCGGTTGCGGCTGAAGTCGATGGTGCGGTTGAACAGGCCGAACAGGCCACGCCTGGCATGGGCGTGCCCGGCCGCGACCGGCTTCAGCAGAGTTGCGCACAGCGCCGGTGTCAGCGACAGTGCCAGCAGTGCCGAGAAGCCGATCGCCGCCACCATGGTGACCGAGAACTGCCGGTAGATGATGCCGACCGAGCCCGGAAAGAACGCCATCGGCACGAACACCGCCATCAGCACCAAGGTGATGCCGATGATCGCGCTCGTGATCTGCGACATCGCCTTGCGGGTCGCTTCCTTGGGCGGCAGGCCTTCCTCGGCCATGATGCGCTCGACATTCTCGACCACGACGATGGCATCGTCGACGAGGATGCCGACCGCGAGCACCATGCCGAACATGGTCAACATGTTGATGGAGTAGCCGGCAAGCAGCAGCGTGGCGCTGGTCCCGAGCAGCGCCACCGGTACCACGATGGTCGGGATAATGGTGTAGCGAATGTTCTGCAGGAACAGGAACATCACCACGAACACCAGCACCACGGCCTCGATCAGGGTGTGGATCACCTTTTCGATCGAGGCTTCGACCACCGGCGTGATGTTGTAGGGAATGTCATAGGCGATGTTGGCCGGAAAGAAGCGCGACAACTCCTTCATCTTGGCTTCGACGGCGCTGGCGGTCGCCAGCGCATTGCCGGTCGGCGATAGCAGCACCGAAAGGCCGGCCACCGGCTTGCCGTTGAGGCGGGTGTTGAACTGATAGCTCAAGCCACCGATCTCGATGCGGGCGACATCGCGCAGCCGCACAGTCGAGCCGTCGGCATTGGCGCGCAGGATGATCGACCCGAACTCGTCCGGAGAATCGAGCTGGCCTTTCACCAGCACCAGCGCCGAGGTACGCTGACCTGACGTTGCGGGCTCGGCCCCAATGCTGCCCGATGCGACCTGCGCGTTCTGCGCGCCGATCGCCTTGGTGACGTCGTCGGCCGTGAGCCCATAGCCCATCAGCTTGTCGGGATCGAGCCAGACCCGCAGCGACCGCTCGGTCGAATACAGCGTGGCGCGGCCGACGCCGGGAATGCGGCGGATCTCCCCTAAGACGTTGCGAATCATGAAGTCGCCGAGGCCGACCTCATCGAGGCTGCCGTCGGTCGAGCGCAGGGTGATGATCTGCAGCACCGCGCTGGAGGCTTCCTCGACCAGGATGCCCTGCTGGATCACCGCACGCGGCAGCCGCGCCTCGACGCGCTTGAGACGGTTCTGCACCTCGACCGAGGCATCGTTGGTCGATGTGCCCGGCACGAAATTGGCCGTGATCTCGACCTGGCCCAGCGAGTCCGACGTCGATTCGAAATTGAGGATGCCGGAAGCGCCATTGAGCTCCTCCTCGATCAGCCGCGTGACGCTATTGTAGAGGTTCTCCGGCGACGCACCGGGATAGCTGGTCGAGATCGAGATCGAGGGCGGCGCGATGATCGGATATTGCGCGATCGGCAACAGCGGAATCGCGATCGCGCCGATCAGGCAGATGAACAGCGCGACCACCCAGGCGAAGATCGGCCTGTCGATGAAGAAGCTCGGCATGATCCTTTACCGCGTCGCCGATTGCGCGGAGAGGTTCTCAGCCGCGCTGATTTCCTGCCAGACCTGCGGCGCGACCTTGTCGCCGGCAGCGAATTTCTGGAAGCCGTCGACCACGACTTTGTCGCCGGCCTTCAGGCCCTCGGAGACCAAGGTCAGCCCGTCCTGCACCGGTCCGGTGCGGATCGGCTGTGCGACGGCGCGACTGTCGTTGCGCACCACATAGACCTCACTGCCGCCGGCAACGGTGCGCTGAACAGCCTGCTGCGGCACCGCGACCGAATCGCTGTCGATGCCCTGCTCGAGGCGGACACGCACATACATGCCGGGCAACAGTTCGTGCTTGGGATTGGTGAACTCGCCCCGCAGGGTGACCTGGCCGGTATTGGCATCGACCTTGGCTTCGGAAAACAACAGCTTGCCCGCAAGCGGATAGAGCGTGCCGTCATCGAGCACGAGATGCACCTTGATCGCGTCGGGTGCAATGCGCTCGAGGTCGCCGGATTCGAAGGCGCGGCGCAGCCTGGTGAGCTCCGTCACCGACTGGGTGAAGTCGGCATAGACCGGATCGAGCTGCTGGACGGTCACGAGGGAAGTGTCGTTCTGCACCGCCAGCGCGCCCTCGGTCACCTGCGCGGCGCCGACAATGCCGTCGATCGGCGCGCGCACGGTGGCGTAGTCGAGATTGAGGTTGGCGCGGGCGAGATCGGCCTTGCGCGCTTCGACGTCGGCCGCCGCTTCACGCTCGGCCGCAATCGCCTTCTCGTTCTCGACCTCCGATGTCGCCTTTTGGCCGAACAGCAGGCTGGTGCGGCGCGCCTGCTGGGCGGCGCGCTCATGCACGGCTTCGGCTTTCGCCAACGCCGCCCTGCTGGAGAGCACCTCGACCTCGAAGGGTTTGGGATCGATCTGATAGAGCGGATCACCAGCCTTGACCTCGCTGCCCTGCCGGAACAGCCGCTTCACCACGATGCCGGAGACGCGCGGCCGCACGTCGGCGACACGGGTCGGTGCGATCCGGCCCGGCAGCTCGCGGACGAGCGCGCGGGCCTGCTGCTCGACCGTGACGATGCCGACATCGGGAATGCTAATGGGGTCGGTCGAGGCCGTGGCGGTCTTGGCATCATCGCAGCCGGCGAGAAGCGGCGCGAGGCCCGCGAGCATCAAGGCAAGGCGGAGCGACGGCGCGCGAAAACGAGACATGGAAATGAAAGCCCCCGTGGTGGTGTTGAGCGTTGGCGTGGACAGCGCAACCGTGCTGAGAGGTTGCCGATGCGGCCAACATAGAAAGGCCCTGCTGCAACGCAACGCGAAGCGCGGCGGCTTGATGTCACAGAAGGCTATGCGGTTGAGCCGACTTTCATTTTTCAGGACTCACCGGATTGTGAGCAGCCTATGACCCGGCACGATTTGCCGCCTTCGGCCGCTAAGCGCGAATCGCCTGAGACACACCTGCGACATGAGCGCGCAGGTTATTTGGTCGCAGCTTATTAGATCATGCGATTACACAGAATCGCATCATGATCTAACTTCTTTGTTCGAGCATGATCTCCGCGCAAACGCCTTGCGTTTGTCGCGTGGGAAACCGGTTTTTACTTTTCCGGATCATGCTCCAGATGCGCAACTACACAGCCATCATCCGGTAATGGCTGACGCCCCATTCGTTGCCGCCGTCGAAGCCGGACAGGCCCGCGGTGGCGAGGAAGAACCAGCGCCAGCGCCGCATCCACAGATGCGTTTCGCCGCCGTAGATCGGCAGCAGGATCGCCTCGACCCGCTCACGGTGGGCATCGAAGTTCCCGAGCCAGTCCAGCGCGGTGCGCTGATAATGCGTGCCGCTCCAGCGCCACTCCTTTTCGACCGTGAGCAGGTCGCCATATTGGCGGATCAGGCCGTGGCTCGGCATCACGCGACCGTTGAAGAAATGCTGTGCGATCCAGTCGGCGCGGTCGAAGCGATCGAGCAGATAGGCGCCGGTGCGGTGCGCGAAGACATGCATGAAGAAGCGCCCCTCGGGAGCGAGCCACGCGCGGACCTGCGTCAGCAGCGCGCGCCAGTTCATGACATGCTCGAACATCTGCACCGAGACGATGCGGTCGAAGCGCGCCCTCGGTGCGAACAGGTTCATGTCCGAGGTGACGACCGACAGATTAGTCAGCCCGCGGGCGATGGCCTCGTCCTCGATGTAACGGCGCTGCAATTGCGAGTTAGAAACTGCCGTCACCTGCGCATGGGGAAACTGCCGCGCCATCCACAGGCACAGCGAGCCCCAGCCGCAGCCGAGCTCGAGGATCGACTGGCCGTCCTGCAGATCGGCATTGGCGACGGTCTGTCGCAATGCCTCCTCCTCTGCCTCCTGCAAGGTCGAGACCGGCTCCTTGTAGAAGCAGCAGGAATATTTCCGGTTCGGTCCGAGCACCTGGGCGAAGAACGCCGCCGGCAGCTCGGTATGCCGGCTGCCGGCATCGGCAGGCTCGGCCATCGGCCGCGACGCCAGCATCTCTGCGAATGCCGGGTCGTTTGCGGCGCCGGCGACGGCAAACCGGGCAGCCGTCCGCGCACAGAGCTCGCGGATCAGGGCACGGATCACGACGTCGGGCAGAGGAACGCGCTCGGCGGCGCCGATGACGGTCGAGGTCAAGCTCATGACAAGGCCCGCGCGACGTGACGGCGGTGGAGGGAAGGCGCCGGCGCGTAGCAGCGCCAGGGTGGTCGCACGGCTGCACCGATCGCCGGGGCGGCCGAGGACGAGGCAAACGTCATACAAATCCTCTGGTATTTCCACTCAACAAGGAGCGATTGCACGAGCTACGCTCTACAGCCAAGACTGGCTTCACCATATGGTTCCGTTTTATGCCCCCCGAAATTAGCGGCTTGCGGCTTTTTTCCCGCCACCGCTGTGCCATAGTGAGGCTTAAGACGGTTCTCCCGTAACGGATGTCAGCCCCGATGCCCCAGCCTCCCTCCCACCGCGCCGCGATGGACGTGGAATTGAGCAAGCTGTCCTCGCCCCGGATCTTCCTGATCCGGATGCTGGTGTTCCTGGTGCTGTGCGGGCTGGTCGGGGTCGTGCTCTACAAGCAGATCACCCAGGCCTTCTTCGCCAATCCGGGCCTGAACGCGTTGATCGGCGCGGTGATGTTCATCGGCACCATCCTGTCGTTCCGGCAGGTGATCCGGCTCTATCCCGAGGTCTCCTGGGTCAACAATTTCCGCATCGCCGATCCCGGCCTTGCGGTCGCGCGGCATCCGAAACTACTGGCGCCGATGGCCGCCATCCTCGGCGGCGAGCGCACCGGGCGGATGTCGATCTCGCAGCAGACCATGCGGCACCTGCTCGACTCCATCGCCACGCGCCTCGACGAAGCGCGCGACATCTCGCGCTACATGACCGGGCTGCTGGTCTTTCTCGGCCTGCTCGGCACCTTCTGGGGTCTGATCGAGACGGTCGGCTCGGTCGGCAAGGTGATCGAGGGGCTGAAGGTCGGCGGTGATGCCGGCGCATTGTTCGACACGCTGAAGGGGGGTCTGGCCGCCCCGCTTGGCGGCATGGGCATCTCGTTCTCGTCCTCGCTGTTCGGTCTCGCCGGCTCCTTGATCCTCGGCTTCCTCGACCTGCAGTCGAGCCAGGCGCAGAACCGCTTCTACACTGACCTGGAAGACTGGCTCGCCACCACGGTGCGCGAATATGGTGGCGACGGCGTCGGCACCGGCGGCGGTGGCGAGCTTGCGGTCGCGATCGAGCGGCTGCGCAGCGCAGTCGAGGAAGGCTCGAACCGCGGCGCGACCGCGGCGATGGCCAATCTTGCCGAAGCGATCCAGGGCCTGGTCGGCCATATGCGCACCGAGCAGCAGATGATCCGCGAATGGGCCGACGGCCAGGGCGAGCAGAGCCGCGAGATCAAGCGGCTGCTGGAGCGACTGGCACGGCAGACGGAGAAGAGTTAGGGCGCCGGACGATCCCTTGGTGACGGTTCGGCACGGAAGGTCTTACCCTCTCCCCTCGTGGGAGAGGGTGCCTTGCGCAGCGAGGCGGGTGAGGGGTCTCTCTCCACATGCACGGCTGGTCGAGAGAGACCCCTCACCCGGCTCAATCTCGCTTCGCGAGCTTGATCCATCCTCTCCCCCAAGGGGAGAGGGTCCAGAGTTCGCGGATGACGCTTCGGTACCATCAAGCATCATTCGCTGGCTGATATTTCGAGGAGTTTGAAATGGCCCTTGCCCGTGCCCGCCGCAGTGACCCCGGCATGAACTACTGGCCG
This sequence comes from Bradyrhizobium sp., assembly GCF_049798375.1. Lineage (GTDB taxonomy): Bacteria > Pseudomonadota > Alphaproteobacteria > Rhizobiales > Xanthobacteraceae > Bradyrhizobium. Next base: position 6,911 of record NZ_JBARGP010000508.1, read on the forward strand.
GGCTTCGTCGACGCGCTGTCGACGCTGGTGCTTTCGGTCATATTTCTGCTCACCGTGTTCCTGGTGGTGCAGTTCTTCCTGTCGCAGGAGGTGACCGGCAAGGACAAGGCGCTGGAGCAGCTCAACGCCAAGATCGCCCAGCTCAACGAGATGCTGTCCCTGGAGAAGCTCAGCAAGCTCTCGCTCGACGACCAGCTCGGCCAGCTCCGTGCCGGCCTCGCCTCGGCCGAATCAGAGCGTGACCGCGTCAAAGGCCTCTACGAAGGCCTCGCCAATGCCGGCAACGACGCCGCCGGCCGCACCAACGAGCTCAACAAGGCGCTGGATTCCGAGAAGGGCGTCTCGGCGCGCGCGCTGGCGCAGATCGAGGTCCTCAACCAGCAGATCAGCGCGCTGCGCCGCCAGCTCGCGGCGCTGGAGGATGCGCTCGATGCCTCCGAGAAGCGCGACAAGGAATCGCAAAATCGCATTGCCGATCTCGGTTCGCGCCTCAACGTCGCGCTGGCGCAGCGGGTGCAGGAATTGTCGCGCTACCGCTCCGAATTCTTCGGCCGTCTGCGCGCCATTCTCGGCAACCGGCCTGATATCCGCGTGGTCGGCGACCGCTTCGTGTTCCAGTCGGAAGTGTTCTTCGACACCGGACAGGCGACCCTGCTGCCTGAAGGCCAGAATGAACTGAACACGGTGGCGCAGGCTCTGATCGATCTCGACAAGCAGATCCCGGCCGAGATCGCCTGGGTGCTGCGTGTCGACGGCCACACCGACGTGCGTCCGATCAACAGCCCGGTGTTCAAGTCGAACTGGGAATTGTCCTCAGCGCGCGCGATCTCGGTGGTACAATATCTGATCACGCTCGGCGTGCCGCCGCAGCGTCTGGTCGCAGCCGGCTTTGCCGAATTCCAGCCACTCGACCCCGGCAATACGGAAGAGGCCTACAAGCGCAACCGCCGCATCGAGCTGAAGCTGACGGAACGGTGACGACGATAGCGCAACTCTCGCCATCGTCATGCCCGGCCTTGTGCCGGGCATCCACGCCGATCAGCGCGGCCAACAGGTCGTGGATGGCCGGGACAAGCCCGGCCATGACGGAGAGAGCGTGACGGCTGGCTTCACACTGCGCGACTACCACCCGCCCGACGAGGACGCCGCGATCGCGCTGTGGCAGCGCACCTGGCAAGAGGCCTATCCGTCGATCGATTTCGCCGCGCGTGTCGACTGGTGGCGTTCGCGCTGGCGCGACGAGCTAGTACCAAGCGCCGATATCATCGTCGCCGAACAGGACGGCGTGGTTGCGGGCTTCGTCACCATCGATGCAGCGGGCTATCTCGACCAGCTCGTGGTCGACAGCACGCATTGGGGCTCACAGCTCGCGACGCAACTGGTCGACGCAGCCAAGCGGCGCTCGCCCGCTGGCATCACGCTGCTGGTCAACAAGGATAACAATCGCGCCATCCGCTTCTATCTGCGCAACGGCTTCAAGCACGCCGGCGAGGACGTCAATCCGACCTCCGGCCGGCCGGTGCTGAAAATGGCGTGGGTGCCGTAGCGACCCGTCCTCGAAGAACGAGAAGGCGATTGCGTCGCATACCCACCGCTGTCGTCCCGGACAACCGAGCGCAGCGAGGGCGATCCGGGATCCATAACCCCAGAAGCCTGTTTTGCGAAAATTGGAGCTCCAGCTCGCTTCAATTAGTGGCAACGGTGGTTATGGGTCTCGGCTTTCGCCGGGACGACGGCGAGTGTGTCGAGGCGACAACGATCCACGCCGGCACCGAACTACGCGGCTCCGAACTACGCTGCACCGAACTAAATGCCGCGAAACAGCACGCCGATCGTCAGCACGACAAAAGCGATCGCGAGCGCATCGAAGGTGTGCGACGAAGCCAGTAGCGGTACCGTGGCGTGCGTATAATGCGCGAGCATCGCGAACAATGCGAGCACCAGCGCAATCACGAAGATCATCACTGACGGCGGCGTGAGGGCAAAACTTCCGCGACGATAGGGCATGGTCGTTCATCCTGGCTATGCGTCGCGGCCTACAGTGCCACGCCGCAGGTTCGCGCAGGGAACGAATGAATCCCGGGAAAGGTTGCAGGGCCGTCGAGGAGAATTCGCGATGTTGCCGCGCATCAACGCCAGTGATGTTGCCGCAGATCAACGCTGGTGTTGCCGGACGTCCACGCTGTTGCTGTCAAGCATCAGGGATGCGTCGCACCAACTACACGCCCTCGAACTGCAGCCGCGCCAGCCGCGCGTAGAGCCCGTTGGCCGCAACCAGCGAGGCGTGCGTGCCCTGCTCGACAATGCGGCCCTGCTCCATCACCAGGATGCGATCGCACGACAGCACCGTGGCGAGGCGATGCGCGATCACCAGCGTGGTGCGATTCTGCATCAATCCTTCGAGCGCGGTCTGCACCAACGTCTCGCTTTCGGCATCGAGCGCCGATGTAGCCTCGTCCAGCAGCAACAATGGCGCGTCGCGCAGGATCGCACGCGCGATCGCGATGCGCTGGCGCTGGCCGCCCGATAAGGTCACGCCGCGCTCGCCGAGCTGCGCCTCAAATCGGTCCGGCATGCGGCGAATGAATTCGGTCGCGTGCGCCAGATCGGCCGCGCGCTCGACCTCGGCGTCAGATGCCTCGGGCCGGCCGAAGCGGATGTTCTCCCGCGCGCTGGTCGCGAACACCACCGAATCCTGCGGCACCAGCGCGATGTGGGCACGCACGCTGCGGGGATCGGCCGTCTTGATCGGCACGCCATCGAACGAGATCGTGCCGGACTTTGCATCGTAGAAGCGCAACAGGAGATGAAACAGCGTGCTCTTGCCGGCACCTGAGGGTCCTACGATCGCGACCTTCTCGCCGGCCTTGATTGCGAACGAGATGTCATGGAGCGCCGAGACGTCCGGACGCGTCGGATAGGCGAAGCTGACGTGGTCGAAGCCGATGTCGCCGCGCGCCGGCTGCGGCAGCGCGCGCGGGCTCGCGGGTGCCGCGATCTCCGGTCGAACATTCAGGATCTCGAACAGCCGCTCGGCCGCACCCGAGGCCGCGGACACCTCGCCCCAGACCTCCGAGAGCTGGCCAAGGCCGGATGCCGCAAACGCGGCATAGAGCACGAACTGGCCGAGCCGGCCGGCGCTGATGGTGCCGGCAAGCACGTCGTTGGAGCCGATCCAGAGGATCGCGACCACACTGGAGAAGACGATGAAGATGATGATCGCGGTCAGCACCGCGCGTGCCTGCGTCGACACCCGCGCCGCCTGATAGGCCTGCTCGACCTCCTCACCGAAGCGCGCGCCTGCGAGCCGCTCGCTGGTATAGGCCTGAACGGTGCGCATGGCACCGACCAGCTCGGCTGCATAGGCAGACGCATCCGCCAGCGTGTCCTGCGCATTGCGCGACAGCCGCCGCACCCAGCGGCCGAACGCCACCAGCGGCAGCACGATCAGCGGAATCGCCAGCAGCACGAAGCCCGACAACTTCGGACTCGTGAACACCATCATTGCGGTGGCGCCGAAGAACAGCAGCAGGTTGCGGAGCGCGATCGAGACCGAGGCGCCGGCCGCCGACTTGATCTGGGTGGTGTCGGCCGTGAGCCGCGACACCAACTCGCCGCTGCGGGCGGAATCGAAGAAGGACGACGATAGCGACAGCAGATGCGCGAACACATCGCGCCTGAGATCGGCGACGATGCGCTCGCCGATGGTCATGACCAAATAGTAGCGCGAGGCGCTGGCGAGCGCGAGCACGGCGACCACGGCAATCATCACGCCGAAATAGCTGTTGATCATCGCAATGCCTTTCGGCGTGAAGCCGAAATCGATCATCCGCCTGACGGCGATCGGCACCACCAGGGTCGTGATCGCCGCCACCGTCAGTGAGATCAGCGCCAGGATCGCCCGCCCGCGATAGCGCGCGACGTAAGGCGATAACGCCAGCAGCGGCCGCAGCTTCGCAGCGCGCGCAGGCTTGCCGTCTCCAGCCAGTGCCTCGGCGGCGACGACGGCATCGATCACCGGATTGCCCTCGTCCAGGCTCTGATCCTGCCGCGCTTCAAGCCGTTCGACTGCACTCATAAGGGCACCTGAGATTGCTTCTCACTGACCGTCCACATAGGCCCGGCGCGGGGGGCTGGCAAATCCGGAAACATACCAATGGGGTCGGCTTGTTTTAGGCGGCTCCTTGCATTATAGAGCGCTCCAATTGTCCCCATTCAGCGATGACAGGAACAGGCGCCCGGCGCCTATTGGATATGCCATGAAGAGCGAAATTCATCCGAATTATCATACGATTACCGTCGTGATGACCGACGGCACCGAATACCAGACCCGTTCGACCTGGGGCAAGGAGGGTGACAAGCTCAACCTCGATATCGACCCGAAGTCGCACCCGGCCTGGACCGGCGGCACCCAGCAGCTCATGGATCGCGGCGGCCGCGTCTCCCGCTTCCAGAAGAAGTTCCAGGGCTTCCTCAAGAAGGATTGATCCCTCCTCGGATCGATACGCCCCGCTTGCTCTGCGCATGAATGCAAAACGCCCCCGTCTCCGGGGGCGTTTTTTTGTTGAGGCGCGTCTGAATGGAAGATCCGTTACTGGAAGGCCTGCTTGGAACGGCTCGGCCGATGGCCGAGCCGGCTCACTCAATTCGCCTTAGCCTTCGAACGCCGCCTTGAGGCGATTGAGCTGCGGCACCAGCGGGTTGCCGATGGTGGCTTGATCCGGCGGCGGCGCGTGCATGGTAATGTCGAGCCGGCGGACGCGGGTCTGCAGGCTCATCGAACGCGTGATCAGGTCCTGGAGCTGCTGCGGCAGCTTCTCGAGCAGGTCAACCGGGCCAGGATCGGCGGCCGACAGCTTGACCTTGGTCTTCTCGCGGTTGGCCTGGGTCAGCGTCATCTCGCCTTCCTTGACGGCGCGGTGCAGCAGCAGCCAGGAGGCGAGTTGCATCAAACGGGTGGTCAGGCGCATGCTCTCGGTCGCATAGGTCAGACCGATAGCGCGGTCGAGCGCCTTGGCCTCGGTGCGGCCGATGCCGTCGAGATAGGCCGCGGTCTCCTCGACCAGGTCCATGCCCTCTCGAAACAGCGTGCCGAATGCGGCGGAATTGGTGAGACGCTCATTGAACTGGACAAGAGCGCCATCGCCCAGCAAACGGTCCGACATGCTTAACGCCTCTTACGCGACTGTTACGGTGTCCGGCTTACGTCGCCGGTATGATGAACAAATCATTGCGCGGGAGCTTCCGAGAGTCCAGCAGCAAGACCTAATATGGTTTCCGAGAGATGCGGTGCGTGTCATTTGTACCGCGCACACGCTCGGCGCTACACCGGACTTCCACGGAGAACGTAAAAATTGCGCTGCCGAGAACGCAAAAAAGAGCCGCCCACGAAGGGCGGCTTTTGAAGTTGATAACAGGGAGGCGTCAAACAGAGTGGACAGGAGCCACTCGGTGTCCAAACGAGGACAACGCCGGTTATAAAGGCGAAAGCTTAATCGACCGTAAACATCCGGATTTTTTCAGGCTTCGTTAGCCATGTCGGCCATTGGCCGAGGGATTTTGCTAACCATCCCGACTTACGACTTGAAGATGCTGTTCGTTTCCGGCCGTCATTCCCCGCGAAGGCGGGGAATCCAGTAGGCCGCGGCTTCACGGTTGAACCCACCCGTCTCTGGAATACTGGATCGTCCGCCGGAGCCTGTCATCCGGCCGGGCGAAAGGCCGGACCGGGTGGCGGACGATGACACCGATACCTGAGGCATGCGCCCTCAGCCTTAAGACTTGAAGAAACTGTCCGCCGCGCTGCGCGAGGCGCGCTTTTTGGCAGAAGCCGCCTCCAGCCGGTCGATCTCGCCGCGCAGCAGCGCGATCCGTGCGGTCAGTTCCTCGACCGACAGCAGCGACAGGTCCTGCCCGATCTCATGCGCCGTGGCTTTCCGCGGCCGGTCCTCGTCCTCATTCGCCATCGTGATGATCTCCACCACCCACATGGTTGCCAGCGGCAAGTCGGCTGGCTAAGCAGCTTGCCAGCCTTGCCCCTGCGTTCCCGGAAGGACAAATCATGGAAAAGCTGCCCGCGCAAATGACCGTGGTGGGTATCAGCAAGCCCGGTGGACCGGAGGTGCTGATTCCCGAGACCAGGCCGGTGCCGGCGCCCGGTCCGGGCGAGATCCTGATCAAGGTCGAGGCGGCCGGCGTCAACCGGCCCGACGTCGCGCAGCGCTCCGGCTCCTACCCGCCGCCGCCCGGCGCCAGCGACCTGCCGGGTCTCGAGATCGCAGGCGAAGTAGTCGCGCTTGGCACGGGCGCAACGCGGCACAAACTGGGCGACAAGGTGATGTCGCTGGTCGCCGGCGGCGGCTATGCTCAATATTGCCTCGCCCAGGATGCCCAGGCGATGACGGTGCCCCCGGCTTTGTCGATGCTGGAAGCCGGCGCGATGGCCGAAACGCTGATGACGGTCTGGCACAATGTGTTCGAGCGCGGCGGCCTCAAGAGTGGCGAGACCCTGCTGATCCATGGCGGCTCCTCCGGGATCGGCACCATGGCGATCCAGCTCGCCAAGGCGTTCGGCGCCAAGGTGCTGGTCACGGTCGGCAGCCAGGACAAAGCGGATGCCTGCCTGAAGCTCGGCGCCGATCACGCCATCAACTACAAGAACGAGGATTTCGTCGAGAAGACCAAGGCGGCAACCGGCGGCCATGGCGCCGACGTCATCCTCGACATGGTCGGCGGCAGCTACATCGAGAAGAATTACGACGCCGCGGCGCTCGACGGCCGCATCGTCCAGATCGCCTTCCTCGGTGGCCCGAAGGCGAGCCTCAACTTCACCAAGCTGATGGTGAAGCGGCTGACCCATACCGGCTCGACCTTGCGCCCGCGCAGCAATGCCGACAAGGCCGCAATGGTGGCGGCGATCGAGGTCAAGGTGATGCCGCTGATTCGCGACGGCCGCATCAAGCCGCTGATGGATTCGAGCTTTCCGCTCGAGAAGGCGTCGGAAGCGCATGCGCGCATGGAGACCAGCGCACATATTGGCAAAATTGTGTTGAAGGTCTAGCGCGCCACGCACCGGAAAGTGGCAGGAAACCCTTTGATTTTCCTCACTTTCGTGGCAATGATCGCGGCATCCTATTCGCAGCGGCGCAGGGCCTTCGGATGCGGCCTTCTGTTTGACTTCTCGCTGGTGTTTGGCGTCGAACGCGGAGATTTGACATTGCGTCTGATCAGGTGCCTCGCGGCGCTTGCGCTGGGCCTCATGCCGTTCGTTGTCGCGGCGCCGGCGCATGCGGTCGACGCGGTCAGCGTCCGCAGCGATGCGCCCGCCATCGACCTCACCGGAATCCTCGAGCACCAGCACAGCGACGGCGACCGCATCCAGGTTTCCACCGCGCCCAGCAATGACGGCATCGTTCGCCGCATCGAGGTGCGCGCCCGCGAGGGCGGCCAGAACTGGGTGGTGTTTGCACTTGCCAACAACACCGATGACCAGCTCGACCGCCTGATCGTCGCTCCGCATTATCGCATGGTCGGCTCCGGCGTGTTCTGGCCCGACCTCGGCCTCTCCCGCATCGCCACCGTCACGCCCTCGGTCGGCGATCTGCCGGAGCGGCAGGAGAGCCCGACCGCCGACGTGTTCCGCGTCACGCTCGATCCCGGCGCGGTCGTCACCTTCGTCGCCGAACTACGCACCGACAAGCTGCCGCAGCTCTATCTCTGGGAGCCCGAGGCCTACAAAGACAAGGTCAACTCGTTCACGCTCTACCAGGGCATCGTGATCGGCATCTCCGGGCTCTTGGCCCTCGTGCTAACGATCCTGTTCGTGGTCAAGGGCAGCATCATGTTCCCGGCCGCGGCCGCGCTGGCCTGGGCCGTGCTGGTCTATATCGGCGTCGATTTCGGCTTCTGGGGCAAGGTGCTGGACATGTCGAACAACGCCGAGCGCGTCTGGCGCGCCGGCGGCGAGGCGATCCTCGCAGCGACGCTGCTGGTGTTCCTGTTCGCCTATTTGAACCTGAGCCGCTGGCATGTGCGCTATTCCCACATCACGCTGGGCTGGCTGTTCTTCTTAGGGTCCCTGGTCGCGGTTGCGCTGTTCGATCCCGCGGTGGCCTCCGGCGTGGCGCGGATGTCGCTGCTGCTGATCGCAGTCTTGGGCTTCGGCCTGATCGTCTACCTCTCATCGCACGGTTTCGACCGCGCGGTGTTGCTGATCCCGACCTGGTTCCTACTGGTGGTCTGGGTGGTTGCCGCCGGTATGACGGTGTCTGGCGAGGTCACCAACGACATCGTCGGCCCGGCGATGCTCGGCGGCCTGGTGCTGATCGTGATGCTGATCGGCTTTACGGTCATGCAGCACGCCTTCGCCGGCGGCGGCGCCACCACCGGCATCGTGTCCGATGTCGAGCGGCGCGCGCTGGCGCTGACCGGCTCGGGCGACCTGATTTGGGACTGGGACGTCTCGGCCGACAAGGTGTTCACCAGCCCCGAGACCGAGCATCTGCTCGGCCTGAAGCGCGGCGCGCTGGAAGGGCCGGCGGCGAAATGGCTCGAAGTGCTGCATCCGCTCGACCAGGACCGCTTCCGCGCCGCGCTCGACAGTGTGCTCGACCAGCGCCGCGGCCGGCTGGTGCAGGATTTTCGCCTGCGCACGCCGGATGGCCACTTCATGTGGTTCGCATTGAAGGCGCGGCCCGTGGTCGGCTCCGACGGCGAAGTCTCGCGCGTGGTCGGCACGCTCACCGACGTGACGGAATTCAAGAATGCGGAGGAGCGCCTGCTCCACGATTCCGTGCATGACAATCTGACCGGCCTGCCCAACCGCAAGCTATTCATCGACCGTCTCGCTGCAGTCGCCAATTTCGCCAAGTCGATGCCGAACCTGCGGCCGACCTTGATGGTGATCGATCTCGACCGCTTCAAGCAGGTCAATGATTCCGTCGGCATCGCGGTCGGCGATTCCATCCTGCTCACGCTCGCGCGCCGGCTGACCCGCATCCTGAAGCCGCAGGATACCTTGGCGCGGCTGGCGGGCGACCAGTTCGGCCTGATCCTGCTGTCCGAGCAGGACCCGGCACGCATCACCGCCTTTGCCGAAACCATCCGCAAGACCATCCGCGCGCCGATCGCCTTCAACGAGCGCGAGATCTTCCTCACCGCCTCGATCGGGCTTGCACTCTCCGATCCGCAGACGCAGCTGTCGGAGGACATCATCAAGGATGCCGAGCTTGCGATGTATCACTCCAAGCGGATCGGTGGCGACCGCATCGACGTCTACAAGCCGGCGATGCGCGCGCGCAAGAACGACCGCCTGACCTTGGAGAGCGAGCTGCGCCGCTCGATCGAGCGGCAGGAGATCACCATCCTCTATCAACCGATCGTGCGGCTGGAAGACCGCTCGATCGCCGGCTTCGAGGCGCTGGCGCGCTGGGACCATCCAAAACTAGGGCGGATGTCGCCGATCGAGTTCATCACCATCGCCGAGGAGATCGGGCTGATCGTCGACCTCGGCACCTTCGTGCTCGACCAGACCGCGCGGCAGCTCTCGGTCTGGCAGCGCGCAATGCGCTCGCGCGAGCCAATCTTCGCCAGCGTCAACGTCTCCTCGCGCCAGCTGTTGCGCCACGATTTGATCCACGACATCCGCTCGGTGCTGGCGCGCTCGTCGGTGGCGCGCGGCTCGCTGAAGCTTGAACTGACCGAGTCGCTTGTGATGGAGAACCCCGAGCACGCAGCGCAGATGCTGACCCGCATCCGCGAGCTTGGCGTCGGGCTCTCGATCGACGATTTCGGCACCGGCCATTCGTCGCTCGCCTACCTGCAGCGCTTCCCGTTCGACACCTTGAAGATCGATCAGTCCTTCGTCCGCACCACCACGCGCGGCACCCGCCCCGTGATCCTGAAATCGATCATCGCGCTCGCGCATGATCTCGGCATGGACGTGGTCGCGGAAGGCGCCGAGACGGATTCGGATGCTGTCGAGCTCTACCAGCTCGGCTGCGAATACGCCCAGGGCTTCGCCTTCGGCGAGCCGATGGACGCCGACGCCGCGATGCGACTGCTGACGGAAGAGCGGCTGGAAGCGGCGAGCTGAGCCGCTGTAGTCTGCATGAGCGAGCGCAGCGAGATGCAGGGGTGAGCCGGTCAATCGGATAAAGCTGACGCTCATCCGCCCTACGGGACTGCATGCGCTCAAGCCCAGCGGCCATTGTTCCCCCGCAGGCCTGTAGAACTACGGAGCATTGCGATCGATGCCGCACAGTGCTACCAGCAACATTGATCGTATCTTCCCTGGTCACGTCGCGCTTAACACGGTGTCAATACGCGAGCCGCTAGAACTATCCGAAACGACAACTTCCTCGTTCTGGATATTGGCATGGCCCGCCCGCGACTTTCCCTCGCCCTCCGCATCTACGCCATCATCGGCCTCAGCTTCTGCGGGTTGATCGGGCTTGCTGTCATGCAGGCGCAAAATATGGCCCACGCACTGACGGAGCAGCGGGAGAACGAGCTAAACCATCTCACGCAGGCAGCCGTCAGCATTGCCAAAGAGGAATATGAAACGATCGCGCGCGACAAGGTCTTGCCCGAGCTGGCGCAGAAGAAGGCGGCCGAGCGGATCGGCAAGCTGCGCTATGGCAACGGCGATTACTTCTGGATCAACGATCTCACGCCACGGATGGTCATGCATCCGGTGAAGCCCGAGATGAACGGCCAGAGCCTTGGCGACAACAAGGATCCGACCGGCAAGCTGCTGTTCGTCGAGATGGTCGATATCGTGAAGCAAAAAGGCGGCGGCGTGGTCGAATATCAATGGCCCAAGCCCGGAAAGGAGGCGCCGCAGCCGAAGCTTTCCTATGTCACGGGTTTCGCGCCTTGGGGATGGGTGATCGGCACCGGCGTCTATGTCGACGACCTGCAGGCACAGCTCTGGGAGAGCAAGCGCAGCGTGCTGATCTCGGCGCTCGTCATCATCGCCGTGCTCGGCGCCATCACGCTCTTGATCGCGAGCCGGATGTCATCGGCGCTCGCCGCCATGAGCAAGGCGCTCAACCAGCTTGGCGCCGGCGAGTTCGACATCACCCTGCCGGGCCTGGCACGCAGCGACGAGCTCGGCGATATGGCGCGCTCGATCGAGCAGTTCAAGCACAAGACCGAGGAGAAGGTCCGCGACGCGGCGGCGCTCGAGGATGACCAGCGGCAGATGGCCGAGCGCATCAAGCACGAGGCGCTGCAGCAGCTGGCCGAAGCGGTCGAACAT
>NZ_JBARGP010000509.1:0-3589 GCF_049798375.1 Bradyrhizobium sp.
ACCTCCGCCAGGTGCAGCGCCGGGCCTCGCACCGCCGCCTGTCCCTGGGTCGAAGCCATGAGACGGCTGCGCCGGATCAAGATCGTCGCCACCCTGGGTCCGGCCTCGTCCGATAGCGCGATGATCCGGCGCCTGTTCGAGGCGGGGGCGGACATTTTTCGCATCAACATGAGCCACACCCCGCATGACAAGATGCGGGAGCTGGTGGCGACCATCCGTAATGTCGAATCGAGCTATGGCCGGCCGATCGGCATCCTGGTCGATTTGCAGGGACCGAAGCTCAGGATCGGCGCCTTCGCCGACGGCGCGGTCCAGCTGCAGAACGGCCAGAGTTTTACGCTCGACAACGACCAGACGCCCGGCGACGCGCACCGCGTCCACCTGCCGCATCCGGAGATCCTTGCGGCACTCCGGCCCGGGCACACGCTGCTGCTCGATGACGGCAAGGTGAAGCTGATCGCCGAGGAGACCTCGCCGACGCGGGCCGTGACCCGGATCGTGGTTGGCGGCCGCATGTCCGACCGCAAGGGCGTCAGCCTGCCCGACACCGACCTGCCGGTCTCGGCGATGACACCGAAAGATCGCGCCGATCTCGATGCCGCGCTCAACACCGGAATCGACTGGATCGCGCTGTCCTTCGTGCAGCGCGCCGACGACGTGCTGGAGGCGAAGAAGATCATTCGCGGCCGCGCCGCCGTGATGGCCAAGATCGAGAAGCCGCAGGCGATCGACCGGCTCGCTGACATCCTCGAAGCCGCGGACGCGCTGATGGTCGCGCGCGGCGATTTAGGCGTCGAGCTGCCGCTGGAGCGGGTGCCCGGCCTGCAGAAGCAGATGACACGGGCGGCTCGCCGGGCCGGCAAGCCCGTGGTGGTCGCGACCCAAATGCTGGAGTCGATGATCCAGTCGCCAGTGCCGACGCGCGCGGAAGTCTCCGATGTCGCCACCGCGGTCTATGAGGGCGCCGACGCGATCATGCTGTCGGCGGAATCGGCAGCCGGCAAATATCCGGTCGAGGCTGTTACGACCATGAACAAGATCGGCGAGGAGGTCGAGCGCGATCCGATCTATCGCTCGGTGATCTCGGCGCAGCGCCCCGAGCCGGAGGCGACCGCGGGCGACGCGATCGCGGATGCGGCGCGGCAGATCGCCACGACGCTGGATCTGCCGGTCATCATCTGCTGGACCTCGTCGGGCTCGACCGCGATCCGCGTGGCGCGCGAACGGCCGAGCACGCCGGTGGTCGCGATCACGCCGAACCTCGCCACCGGACGCAAGCTGTCGGTGGTGTGGGGCGTGCATTGCGTGGTCGCAGAAGACGCTCGCGACCAGGACGACATGGTCGACCGCGCCGGCTCCATTGCCTTTCGTGACGGCTTCGTGCGATCGGGCCAGCGGGTGCTGATCGTCGCCGGCGTGCCGCTCGGCACGCCCGGCACCACCAACATGGTGCGCATCGCCTATGTCGGCCCATCCGGCGACGCGCATATGTAGGACATGTAGGATGGGTGGAGTGTAGCGATGCCCATCATCCGTCCGCGTGAGTTGATAGAAGCGACGTGTATCGCTTCGCTCCGCCCATCCTGCGACTAATCGAGTCCGGCCGTCGACGCTTTCGCCGCGCGCGGGATCAGCGGACACGCCGCGACGTCATTGTGCTCCGCGCCTGAAATGCGCAGGCACGCGCGGGCCGGATCGATCCTGAGATCGAAGGTATCGAGCAGATCGAGCCGCACCGGATTGCCTTCGGGGCTTTCCGCCAGGTACAGCGCCCAAAGGCCGCCCGGCAGCGGTTGCGCAAGGCCTGCGCGGATCCGCTGGTCCAGCACGCCGCCCGGCACGACCGGCAGCACCACGTCGGAGATCTGATAGGCGCGTGAGCCCGCTGATAGCATCGGCACGATGTAGCCGAGCGGCTTCTGCAGCAGCAGGAACGTCGCCGGTCGCTGCAGGGCTTTCGCGAATCGCGGCCGATAGGGATCGGACCAGGGACGGCGCATCCAGTCGGTCGGCTGCGACCACAGCACAATCGCAAGCGTCACAACGAGGGTCACGACCGGCAGCGCCCGCGACGCTATCACGTTGCGCGTATTGGCCTCGGCTCGCCACGCCTCGACGAGGCGCGTCAGCAGCAGCACGATCGCCGGCGCCGACAACAATTCGAGCGGGATCGCATAGCGCTGGATCGAGAAGGCGAGCAGCCAAGGGACGTAGCTGCCCCAGAAGAAGAACAGGATCCGGCGGTCATTCGGGCGCAGCAGCGCGCGGCCGAACCAGATACTGGCGCCGAGCACCGCGAACATCAGCACGATGATTAGCGCAAAACGCGGATCGCGGAACGGCCACTCCGATGACGGATGCTCACCGATCAGCCAATCAAATGGATAAGCCAGCGCGTCGAGCAAGCCATGCGGCATGAAGCGCGTGTCGACGATCGGTTCGAGCGGCGCCTCTGGTGCACGGAAGATGGTGTTGTAGAACGGAAACAGCGGGCTGCCGAACTCCCGCCACAGCTTGAACGCCCACGCGCCGCCGCTGGCGAGCAGGCCGAGGCCACTGCCCGCCGCGAAGCACAGCAGCGCCGATAGCGGCCGCGCGAGCAAGAGCAACGAGACCCCGGCGCCGATCAGGAAAGTGACGTTGGTCAGCTTTAGTCCGGCAGCGGCGCCAAGCAGCAGGCCCGCGATCACGAGCCGGCGCGCCTGCCCGCGTGACTGTTCCAGCCCTTCGCAATCGTCATCGGCGAACATCAACGCGACGCCGGCGATGATCGGCAGTGCGGTCAGGATGTCAGCAAAGCTGGTGCCGACTTCCGACAGCGTCATCGGGCCGAACGCTGCGATCGCCATTGCCGCGAGCGGTCCGATCGGATTGCTGGTCCCGAGCAGATTGCGAGTGACCCGATAGATCAGCGCGAGGTTGAGGCCGTGCAGCGCGCCGAGCACGATGCCCCACCACGGCGCGGCGAGGCCATGGCGCAGTAGATAGGGCAGCAGATAGATCAGCGGGTTGAGATAGCTCTGAAAGCCGCCGGGCGCGACGTCGACGTCGAAGCGGCCGTGGAGCAGCGCGAAGCCGGCATAGTCGTGGTAGTTCTGCCAATCCCAGTTGACGTCTTCGCCGGCGGAGAGCGCGTAGAGCGCGCCAGCCAGCGCGGAGCCCGAGACGACGGCCAGGTTCACGACGGGCATCGCCGGGAATTTGCGCGCGATGACCATGGAGGGAACGCCTGCGTCGTGATTGCGGGCCAAATGCTGCAACAAGTGCTGCGATCAGAAAGAGCCTGACCTCAGGATGCGGATTAGCCGTGAAATCTTCTTTAAGGCCGCGCCCTTACGCGCCGACCAGGTTCTTCACCGGCAATACCGCCTGCACCACCAGCCCGCGGGCGCGGGCATCCATGACGCCGACCGCGCGCAAGGCGAGCAGCGTCACGGCCTGCACGGTATCGCGCAGCCGGCTGCCCTCCTCGAGAGTCTCTGGCGCCAGCGGCCCGACCACCGCCTCATCCAATGCGCCGAGCAGCGCGGTCGCGGCAAGCTGGGTTTCCACTGCCGGCAAATGGCCGGCGCGGACCGCGGCGTCGAAC
>NZ_JBARGP010000510.1:0-2234 GCF_049798375.1 Bradyrhizobium sp.
GGGCCCAAGAGGTCGATGAGATCGCGTGATGCCAGGTAGCTTCGCAATTCTGTTTCCGGCGCCCTACATCATCGAAGTGTCCAAGCTTCGCCAGCAACTGGACGCGGCCCATTTCGCCTGGGCGCAATTGCGAAGGCTGCAGCAGCAGGCCTTTGTGATCGAGAACATCCGTTTCAATCACGATCCTCTGTGGAATAAGCGCGTGTTAAGCCTGCAGTCGGCGCGCGATGGGGCGCATTGGTTCTGGAAGGCGACGCGGGTCATCGCGACTATCAGCGGCGGGAGCATCTAGCCGACGGTTTTGTAGGATGGGTGGAGCGAAGCGATACCCATCATGCAGATGCGCGTGGATTTGATGGGTATCGCTGCGCTCCACCCATCCTACGAGGTCTCGATTGCGGCGCTCCGTAATCCGGTTTGTCGTAGGGTGAGCAAAGGCGCCTTCACCGCCAGTTCTGCAAATGCGGTGGAAGAGCGCCGTGCCCACCATCTGGACGCGTCAACGTGGCTGGCGCGGTGGGCACGCTTCGCTTTGCCCACCCTGCAACGTTTTCGTCGCTTCGCTCCTCGCAATGACGGTCATTATGAGCGGCTCATGCTCGAGAGCATGATCAGCGTGACGTCGGCCTACACGACGTACTGCGCTATGCCGTTGCCGAATGACCAGTTCTCCTTCACGACCTCGACGAAGTTCACGAACACGTCCTCCGGACGGACGCCGGGGCGCTGGCGCAGGCGCTCGACCAGCCGGGCATAGAACGCCTGCTTGGTTTCCAGCGAGCGGGTGTTGCTCACCGTGAGCTGGATGATGACCAAATCATCCGAGCGTTCGATGCCGAGATAATTGCGGTCGAAAATGAAATTGTCCGCGTCGTGCTCGTTGATGACCATGAAGCGGTCATGCTCGGGCACGTTGAAGGCCTCGCGCATGGCCTCATAGATCTCGGTGGTCAGCATTTGTTTGAACGCGCTCGGTTTGCCTCGGCGCAGTTCGATCCTGACGAGCGGCATGACAGTTCTCCCATGGTTTCGATTGCTGGATCATAGCTGCGAGACTACAATTCCGAAAATGAATGTTTGAGCCTTAAGGATGACGATTCAACATGCATAAGGCGCCGACCCTCGAACTCGATTGGCTGCGCGCCTTCGTCACCGTGGCCGATGCGCGCAATTTCACCGCCGCCGGCGCGGCGGTCGGCGCCACGCAGTCGGCGGTCAGCATCCGGATCCGCAAGCTGGAAGAGCGGCTCGGGCAGCGGCTGATGGAGCGCAACGCCCACAACGTGTCGCTGACCAATTTCGGCATGACGTTCCTGCCGGACGCGCGGCGCGTGCTGCAGCTGCACGATGATGCCGCGGTACGCGCCATCGGCGCGGCGCGCAGCCGCAGCTTCGAGCTCGCGATCAGCGACCATACGGTCGGCGATCTGTTGCCGGCGATCCTGGGGCCGATGCGCGAGCTGCCCGACGGCCGCCTGCTGTCCGTCGTGGTCGGGCGTTCTCCAGAGCTCGCCGTCGCATTCGCAAGCCGGCGCTACGATGCCGTGATCGGCAGGGCGGGCGATTTCGGCGGCGAGGGTGAGACCATCATGGAGGACAGGCTGGTCTGGACCGCGGCAAGATCGTTCAGATGGGAGCCGGAGCAGCCGCTGCCG
Source organism: Bradyrhizobium sp. (assembly GCF_049798375.1). Classification (GTDB taxonomy): domain Bacteria; phylum Pseudomonadota; class Alphaproteobacteria; order Rhizobiales; family Xanthobacteraceae; genus Bradyrhizobium. Next base: position 1,656 of record NZ_JBARGP010000510.1, read on the forward strand.
CTGGTGTCGCTGTCCGCACCGTGCACGATCCGCGACACCACACTAACCGCCTTGGCCCGGCACGATGTGTCCTGGCGCGAGGCCTTCGTCGGCACCGGCGTGGCTGCGATCCAGGCCGCTGTTGTCGCCGGCTTCGGCATTGCTGCTCTGGAGGCGCGCAACGTGCCGACGGACTGCGTGACACGGGGCCAATGGCTGAAGCGGTTGCCGGCGCTGCCCTCGACCCGGGTGGTGATGCGCATACGGGAGGGAACGGAGGCCGATGCGCGGATCGTGCGGGCGATCGCGAGCGCGTTGAAGCAGGCCGCGCCGCGCGGACGCCGGGCTCGCTGAGGTCGCATCGTGCGCCGCTCGGCCAGCCAACAGCGAGCGTGTTGGCATCCGCAGAGGCGAGACCTATAGTCGGCGAAGATTGGGTTGTCGATCTGGGGGTCATGCGCGTTTCCATCATCACCGGGGGCGGGGCCGGTATCGGGGCTGCCGTGGCGCGCGCTTTATCTGCGCCCGGCCAACGCTTGATGCTGCATGGGCAGGGGGCGGACGATGCCGGCCGGGCGCGGCTGGCGGCCGTCGCCGCCG
>NZ_JBARGP010000511.1:0-4791 GCF_049798375.1 Bradyrhizobium sp.
TGAATTTGGTGGCGCCGGTGGCGGCAAACAGCTGCGGCACCTTCTTGCCGTTGAGGTACTTCTGCACGGCGGCGTTCGAGGGCGTGCCGATGATCTGGAACGTCAGCAGCACCTCGTCGTCCTCGACCAGCTTGCGCACCTGCTCCACGGCCTTGGGCGGCGAATAGGCGTCGTCATACTGGATCAGCTTGATCTTGCGGCCGTTCACGCCGCCCTGGTCGTTGATCATGTTGAAGTAGGCGGCCTGGGTCTTGCCGATCGAGGCATAGGCCGAGGCGGGGCCGGAAAACGGCACGGTCTGGCCGACCTTGATCTCGGTGTCCGATGCGCCGGGATCATATTTCTTCTGCGCGTAAGCCCCCGGGGCCGACAGGGCAACGCTCAGCGCGGCCGCGCCGGCAAGACGGATCAATCCATGCGTCATGGGATTTCGTTTCCTCCTGATGATTGTACCGATGGCTTTGTTTGTAGGGTGCCACCGCTGGCTGGGATTGTGGAGGAAGGCTTTCGGCATTGCAAGATGAGGCCGGGCCGGCCATTGGTCGGATTCCGGGTCGACAGCCGCGGTCTGCGGGTTAACAGTGTCCGGACATCGCAATCCAATTGCCCTTGGGCCGGATAATGCCAGAACCCCAGATCATGCGCGGTCGGTCGCCCGCGCGCTTCACGCTCGACCGACTGGCAACGCCGATCGGTACGGCGCTGCTGGTCACCGACGATGCCGGCGCGCTGCGCGCGCTCGACTGGGAAGACTATGAAGCGCGCATGAAGGACCTGCTGCGCCGGCAATATGGCGAGGTGATCCTGACGGAGCGGCAGGCGCCGGCCGCGCTGGTGACGGCGCTATCAGGCTATTTCAAGGGCGACCTCGACCGGTTGTCGGGCATCACCTGGCGCGTGGCCGGAACGCCGTTTCAGCAGAAGGTGTGGTCGGCCTTGCCTGGCATTCCCGCTGGACAAACCATGAGCTACGGCGCGATGGCCGCGCAGTTGCAGTCACCCCGGGCGATGCGCGCGGTCGGCCACGCCAATGGCGCCAATCCGATCAGCGTCGTCCTGCCCTGTCATCGCCTGATCGGCTCGGACGGCAAGCTCGTCAAATATGGCGGCGGCCTTTCACGCAAGCGCTGGCTGCTGCAGCACGAGGGCGTGGCGGGAGTCGAGGACCAGTAGCAACCATTCAATGGTTGCTATGACTGCAAGTCGGTAAGCACGCTGTGCTGGTCATGATTGTGCCCTCTCCCCTTGCGGGAGAGGGCAAGACGGTGTTGCCGCAGACGAACCCGGGTGAGGGGTCTCTATCCGCGGAGACAGACCCCTCACCCGTCGCGCTTCGCGCGCCACCCTCTCCCGCAAGGGGAGAGGGTGCACCGGCTTTTCGGCGAACATAGTGCCTGGCCCAAAGTTCGATTTTAGCTGAACTACGCCGCTGGCTGTGCCGCGCTCTCGTCGCTCGACAGCAGATGCAAGAGCGCGCTCTTGATTGCGGCCTGCCGCGTCGGCGCGTTGATCTGCGCGCCCAACAAATCAGTCACATAGAACACGTCGCGGGCGCGCTCGCCGAAGGTCGCGACATGGGCGGAGGCGATGTTGAGGTTGAGCTTGGAGATCGCGGTGGTCAGCTCGTAGAGCAGGCCGGGACGGTCGAGGCCGGAGACCTCGATCACGGTGTAGAGCTCCGACCATTGGTTGTTGATCGTGACCTCGCGTTCGACCGAGAACGCCTTGTGCTGCTTGCCGCGGGTGGCGCGTCGGGCGACGGCCTCGGGCAGCCGCAGCTTGCCCTCCAGCACCTGCTCGATGGTCTCGCCGATCCGCGTAGCGCGGCGCCCCTCGTCCTCGTCGCGCTCATATTCCCTTGATATCGCGATGGTGTCGAGCGCGCGGCCATCGGTCGTGGTGTAGATCTGCGCATCGACGATGTTGGCGCCCGCTGAGGCACAGGCGCCGGCAATGATCGACAACAGCCACGGATGGTCCACCGCTAGGATGGTCAGCTCGGTGACGCTGCGCGCCGGATCGAAGCCGACATTGATCGCGAGCTTGTGGCCGGCCTCTTCGCTCGATTTCACGAAGCGGGCATGGCGGATCTTGCGCGGCAGTTCGACCTTGAGCCAATAGGCCGGGTAGTGCCGGCCGATATAGGCGTTGAGCTCGGCCTCCGGCCATTCGGTGAAGTTAGCGCGGAATTCGCCCTGCGCGGCGAGGACGCGCTTGGCGCGGTTCACTTCCGAGAAGCCGCCGGTCAGCACCGGCTCGGTCTCGTAGTAAAGCGTGCGCAACAGCTGCGCCTTCCAGCCGTTCCAGACGCCGGGGCCGACGCCGCGGATATCCGCCGTGGTCAGAATCGCCAGCAGCTTCATCTGCTCGACCGACTGCACCACAGCGGCGAAATTTTCGATGGTGCGGCGGTCGGACAGGTCGCGCGACTGCGCGACCGTCGACATCGTCAAATGCTCCTCGATCAGCCAGGCGGCGAGCTCGGTGTCGGCATTGCTGAAACCGAACCGCGGGCACAGCCGCCGCGCCACCTTGGCGCCGGCGATCGAATGATCCTCAGGCCGGCCCTTAGCTATGTCGTGCAATAGCGTGGTGATGTAGATCACCGCCCGATGCTCGGGGCGGATCTTTCGCATCAGATCAGAGGCCAGCGCGAACTCCTCGCTGCCGCCGCGCTCGATGTCCTGCAGGAATCCGATGCAGCGGATCAAATGCTCGTCGACCGTGTAGTGATGATACATGTTGAACTGCATCATCGAGACGATGCGGCCGAAGGCGCGGATGAAATGGCCGAGCACGCCGGTCTCGTTCATCCGCCGCAGCACCACCTCGGCATCGTTCGAGGTCAGGATCTCCATGAACAGCCGGTTGGCTTCCGGATTCTCGCGCAAGGCCGTATCGATCAGGCCGAGCGAGCGCGTCACCATGCGCATCGCGTCCGGATGGAAGGCGAGGTTGTTCTTCTGCGCCAGGCGGAAGATGCGGATCAGATTGACCGGATCGTGCTTGAACACGTCGGGTGCCGCGACATTGATGCGATTGTGGTCGACGATGAAGTCATCGCTCTCCGGCACCCGCCGCCAGGCATTGCCGGTTTTCAGCCGCGAGATCATCCGGCTCAGCACCGGCGCCGGCTTGGCCTGCTGGTCCTCCAGCTTGGCGCACAGGATCGCGGTGAGATTGCCGACCTCCTTGGCGACCAGGAAGTAGTGCTTCATGAAGCGCTCGACATCCTGCATGCCGGGGTGGCTGGTGTAGCCGAGCCTGACCGCGATCTCGCGCTGCAGGTCGAATGACAGCCGCTCCTCCGGCCGCCCGCTCAGAAAGTGCAGATTGCAGCGCACCGACCACAGGAAGTCGGCGCAGCGGCGGAAGGTGCGGTATTCGTGCGCGTCGAACACGCCGCGCGCGACCAGCTCGCCGGTCTCGCGCACGCGATAGACATATTTGGCGATCCAGAACAGCGTGTGCAGGTCGCGCAGGCCGCCCTTGCCGTCCTTGACGTTGGGCTCGACCAAATAGCGCGACTGGCCGCCGCGGCGATGCCGCTCCTCGCGCTCGGCGAGCTTGGCGGTAACGAACTCCGCCGCGGTGCCCTGCACCACTTCCTTGTCGAAGCGCTCGACCAGCTCGTCATAGAGCGGACGGTCACCGGCGAGATAGCGCGTCTCCAGGATTGCGGTGCGGATGGTCATGTCGCCGCGGGCCTGCCGGATCGACTCGTCGACCGAGCGCGTGGCATGGCCGACCTTCAGCCCCATGTCCCACAGGCAATAGAGGATGGCCTCGGCAACCTGCTCGCCCCAGGCGGTCTGCTTGTAGGGCAGGATGAACAACAGATCGATGTCAGACTCGGGCGCCATCAGGCCGCGGCCGTAACCGCCCGTCGCCACCACGGCCATGCGCTCAGCGCCGCTTGGCACCTGCGAACGGTAAAGGTGCCCGGTCGCGGCGGCGTAGAGGATGCGGATGATCTCGTCCTGCACCGTGCAGAGCCGCTCCGCGCAATGGCGGCCGTGGCGGTCCTTCAGGAGCTGGGCCTGCGCCGCCTCGCGCGCCTTGGTCAGCTCGCCTTTCAGGAACTGCGCCACCGCGGCGCGGAACATGTCCTCGCGGCCGGAATGCTGTTCGGCAAGAGCGTCCACTTTGGCCGCGACGCTTGCGCTGTCAAAGCCGGTGCTGGCTGCGGATTGGGGATCGGTCGTAACGCTGTCCATGGACATGATCGGATATCGAACGCCGCCTGCGCTGTCACGAAACATTCGCGTGGCGTGGTTGCGGCGCTTGTTCCAGATCAGCAGTTCATGCTCTGCGGACTGGTTCAGCAACAATGAATATGCTGAGAATGGCTTTAGAAAGAAAACGTAATTCTCGTTGACCCCTGGTTTAAGTCGTTGAATTAGATAGATCTTTCACAAGGGCCGAAAAAGGGGTTGGTGATGTCTGGATTGTCGAGGCGGGCTTTTGCTACGGCGGCAGCTTTGTTTCTGGTGGGACCGATCGGGGCGCGTGCCGCCGAGCCGCTGAAGGAAATCCACATCGATTGGGCGACCTATAATCCGGTTTCGATGGTGCTGAAGCAGAAGGGGCTGCTGGAAAAGGAGTTCGCCAAGGACGGCATCAACATCGTCTGGGTGCAGTCGGCCGGCTCCAACAAGGCGCTCGAATTCCTCAATGCCGGCTCGATCGATTTCGGCTCGACCGCGGGCTCGGCTGCGCTGGTCGCGCGCATCAACGGCAATCCGATCAAGTCGATCTACGTCTACTCGCGTCCCGAATGGACGGCGCTGG
>NZ_JBARGP010000512.1:0-6438 GCF_049798375.1 Bradyrhizobium sp.
GATGCCTGCACATCGCAGCTCCCGCGCAAGGCCTGCATCTGTTGGCGACCTTGCCGTCAGGCACGCCGAAACAAGCCGCGGTCGTGATCCGCGAGCGCGCCGGCATCGAGTGTCGGCTATTGTCCGAAGCGCGCATCGTGCAGCGCGGCCCGGATGGCTTTGTGCTGGGCTATTCGGGCTTCGCAACCCGCGATCTGATCGAAGCCGCGAAGGGGCTCGGCCGCGCGGCGGGGGACGTGCTCAATGATGTGCCACGACGTCGCGATCAGAAATTATAGTCGATGTAGAGTTTGTGCGTGGGCGCGGTGAATGCCGACGGCAGCGTGCCGGCATCCGGGTTCGCCTGCTCGGCGTCGCTGGCGGCAACCTGATCGCTGCGCGCGAGCTGATCGTTCATGCGCTTGCGCAAAGCGTCGAGCAGCGGCTCGCGCGGCACCTGGTTATAGGCATGTTCCTGGGTCGAGCACATGCCGACGCAACCGATCCGCATCGCCATCACAGCATCGCGCGGCGTCGCATTGGCGCTGCCGTGATGGCCGACCTTGTAGAAGTCGATCTTGCTGAGGATATCCGACGCCTTCTGCGTGAGCTTGGTGTGGCCCGGCGTGCCATAGGCGCCGCCATAGAGGAAATTTTCCCAATTGCCCCATTGCGCGTCGCCGGCGAACAGCAGGTTCTTGCCGCCGAACGAAAACAGGATAACCAGACTCTGGTTGTTCAGCGTCTTGTCGGCGGCGACAGCCTGCGCCGCCAATGCATCCGGCTGCGCGCCCTCGATCATGCGAACGATCTGGTTGGGGCCATACAGCTCGAACGCCTTGGCGCCGTAGGCTTCGTCGGTGGCCCGAAAGGCATCGGGGAACGGCTTCACCGGCTCCGATGAGTCCTGATCTTCCACCGCGCCGGACAGATATTGCTGGTTCTTGTTGGTCATCTGCGTGATCAAGGCGTCGTCGATGGGTGGCCCCAAAATCTGTGCCGTCAGCCCTGCCGCCTCGAGGTCCGGCGGCAGGTTCGCAACGTCGCCGGCCTTGTAGTAGTCATGCGCTGCCTGGCTCTTAAAGCCCTCGTGCAGCACTTTCAGCGCTTTTTGATTGGCCGAAACGCCGGCGGCGCCGAGGCCGCCGGTTATGTTCTCGGCCATCGCCAGCATCTCCTGGGTGGCGCCATCGGGTTGTGCGGCCAGGCGCGCACGAAACTGCTGGCAGAGATGACCGGCCATCGCGGCGAGGCTGGTCTGGAACGCGGCCGCCTTTGGGTTCGAGGGGTCCTCGAACCACGGCATCCAGACCCGATCGACCGCGATCTGGGCAAAGAGGTCGCTGCAGGTACCGAAGCCGGAGATGTGATCGGCATGCCGATGCGTCATGATGACGAGCGAGAGATGGTTGTTGCAGTCCCTCGCCATCTCGGTGACGGCGTCGCGGATGCTGCCGAGATCGCGGGCATGGACACCGCAGTCGATCAGGATATGGCTTGCACCCACCTTGCTCGGCACGCTGAGCAGGAAGAAATCGCCGAAGCCGACACGATACATGCGCACGCGCAAGCCGCTCGCCGCTTTCACCAACGCGCGGCTCTGCGATGGCGTGGCGTCGGGCGCGGAGATTGGTTTCCTTTGCGCCGTTCCGTTGTCCCGCTGCGGCGATCGCTTGGACGCATGACTGGCCCGCGCCGCTTTCGATTGCGCCTTCGATTGGGTCTTAGATGGAATCCTGGCCATGGTCAGACCCCCGCATGCAGCAGCGCGAAGTCGAGCCGGAAGCGCGAATCGTCGTCCGAGCCGGCCTTCGCTCCCGCCGCAGTCGCCATTCCGTTGGCGATATAGAAGTTGCGGATCCGCTCCTCGCGCTCGGCCTTGTAAAGCTTCGGAATCACAAAGCGGACGCGCGGATCCGGCAACTTGTCACGGTCCGGCGGGTCCTGGTCGATCAGCAGCGTGACGCCATTGCGCATCGGGAAGGTGCCGGGAATGCCCTGGCCAAAGGGAATCCGGGTCGTCTGCACCAGCTCGACCACCATCGTGACATAGAGCTTGCCGTTCTTGCCGGTGTGGAACATCGGATGAAACGAAGGTGCCGCGATTTCGCCGGCGCGCCGATCGAATCCGAGCAGGTCGGCATTTTCGGCGGCGTAGTTGCGCAGCACGTCGCCGTTGCGATCCTTCTCGTCCTTGGTAAGGCCGTTGGGGTCGCCGAACACAAGTCCCGGCACGCGCAGCCGCCCGTTCGAGATTTTCGGCCAGAACAGTGCGTCCTCGGAGAATGACGTTGCGCCCTCGGCAACGATTCCGCGCAGCCGGAAAGCCTGCATCAGAGCGTCGCGGATATGGTCCGGATCGTCCGGCGTGTAGTCCAGATGCGCGGTGAGCAGCGCGCGCAGGAAGTCGCCGAACGTGATATCGACCGGCGGGCAATAGTCGAGCGCGCGGGCGCAGATGCTGAAGAACTCCTCGGCGGTCCGGCTCGCCTCAATCGCCAGGCGGTTGGCGAGCGGCGCCGGCAGGTCCGACTTGTCGAGATTGCCGCCGCCGGAGCGGAAGATGCGGAACAGGTCGAAGGTCCTGCGGCTGTAGGTCGTGAAGTAGGCGTCGAAGATTGCGGCGACCAGGATCGAGCCGCGTTCATGCGGCTCGGTCTTGGTCGCAATCTCCTTGGCACTTTGCGGAGTCGGCGGCGTCGTCAGCGCGCTGCGCAGGCTGCATTGCCGCCCCGCGGCCTCGCCGAACTGCGTCGCCAGTGCAATCAGCGGGTTCTCCGCGCCGAATTGGGTCTGGATCACCGGCGCGGACCCGGATGCGAGATCCGTCTCGCTCTTCAGCTTGAAATCGAACAGCCGTCCGCCGGTCTTCTGCAGTGTGTCGACCAGCACCTCCTTGTGGGAGAAATGCAGGAACAGTGCCGAAAGATCGGCGAACGCCTCATGGAACGCCGCGACGTCGACATTGGTCGGCTCCATGAAATATTCGCGGATGCCGTCGACGATCGCATGCGTGGTCTCGTGCACGATGATGTCGTGCGACAGGCAGGTGAAGACGGTCTGCCCCGGCAGGTTGCGGCCAGGATTGCTCCGGCTGGCCTTGAAGTAGCCGAACAGGATCCCGTGCGCCTCGGGGCTATAGAACGCGTTGGCCTCGCACATCGCGTGCGGAAACAGATTGAGCCGGCGTGAGGCGCCCTTCGGGGCATGCGGCTTGCCGTCGCCGAGTCGCGTCCGCCAGCGGATCCGCCGGCCGAGCGCGTATTCGAACCGCTGCAGCGTCTCGCTCGCGACCGCATAGACCATCTGCTGATGGAAGCGCGGGTCGGCTTCCGATGGCGACAATCCCCCGCTCATCAGCAGCCGGGAATCGTCGAGGTCGACCGGTTTGTAGAAGGTGCGCTGGCTGCCATCATAGTCGATCACGGCGAAGCGTTCGCCGACCGGACCCGGCGAGAGCCGCTCGTAGGCGACTTGCGTGAGCATCTGGTTGCCGACGAAATTGCCGAGGCTCGGGTCAAATGCATAGACGTTGAGCGGGCGGATCGATGGCTGCGGAATCTCGGTCGAGGTGTAGATATCGATCGGCGGTTCGGTGCGTGGCGAAGCAGGGCGGGGCGGCGACCCCTGCAATGGTGTCGGAGCTGCGGCCGGCAGAGGCCGCTGCTCCCTGATCTCATCGCATCTGTATCGTGCCCGGTTGGACATGGTTGACCTGCGTCGATGGATGTCTGCTCAATAGTCTCCCGGGAACGGGAAGCGCGTGGGCGCAGCGATCTCGATGCCGAGGTGCTGTTGCAGCTCCACGCTGATATGGGCGCGTAGCCCGGCATCGCAGACCGCATAACCCCAGTTCATCAGCCGGTTCTGCTGGTCGCGCGGCATCTTCTCGAGCCGGGTCGGGATCGCCGCCAGCGGCGCCGGGTCGCGATGCAGGCAGCCGAGCGGGTCGGCGGACAAATGATAGTCGGCGAAATTGGTGCGGATGCCCCAATAGGTGCCGGTGTGATCGCCGCGGTTGTAAGCATCGATCAGTTGCCGCTTGCGCAGCGACCGGACCTGGTTGTCGACGACGTCGAGCACGCGCACCGCGTGGCGCGCCCAATCATGCGCGGGGTCTTGTTCCGGAGCGATCTTCTGGCCGGCGTCGCTGACCAGCAAGGTGGAGAAGCGCTTCACCGTCTCCAGGCCGAGATTGTCATAGACCCCGCCGTCGCTCAGGATCGCCTTGGTCGTGTAGGATGAATCGTGATTGAGGTCGGCGCCTTTGGTGGCGCGGACCGTCTGCTTGATCGGCAGCGTCAGCGGCGACAGGATCGGCGGAAACGCCGAGGACGCAGCGACCGCTGTGGCCAGGGTCACGTCGGGCGCATCGATCAGGCCGACGCGATAATCGCCCATATAGGGCCGCGAGAACCGCCACAGCGCTGCGGTCTGCACATTGGTCGCGTTGATGACGAAGCGCGGCGCGGCGCCGGCATGATCATCGGGCAGGTTGGCGAGCTTCGCGCCCTTGAACAGCACCTCGTCATAGGCCTTCGCGACACGATCGCTGATGCTGCCCGGCAGGAAGATGCCGCCGATGATTGCGCCGGCATCGACGTTGGTGTCCGCCATCACCTGCATGCCGTCGACGAAGAGCTGGAAGTTGGCAGCCTTGCCGTTACTGAACTCCAGCCTGTTCCAGAGCAGGCCGAGATAGGCCGCGGTGATCGAGCCACCGGAGACGCTGGAGATGCGCTTCAACTTCCCCAGCAGGCCGACTTCATTCAGCCGCCACAGCGCGCCGATATGGAACACCATGGCGCGATAGCCGCCGCCGGACAGCGACAGCGTGACGCCGTCCTCGCGCTCGGTCGATTCCGAATCGAGATCCGTAGGTTCCGTCGGCATGGCAAGCTCCCCCGTTTGTCATCGGTCGCGCGAACAGGGCCACACGTTCAGGGCGATTGAAAATAATGCAGCACGCGTCGCGTTGGACGGGGCGCGACGGCAACGGGCTACGGATAGGCATCCTGCGCTGTGTTCGTCGAGCTCTGCAGGATCCGCCGCAGCGTGATCGGCGTGCCGTCGGAGACGAATTGCAGCTCGTAGCTCCGCCCGGCCTGGTCGGTCGCCGAGCAGCTGACGCTCGCGACCTTCAGCGCGGCGAAGCTGCCGACCTGCCGGCACACCCCGTGGGACGCTTCTGTGGATGGCACCGGAATGCCATCGACCTTCGGTCGCGATTTGGAGTTCAGCAGCATGCGGTCGACCGGCAGCTCGTAAACGTCCTGCTGCACCCGCGAGCGGTGGCCGTTGAGGCCCGAAAACGCGATGATGTGGCTGTCGTCGTTGGGATCGTCGAGCGCAACGGTGAAGTGAGCCCGGCCCTTCTCGCTGTGGAAGAACGCGACTTCCTTGCATGGAAAGTCGCGGCCGTCGACCGTGAGCTTGCTGCAGGTGCCTGACATCAGCGCATAAAGATCGATATCGGGCCTTTGCTCGGGCTCGGCCGAGGCTGGCGTGCTCTGCGCCAGAGCGGGACCGGCGAGGCACAGCAACAGGGCCGTAACAACGCAGCGGCCCGCCAAGCGGTCGCGAACGCGGAGCCGGTCAGGGCGCAGGGGCATCGGCGGGCACGACCTCAGGGATGAGCTGGCCGAATCCTAGCCGAGTCAGGTTCGCGGCGAAAGAGGGCGGAAGATGATTTGCCCCAAGATGCGCCGGGAGCGGCCAGCTCTGGATAACCGATGCAAACATCGCGATTCATTTCGCCAGCAGCGTCTGCACCCGCAGCTTCCACAAATTCCAGACCCGGTCCATGATGACCATGTTGACCGCGTCGGCTTTCGTGCTTTCCTCAGGGCTGAGGAAGGTGACGTCGGGGCCGAGCGTCAGCGCCTGGGCCTGCAGCCGTGCATTGACGTCGGTGTAATAGGCGCGGAACACCGCGACCTTCACCGCGCCTCCGACGGCGACGTCACCGTGGCCGCGCATCAAAACGATCGCCTTGTCGCCGAGCGCCTGCGCCAGCGAGTCGCCGATCGCGTTGTTGCGCACCAGCATGTCGGTTGCGCCGAAATCCGTGGCGATATCCCACACCGGCGCCCCGGTGCCGAGGAAGGCGCCATTGTGGAACATCGGCTTTAGCTGCGTCTTGCTGTCGGCAAATGGAATCACACCCGGCGAATGCGCGTGCACGACCCCCATCACATCGGGGCGCGCCCGGTAGATCGCAGCGTGGATGAAGCGTTCGAGGAAGATGGCGCGGCCGCGCGCATCGACCGGCTCGCCGTTCTCGTCGAACTCCATGATGTCCTCGGCCGTGACCAGCGCCGGCGCGACCGAGCGCGCCATCAGGAAGTGCTTCGGGTTGGTCGGGGAGCGCGCGCTGACGTGGCCGAAGCCGTCGACGACGCCGAGATCGGCGAGGATGCGGCTACCGACCACGATGTCGTCGAGCACCTCGCGCGGGAC
>NZ_JBARGP010000513.1:0-10608 GCF_049798375.1 Bradyrhizobium sp.
GCCTCGGTCTGCGCATCGGCCCGCGCGAGTGCCGGCGAGCGCAACAGCAGGACGCCGCAGCCGGCGATCAGCAGGATCAGCACGCCATAGCCGGCGGTCCAGATCAGGTTCTGCATGTGCAGCGTAAACAGCGGCTCGATCAGGAACGGATAGGACAGCAGCGCCAGGAAGCTGCCGATGTTGGAGGACGCGTAGAGGAAATACGGATCGGGCGCCGCCGGATGCCCCGTGCGCACGAACCAGGCCTGCAGCAGCGGATTGTTGGCGGCGAGCGCGAAGAACGGCAATCCGATCGAGACCGCGAACAGACCGAGCAGCCAGAACGCATTGCCCGAGCTCGGCGGCTCGCCCCACCCGCTCGCGATCGCCAGCGGCAGCGTCAGAAAGGCGGCGACCAGCAGCAGCAGATGCACCACAACCGCCACGATGCGGTTGCGGATCTGCATCAGAAGATGTGCGTAGGCGTAGCCTGCGAGCAGCAGTGCCTGGAAGAACACCATCGCCACCGACCACACCGCCGGCGAGCCGCCGAGCCGCGGCAGCACCATCTTGGTGAACAGCGGCTCGACCGAGAACAGCAACAGCGCGCTGACGAAGATCGCGGCGGTATAGACCGCGAGAACCAGCCCGTTGCGGGCAGCGGACGGCTGGTCGATGGCGACAGGCGAGGCGACAGAGGTCATGGGAGCTCCGGCAGAGGTGCGCCAGAGGGCCACAGGACCATATGGCAGCGTGGCGGGCAAGACATGGCAGTCAAGACGTGGCAGTCAAGACATGGCAGTCAAGGCTTGGGACGGAAACGCGGCAGCAAGATCACTTGACGAGTCCCCGATCCCGCGCGACAGCAGATTAATCAACTGATCTTGAAGCGCATATGAACGAGACTGACGTCGTCATCATCGGTGCCGGACACAACGGCCTCACCTGCGCGGCCTACCTCGCGCGCGCCGGCCTGCGTGTGCATGTGGTCGAGCGGCGCCAGGTGGTCGGCGGCGCGGCCGTCACCGAGGAGTTTCACCCCGGATTCCGCAACTCGGTGGCCGCCTACACCGTCAGCCTGCTCAATCCGCGCGTCATCGCCGACCTCGGGCTGCACGATCACGGGCTCAGAATCGTCGAGCGGCGCGCGCAGAATTTCCTCCCCGCGCCGGACGGCCGCTATCTCCTCACCGGCGAAGGCCGCACGCAGGCCTCGGTGGCCAAGCTCAGCGCCCGTGATGCCGCGGCGTGGGGACCGTTCGTGCAGCGGCTGGAGGCGATCGCCGATGTGCTGCGGGATTTCGTGCTGCGCGCGCCGCCGAACCTGGTCGAGAGTTTTGGTGCCGGCGCCATCCGCGAAGCCTTCAATGCGCTCGGCAGCGCCAATCGGTTGCGCGCGCTGTCGCTGGAGCAGCAGCGCGACCTGCTCGATCTGTTCACGCGCTCGGCCGGCGAGATGCTGGAGGACGTGTTCGAGAACGATCTCGTCAAGGCGCTGTTCGGCTTCGATGCCATCGTCGGCAATTATGCCAGCCCTTATGCCGCGGGCTCAGCCTATGTGATGCTGCATCACGCCTTCGGCGAGGTGAATGGCAAGAAGGGCGTGTGGGGCCACGCGATCGGCGGCATGGGCGCGATCACACAGGCGCTGGCGCACGCCGCGCGCGAGCACGGCGCGCAGATCGATCTCGATGCGCCGGTGCGCGAAGTGATCGTGGAGCGCGACCGCGCGGTCGGCGTGGTGCTCGAAGATGGCCGCAGTATCCGCGCCAAATCTGTCGTGGCCAACGTCAACCCGAAGCTGCTCTATACGCGCCTGGTGCCGTCAGAGGCCCTGCCGGCCGCCTTCCTCGCCCGTATCAGGAACTGGCGCTGCGGCTCCGGCACCTTCCGCATGAACGTGGCACTGAGCGCCCTGCCCTCCTTCACCGCGCTGCCCGGTGCGGGCGATCATCTTTCGGCCGGCATCATCCTCGCACCCGATCTCGGCTACATGGACCGCGCATATCTCGATGCGCGCGCCCATGGCTGGAGCCGCGCGCCGGTGGTGGAGCTGCTGATCCCCTCCACGCTCGACGACAGCCTGGCGCCGCCCGGCCAGCACGTCGCCAGCCTGTTCTGCCAACACGTCGCGCCCGAGCTGCCGGACGGGCGTTCCTGGGACGATCATCGCGAGGAGGTCGCCGACCTCATGATCACAACGGTCGATCGCTACGCGCCGGGCTTCGCTTCGGTCGTATTAGGACGGCAGGTCCTCTCCCCGCTCGACCTCGAACGGCAGTTCGGCCTGCTTGGTGGCGATATCTTCCATGGCGCGCTGACCCTGAATCAATTGTTCTCGGCCCGGCCGATGCTCGGCCATGCCGATTACCGCTCGCCCGTGAGGGGCCTCTACCATTGCGGCTCCGGCAGCCATCCCGGCGGCGGCGTCACCGGCGCCCCCGGCCACAATGCGGCGCAGGCGATCTTGTCAGATCGGCGCTCGCTATTCGCCTGAGGACAGGGTGTGGAGAAGCCTGGGGAGAGGCCGTGGATCGCCTGAGGACAAGGTTGTGATTACCGGCGGAAAAGGCTGTTCAACGGCTGGGGATAGAGCGATGGAGAGCGTTGGTATAACCGGTGGACAAAGCTGTCGCGGCCTGTGAATCCGATGTGCATGGCGCTTGCAGGGCTTGCGCACAAAAAAGCACCGGGCGCGTACGCCCAGTGCTGAGAACGCCTTAAAGAAATGATTTTCGATTACTTCAGAGAACTGTTGATCGAATCGAACTTGCCGCTGAGGGTGGTACCAAGTCCGTTGACGGCTGCGATGATCGCCAGCGAGATGCCGGCCGCGATCAGGCCGTACTCGATGGCGGTGGCGCCCGATTCATCGCGCACGAACTTCTTGACCAGTGCCTTCATAGCCTTTGCCTCGTTTCCCGTTTTTCCTGGACCGGCGGATAATCCCCGGTTCCGGCGAGAACTTACTGTTCCAACCTCTAAAGTTGATTAAACGGGCGCACGGCAACTTGTCCGATATTGTACCGAAAATGCTGTTCGATTTTGAGCGGTCGAAGGCCGGGCGCAGGCGGATGCAGTCCGCTGCCGCCGGATGACCGGAATCGGTTCCGCACCCTTGCCTTGACGCGCAAAAGGCTTAACCACACCGCAACTCTATCCGGATTGTCCATGACCTCCACGCTCACTCCCGCGACCCACCGCGCGAGCTTCACGCTCGCCGACGAGATCACGGCCCGTCAGGCCGTCGACGTCCTCACCGAGGTGTTCTTCGAGGGCGATGCGGCAGTGGCCGCTTTCGAACGTCCGGACGGACGCTGGGACGTGACCGTGCATTTCGCCGACGCACCTGATGAGGCACTGGTGCGCGAGCTCGTCGGCGGCGCCGCGGGCCCTGCGGTCGCCGAAGCCGTCAGTTTCGACCTCGTGGAGGCCAAGGACTGGGTCAAGGCCAGCTTGGACGATCTGGTGCCGGTTCCGGCCGGCCGCTTCGTCGTGCATGGCAGCCACGATCGTGCCAGGGTCCCCACCAACAAGCTCGGCATCGAGATCGAGGCGGCGCTGGCGTTCGGCACCGGCCATCACGGCACCACGCGCGGCTGCCTGCTGCTGCTCGACCACGTGCTGAAATCGCGCCGGCCACGCCGCGTGCTCGATCTCGGCACCGGCACCGGCGTGCTGGGAATTGCCGCGGCCAAGGCGCTGCACCGGCCGCTTCTGGCAAGTGACATCGACCTGCCGTCGGTCCGGGTTGCACGCGAGAACGCCGCAATCAATAGCGTCGGCCCGCTGGTGCGGATTATCAGCGCCACCGGCTTTGCCGCTCCGGATTTCGCGCATGACGGCCCGTTCGACCTGGTATTGGCGAACATCCTCGCCAATCCGTTGCGGCAGCTTGCAGGGCCGATGCGGCAGCACCTCGCGCCGAAGGCGCACGTCATCCTGTCAGGGTTGCTGACGCCGCAGGCGCGCGGCGTGACCGCAGCCTATCGGGCGCGCGGGCTGGTGCCGGTGAAGCACATCAGGATCGAGGGATGGTGCGGCCTGCTGCTGCGTCGCGCCGGCTGACACGCGCAGCCTCCTGCGTGATCGCTGCTATTCAGTTTGATGATGTCGGCGATGCGGGGGAGTTATTTGGACGGCGTGGAGTTCGGCGTCTCGGATGACGGGATAGGCTGGCTGCGCCGGGCGCGCGCCCCGGAAAAACGATGCAGAAGCTGACCGAGCGCACCGCGTTGCTTCTCGGCCGGCGCTGCAGGCGGTCCATCTTCCGCAGGGGCAGATAATTTTTCGAAGGTAAAAGCAGGCATCGTGCGTCCCCTCGCCGTCGAGTTGAGGCACTCCTAACGAACGCCAAACCAAACCGGTCATTCGACCTTGGTATAACGCCCCGACGTCTCCCCACCGCATCCTGTTAGATGACCGGCGTAAGACAGCAAAACGTTTTGCACTGCCGAATGCAAGGAGAATCTTTGTGCTGCGCACACTCGTCATGCAGGGGCGGATTGCGAATGCGGACGGTGGCTCCTAGAGTACCGGCACGATGTTCGAAGCACACTTCCAGACATTCGAAGACCCCGAAGCCGGCGTTGCGCTCACCGCGCGCCTTTCTGCTTTCCGCGACGAGCTGACACGGCGTCGGCTGACCGGCTTTGTGGTGCCGCGCGCCGACCAGCAGCAGAACGAATATGTGCCGCCATCCGATGAGCGGCTGGCGTGGCTGACCGGCTTTACCGGCTCGGCTGGCCTGGCGATCGTGCTGGCGCAGGACGCCGCTGTATTCGTCGACGGCCGCTACACGCTGCAGGCCGAGAAGCAGGTCGATACCAAGGCCTGGACGGTGCAGTCGCTGGTCGAGCCGCCGCCGGAGAGCTGGTTGACTGCGCACCTCAAGGCCGGCGACCGGATCGGCTTCGATCCCTGGCTGCACACGACGGCGGCGGCCGAGCGGCTGGCAGCCGCCTGCGGCAAAGCCGGCGCGGAGCTGATCGCGGTCGACAGCAATCCGCTGGACGCAGTCTGGACCGAGCGGCCGCAGCCGCCGATCGCGCCGGTCTCGATCCATGGCCCCGAGCTGTCCGGCGAAAGCGAGGCCGACAAGCTCGGCCGCATCCGCCAGGAGATCGAGCGGCTCGGCGTCGAGGCGCTGGTGCTGTCCGATTCCCACAACGTCGCCTGGAGCTTCAATATCCGCGGCGCCGACGTCTCTCACACGCCGCTGCCGCTGTCCTATGCGCTGGTGCCGAAGAGCGGCCGGCCGACCATCTTCATCGACCATCGCAAGCTCACAAACCTGACCCGCGACCATCTCGAGCAGTCCGCCGAGGTCGCGGAGCCGGACGCACTGGCGGCGCGGCTGACCAGCCTGGCGCAATCGGGCGCTGCGATCGGGCTCGATAGCGCGACGGCTGCCGACGCGCTGACCCGGCTGATCCAGCATGCCGGCGGCAAGCCGGTGCGGGCGGCCGATCCGGTCAGCCTGCTGAAGGCGGCCAAGAACGCGACCGAGATCGAAGGGGCACGGCGTGCCCATCAGCGCGATGCGGTGGCCCTGGCGCGCTTCCTCGCCTTCATCGACCGCGAGGCGCCGAAGGGCACGCTGACCGAGATCGATGCCGTCGAGGCGCTGGAGACGTTTCGCCGCGACACCGGCGCGCTGAAGGACGTGTCGTTCCCGACCATCTCCGGCACCGGGCCGAACGGCGCCATCGTGCATTATCGCGTCAGTCGCAAGAGCAATCGCCGCATCATGCCGGGCGACCTGCTGCTGATCGATTCCGGTGCGCAATATCAGGACGGCACCACCGACGTCACTCGCACCATCGCGATCGGCCGACCGACCGACGAGATGCGCGACCGCTTCACCCGCGTGCTGCGCGGCCATCTCGCGATTGCGCGCGCGGTATTTCCGGATGGCGCCAGCGGCGCGCAGCTCGACTCTTTCGCACGGCAGTTCCTCTGGCAGGTCGGCCTCGATTTCGAGCACGGCACCGGCCACGGCGTTGGCAGCTATCTGTCGGTGCATGAGGGGCCGGCGCGGATCTCCAAGCTCGGCACCGCGCCGCTCAAGCGCGGCATGATCCTGTCCAACGAGCCCGGCTACTACAAGACCGACGCCTATGGCATCCGGATCGAGAATCTCGAACTGGTGGTGGCGAAGGAGATCGCTGATAGCACGAAGCCGATGAACGGTTTCGAGGCGCTGACCCTGGCGCCGATCGACCGCCGGCTGATCGATGTCGCCATGCTGAGCGCCGACGAGCGCGCCTGGCTCGATGCCTACCACGCGCGGGTCAAGGCCGCCGTGCGCGGCGCGCTCGACGAGGCCGACCAGCGCTGGCTCGATCAGGCGACGGCGGCGTTGTAGCGTTTGGTTATTGGATGACGCGCGCATTCCGTAGCCCGGGTGAGCGATAGCGACACCCGGGAGACTAACTCCCGTCGATCCCGGATATCGCTTCGCTCATCCGGGCTTCGCACGTCACCACACACCGTCATTCCGGGGCGAGGCCGAAGGCCTCGAACCCGGAATCTCGAAGTGAGAAGGCGCGCAAGCCAATTGCGAGATTCCGGGTTCGCGCCCCCTGGGCGCCGCCCCGGAATGACGAGCTTGTAGCTGCCGTCATTATCGGCAGCGTCTGCAGCTGCCCAACGACGTGTTATTATAACGGTCCCACAATCGGCATGGCCGCATGCCGAAACAGGCGTATTCGCGGCGCGCAAGGTCGGTACAGTCGGCCGCATCAGCAGACGATTTGAGCGCCCGCAGATGCACGGAATAATCCGCACGCCGCCGCCCGAGGCTGCAACCGAGCGCGGCGTTGCCCATCCGCGCATCATGCTGACCCTGCTCGTCGTGATGACGGGGCTGGCGCCGATCTCGCTCTATCTGCTGGTGCCGGCGTTGCCGATGCTCGCCACCACCTTCGGCACCGACGCGTCCGTGGTGCAGATGACGGTCTCGCTCTACATGGTCGGCATCGCCTGCTCGCAGATCCTGCTCGGGCCGTTGTCGGATCGTTTCGGCCGACGCCCGGTGATGCTTGGCGGCCTCGGCCTTGCCGTTATCGCGAGCTTCGGCTGCATTTACGCCGACAGCCTGCCGCAGCTGATCGTCGCGCGTTTCTTTCAGGCGCTCGGCGGCGCAAGCGGCATGGTAATCAGCCGCGCCATCATCCGCGATCTCTATCCGCGCGAGCGCATCGGCGCCATGATCAGCCTGGTCATCGCGGTCATGATGATCGCGCAGTTGCTGTCGCCTTTGACCGGCGGGCTGATCGAGACTGCGCTCGGTTGGCACGCGATCTTCTACGTCGTGGCCGCACTTGCGGTCGCGGTGGCGATCGGCGTCACCGTGGCGCTGCCGGAAACCCGCGCTGCGCGCGTTGCTGGCGCGAGCTTCCGCCGCGACGTCGTGGTGCTGGTGCGGAGCCGCGCCTTCGTCGGCTACGCGCTGTGCCAGGTGCTGGCCTCGCAGATCATCTTCGCCTTTGCCGGCGGCGGGCCCTACATCGTCGAGATCCAGATGAACCGCTCCTCGGCCGAATACGGCGCGTGGTTCGCCACCACCGGCTTCGCCTATTTCGTCGGCAATCTGTTCTGCGTGCGCTTCTCGCCGCGCACGTCCCTCGATCGCCTGATCTGGTTCGGGCTGGCGCTGCAGCTGATCGGCGCCTTGCTCAATTTGGGCTGGAGCATCTACGGGCTCAACCAGATTCCAGCGGTGCTATTTGGCACCCAGATGCTGGTGATGTTCGCCAACGCCGCGGTGATGGCCAATTCCGCGGCCGGCGCGCTCAGCATCCACCCGAGCGCGGCCGGCACGGCCTCCGGCGCGATGGGCTTCCTGCAGATGGGAATCGGCGCCTTGACCTCACAGCTCGGCGCCTGGCTCGGTGGGCATTTCGCCTCGACGCTGCCGCTGACGTCGGCCATCGCCGTGATGTCCCTCGCCTGCGTCTCGACGATGATCTTCCTGGTGCCGCGCCGAAAGACAGTGGTGAGCAAGGCGATGATCGCGGAAGCGGAGGAGGATGAGGCGGGCGTGATGTGAGGACGCCGTCGTCGTTGCGGACCTCGTCATCACCACGCAAACAGTCGTCATCCCCGCGGAGGCGGGGATCCAGTACGCCGCGGCCCCTCGGCTCTATAACGACTGATGATGGAATACTGGATCATCCGCCTTCGCGGATGATGAAAGCGGGGGTGTGAAGCCGCATCAGAGTGTGTGGCTACGACGGAGCAGGCAGAGTGTACAGGCCCTACTCCCCGATCAGCTTCAGCCACTCGTCCTCGGTGAAGACCTGCACGCCGTGCTTCTGCGCGTCCTTGAGCTTCGAGCCCGCCTTGGGGCCGGCAACGACATAATTCGTCTTCGCTGACACCGAGCCTGAGACTTTCGCCCCGAGCCGCTCGGCGGTGGCCTTGGCCTCGTCGCGGGTCATCTTCTCCAGCGTGCCGGTGAACACCACGGTCTTGCCGGCAATCGGGGAATTGCTTTTCGGCCGGGCCGCATCGACGATGGTGACCTCTTTGGTCAGCCGCTCGACGATGCCGCGGTTGTGGCTCTCGGCGAAATAGGCCGCGATCGCCTTGATCACGGTGTCGCCGATCTGGTCGAGCGCATCCATCTCGGCGATCGCCTCCTCGTCGCCCGCTGCGACTTTCAGGCAGGCCTCGTGGAACGCATCCCAGGAGCCGTAGCCGCGCGCCAGCGCCAGCGCCGTGGTCTCGCCGACATGGCGCATGCCGAGCGCATAGATGAAGCGCTCCAATGCGATCTCGCGGCGCGCCTCGATGGCGCCGAACAGATTGCGTACGGAAGTCTCGCCGTAACCTTCGATCTCTTCGAGCTTCAGCTTTGCATTGCGTTTCTGCAGCGTGAAGATGTCGGCGGGCTCCTTCACCCAACCCTCATCGAAAAAATACTGGATCTGCTTCTCGCCGAGGCCGTCGATGTCGAAGGCGCGGCGGGACACGAACAGCAGCAGATGCTGGATCTTCTGGTACGGACAGGCGAACTCGCCGCTGCAGCGCGCGCGCGAACTCTCCTCGCCGGTCGCGATCTCCTCGCGCACCACATCGGTGTGCAGCGGGCACGGACATTTCTTCGGGAAACGATATTCCTTGGCGTCCTTTGGCCGCTTGTCGACGATGACATCGACCACCTGCGGGATCACGTCGCCGGCGCGCTGCACCACGACGGTATCGCCGATCCTGATGTCGCGGCCCTCACGCAACTGCTCGCCCTTGCTGCCGACGCCCTTGATGTAGTCCTCGTTATGCAGGGTGACGTTCTGCACGATGACGCCGCCGACGCCGACCGGCTCCAGCTTGCCGACCGGCGTGAACGAGCCGGTGCGGCCGACCTGGATCTCGATGTCCTTGAGCACGGTCATGGCGCGCTCGGCCGGGAATTTATGCGCGATGGCCCAGCGCGGCGTACGCGACACGAAGCCCAGGCGGTCTTCCCAATCGATGCGATCGACCTTGTAGACGACGCCGTCGATGTCGTAGTCGAGCTCGGCGCGCTGTTCTTCGATGGCGTGATGGAAGGCGAGCAACTCGTCGACGGAATAACAGAGTTTTGTGAGCGGATTGGTCTTGAACCCGCAATGCTCGAACCATTTGATCATGCCGCTCTGCCGCTCTGCCGGCATCGCGCTCATCTCGCCCCAGGCATAGGCGAAGAAACCTAGCGGACGCGACGCCGTGATCGACGGATCCTTCTGGCGCAGCGAGCCCGCGGCCGAGTTGCGCGGATTGGCGAAGACCGTGCCGCCGTCGGCCTTCTGTCGCTCGTTCAGCGCCAGGAACGCGCGCTTGGTCATGTAGACCTCGCCGCGCACCTCGCAGATATCAGGGATGTTGCGCCCCCTGAGCTTTTGCGGCACGTCCGCGAGGGTGCGGATGTTGGCGGTGACGTCCTCGCCTTCAGCGCCGTCGCCGCGCGTCGCCGCGGTGACAAGCTCGCCGCCTTCGTAGCGCAGCGACATCGAGAGACCGTCGATCTTGGGCTCGGCGGAGAAATCGATCCGGTCGTCGGGCAGCTTGAGGAAGCGCACGATGCGGCCGGCGAAGTCGCGCACGTCCTCCTCGGCAAAGGCGTTGTCGAGCGACAGCATCGGCACCGCGTGCTGCACCTTCCTGAAACGGCCGGATGGCGCAGCGCCGACCTTCTGCGATGGCGAATCCGGGCTGACGAATTCGGGAAAGCGCGTCTCGATCGCGTTGAAGCGCTGGCGCAGCGCGTCGTATTCGGCGTCAGAAACGCTGGGCGCGTCATCCTGGTAGTAGCGCTTATCGTGCCCTTCGAGTTCCAGCGCCAAACGCTTCCACTCCACCTTGGCCTGCGCCTTGGTGAGATCGGCAACCTCGACTTGCTTCTTTGCTTTTGCTGCTCTGGCCATACGCGTTGAATACGACGAAGGCGGCACGGAAGGAAAGAGAGGCGAGCTGCGGCTAAGCCGCGGCCTTGAGCAAGCGGTCCGCCGCAGCGCGGGCCTCGGCGGTGATCTCGGCGCCGGCCAGCATGCGGGCGATCTCCTCGCGGCGGTGCTCGACGGCCAGCGTGTTGACGCGGGTGGCGACGCGCCTGCCCTTGTCGAGGGCCGTCTTGGAGATCAGGAG
>NZ_JBARGP010000514.1:0-3276 GCF_049798375.1 Bradyrhizobium sp.
GTCGTGGTCGCCTCCAATCCGGAGTTCCTGCGCGAGGGCGCGGCGATCCGCGACTTCAAATGGCCCGACCGCATCGTGGTCGGCACCTCGGACGAGCGCGGTCGCAAGGTGATGGGCGACATTTACCGCCCGCTGTCGCTGAACCAGGCGCCGATGATGTACACCGAGCGCCGCACCGCGGAGTTGATCAAATACGCCGCGAACGCGTTTCTCGCCACCAAGATCACCTTCATCAACGAGGTGGCGGATCTGGCCGAGAAGGTCGGCGCCGACGTGCAGGAGGTGGCGCGCGGCATCGGTCTGGACAACCGCATCGGCCCTAAATTCCTGCATGCCGGGCCCGGCTTCGGCGGCTCCTGCTTCCCGAAGGACACCAGCGCGCTGCTCAAGATCGCGCAAGACAATGGGACGCAGTTGCGCATTGTCGAAGCCGTGATGAACGTCAACGACAACCGCAAGCGCGCGATGGCGCGCAAGGTGATGAGCGCGGTTGGCGGCAGCCTGCGCGGCAAGACGGTCGCCGTGCTTGGCTTGACCTTCAAGCCGGAGACCGACGACATGCGCGACGCGCCGTCGATCCCGCTGGTGACCGGTCTGCTGGACATGGGCGCCAAGGTGCGCGCGCACGATCCGATTGGCATCGAGCAGGCCAGGAAGGAACTGCCCGACATCGATTATTGCGACGATCCCTATGAGTGCGCGAGGGATGCCGACGCCATCGTGCTGGTCACCGAATGGGTGCAGTACCGTGCCATGGATCTGGCCCGGCTGAAAGAAGTCATGGCGCATCCGGTCGTGGTCGATTTGCGCAACGTCTACCGTCCCGAGGAGATGGCCAAGCACGGCTTCATCTATGAGAGCATCGGCCGGCCGACGGTGAAGGGGGCTTGAGGCGCTTGTAATAATTGCGTCATGGCCGGGCTTGTCCCCGCCATCCACGTCTTGTTCTTTCGTGTAAGCAAGATCGAGGATGCCCGGATCAAGCCCGGGCATGACGAATGGTGAGATGATTGCCCCTTCGCTTCGACACGCCACTGCCCATCGACGTCGTGCTGGACGAGCTGGCCGGCACGCTCGAGCGCAATAACACCGCCGTGCTGGTGTCGCCGCCCGGCGCCGGTAAGACCACGCGGGTGCCGCTGGCGCTGCTCGATGCGCCATGGGCCAAAGGCAAAAAGATCATTATGCTGGAGCCGCGGCGGATCGCGGCGCGTGCCAGCGCCGATCGTATGGCCACGACGCTCGGCGAGCGGGCCGGCGACACCGTCGGCTATCGGGTCCGGTTCGGATCGAAAATATCGCGCGCCACCCGCATCGAGGTCGTGACCGAGGGCATTTTCGCGCGCCAGATCCTCGATGACCCCGAACTCACGGGCGT
Organism: Bradyrhizobium sp.; assembly: GCF_049798375.1. Taxonomy (GTDB): domain Bacteria; phylum Pseudomonadota; class Alphaproteobacteria; order Rhizobiales; family Xanthobacteraceae; genus Bradyrhizobium. The sequence goes on from NZ_JBARGP010000514.1 coordinate 1,379, forward strand.
CGCCGCCGTGCTGTTCGACGAATTCCACGAGCGTTCGCTGGATGCTGATCTCGGCCTCGCGCTGGCACGGGACGCGCAAATGGGCCTGCGCGAGGATCTGCGCATTCTGGTGATGTCGGCGACGCTCGACGGCGCGCGCGTCGGCAAGCTCTTGGGCGACGCGCCGGTGGTCGAGAGCGAGGGCCGCGCTTATCCCGTCGAGACCCGCTATCTCGGCCGCAAGATCGATGCTCAGCTCGAGCGCCAGATGGCGGATGCGATCGCGGCCGCGCTGCGCGCAGATAATGGTTCGGTGCTGGCCTTCCTGCCGGGCGCGGCCGAAATCCGCCGCACCGAGACCTTCCTCAGGGAGCGCGTGCGGGATGCATCGACCGAGATCGTGCCGCTGTTCGGCGCGCTCGATGCGGCCGTGCAGGACCGTGCCATCTCGCCGGCGCCAAAGGGCTGCCGCAAGGTGGTGCTGGCGACCTCGATCGCCGAGACCTCGCTGACCATCGAGGGCGTGCGCATCGTGGTCGATTCCGGGCTCGCCCGCGTGCCGCGTTACGAGCCTGATATCGCATTGACGCGGCTGGAGACGGTGCGGGCCTCACGCGCCGCGGTCGATCAGCGCCGCGGCCGCGCTGGGCGTACCGAGCCCGGCATCTGCTACCGGCTCTGGGACGAGCCGCAGACGGCCTCGCTGCCGGCTTATACGCAGCCGGAAATCCTCAGCGCCGATCTCTCCTCGCTGCTGCTCGACTGTGCGCAATGGGGCGTGGCCGATCCGGCGAGCCTGAGCTTCCTCGATCCGCCACCCGCGCCAGCGCTGAAGGAAGCGCGGGAGCTGTTGCGCGAGCTCGGTGCGCTCGATGCCGACGGCCGTATCACCGAGGAAGGCAAGCGCCTCCGTGCGCTGGCGCTGCCGCCGCGGCTGGCGCGCATGATCGTGGATTCGGAAGCGTACGGGATGGCGCAGGAGGCCGCCGATATCGCCGCCATCCTGACCGAGCGCGGGCTTGGCGGCGACAGCGTCGATCTCGAGGTCCGCCGCGATCAGTTCCGCCGCGACCGCTCCCAGCGCGCGCAAAGCGCCCGCGACATGGCGCGCCGCTGGGCCCAGCAGGTGGCGTCGTCTTCCTCGCAAGGCCAGGAGTTGAGCGCCGGCGTGATGCTCGCCTTTGCCTTCCCCGATCGCGTCGCGCGCAACCGCGGCAATGGCGGCTTCGTGCTTGCCAACGGCCGCGGCGCGGCGGTCGAGCAGGCTTCATCGCTGGCGCGCGTGCCCTTCATCGCGGTCGGCGAACTCACCGGCACCGCCGCGAACGGCCGCATCCTGCTGGCCGCGCCGCTGTCGATCGAGGACATCGAACATCACTTCGGCGCGCAGATCGAGGACAAGGACGAGATCAGCTTCGACCGCGATGCGATGGCGTTGCGCGGCCGCCGCAGGCGCAGCCTGCACGCGATCACCTTGGCCGAAGCACCGCTGGCGGTCACGCCGTCCGAACACACCGCACGCATCCTGGCCGATGGCCTCGTGGCCGCCGGCCTCGACCGGCTGCCATGGTCGAAGGCCGTGCTCCAGTGGCGCGACCGCGTGATGTTCCTGCGCAAGGCCGAGGGCGAGAGCTGGCCAGATCTCTCGAATACGGGGCTCGCCGAGCGCCGCGAGGAATGGCTGGTGCCGGTGCTCGCCGACAAGACGGCGCTCAAGCACATTTCCGCCGGCGACCTCTCCGACGCCGTGATGGGACTGCTGCCCTGGGACCTGCGGGCTCGGCTCGACCGCGAGGCGCCGACCCATTTCGAGGCGCCGACCGGCACCATGCTCGCGATCGACTACGAGGCGGAGCAGGGGCCGACCATCGCGGTCCGGCTGCAGGAATTGTTCGGGCTCAATGTGCATCCGTCGATTG
>NZ_JBARGP010000515.1:0-4179 GCF_049798375.1 Bradyrhizobium sp.
TTACGGGGAGAGGGTTGGGGTGAGGGGCAGACGCTCGATCGGTGCGAATTGTTAGACCTGTCCCCCCTCACCCGATCGCTGCGCGATCGACCTCTCCCCGCAAGCGGGGAGAGATTACAAGCAACGCCTTTTTGTTCTTCCCCGAAACAGCCCGCTACTACCACCGCCGATTAGCTGCGACCTAGTCTCATCCAAAACGACGGGTGAGGGGCGATGTCGGGACGGCGTGCAGTGCGACGAAGCGGATTTGCAGTTGGGCTTGGATGTTGCGGCGCGACACTGATTGCGTGTGCCGCGATGGCGCAGATGCCGTTTCCGCCAGCGACAAAGCCCGCCGACGGCGCGACGCTGTTCAAGCAGCAATGCGGCACCTGCCACACCACCTCCGCCGCCGAGCCGGTCCGGCAGGGTCCGCCGCTCAACGGCATCGTCGGCCGCCGCGCCGGCACGATTGAAAACTTCCACTACTCGTCCGGCTTCGCCAAGGCCGATTTCAGCTGGGACGAAGCCAGGCTCGACGCCTGGCTGACCAATCCGCAAGGCGTGATCCCCGGTGCCGTGATGGCCTATCGGCAAGCCAAGCCGGAGATTCGCACCACCATCATCAGCTATCTCAAGGAGCTGAAATAAATGGCCAAGCCCGTTCACTCAATGATCCGCGTGCGCGACCAAGCCAAGGCGCTCGACTTCTACAAGTGCGCCTTTGGGCTGGAGATCGCCGATCATCTGAACTTCGACGATTTCGCGCTGATCTATCTGCGCCATCCCTCCTCGCCGTTCGAGATCGAGCTGACCGTCAATCACGGCCGCAAGGAGCCCTACTCGCTCGGCGATGGCTACGGCCATCTCGCTGTCGTGGTCGAAGATCTCGACGCCGAGCATGCCCGCTTCGAACGTGAGCAGCTGGCACCGGGACCGCTGCGCGATTTCAAGCACAACGGCGCGACCTTGGCGCGCTTCTTCTTTGTGTCCGATCCGGACGGCTACAAGATCGAGGTGATCCAGCGCGGCGGCCGGTTCGGCTGAACCAGTCGAACAATTGGAACAACACAACAAATGGAGGAATGCCATGAGAGAAGTCGATCCGCGCAGCAAATACGATCGCCGCGTGTTCCTGAAAGGCGCCGCAGCGACCGTGCCCGCCGTTGCGGTGGCGAGCTCGACCGGGCTCGGCATCACTGATGCGTGGGCCGAGGACGCCAAAGCCTTGTCGCCGGCGACGTTGAAGACGTTGGTCAAGGTCGCGCGGGACATCTACCCGCACGACATGCTGGCCGACCGCTATTACATCGCCGCAGTCACGCCATGGGATGGCAAGGCCGCGGCAGATGCCGCGGTCAAGACCATGATCAATGATGGCATTGCTCGGCTCGATCAGGATGCGCGCGATCGCCACCAGGTGCCCTATGCCGAGGTGCAATGGGAGGCCGATCGCGTCGCGCTGCTGCATGCAATCGAGGAGACAAAATTCTTCAACACGGTCCGTGGCGACCTCGTCGTGTCGCTTTATAACCAGAAAGAGGTCTGGCCGAAATTCGGCTACGAGGGCGCCTCCGCCGAGCACGGTGGCTACATCAACCGCGGCTTCGCCGACATCGACTGGCTGCCGAAAGCCTGACAGCCAAGCAATCAACAAACGATGCGGAGGACACAATGGCAAAATTCGATCTGAACGATTCGGGCGTGGTCGTGATCGTCGGCTCCGGTGCGGGCGGGGGCACGCTCGGCAATGAGCTGGCGCAAAAGGGCATCAAGGTCGTGATCCTGGAGGCCGGCGACCGCTACGAAATTCCCGACTTCATCAATGACGAATGGGAGAGCTTTACCCAGCTCGCCTGGAAGGACATGCGCACGACGTCGGGCACCTGGCGCGTCCACAAGGACTTCCCCAATCTGCCGGCCTGGATCGTGAAAGCGGTCGGCGGCTCGACTGTGCACTGGGCTGGCGCCTCGCTCCGCTTCGACGAGCATGAGTTCAAGACGCGCACGACCTATGGAGCCCTGCCCGGCGCCAACCTGCTGGACTGGCCGATCACCCTGGCCGAGATGGAGCCCTGGTACGCCAAGGCCGAAGACAAGATGGGCGTGACCCGCACCAACGGCATCCCGGGACTGCCCGGCAACAACAATTTCAGGGTGATGGAAGCCGGCGCGCGCAAGCTCGGCTACAAGACCGTGCACACCGGCAACATGGCGATCAACTCGCAGCCGCGCGACGGCCGCGGCGCCTGCCAGCAGATCGGCTTCTGCTTCCAGGGCTGCAAGTCGGGCGCCAAATGGTCGACGCTCTACACCGAGATCCCGAAGGGCGAGGCGACAGGCAATCTCGAAGTGCGGCCGAGCAGCATGGCGATCAAGATCGAGCACGACGCCTCGGGCACGGTCACCGGCGTGGTCTATGCCGACGGCAACGGCGCCATGCAGTTGCAGAAGGCGCGCGTGGTCGCGGTCGCCGGCAATTCGATCGAGAGCCCGCGGCTGCTGCTCAACAGCGCCTCCAGTCTGTTCCCGGATGGCCTCGCCAATTCATCGGGCCAGGTGGGCCGCAACTACATGCGGCATATGACCGGCAGCGTCTATGCGAGCTTCGAGCAGCCCGTGCACATGTATCGCGGCACCACGATGGCCGGCATCATCCGCGACGAGGCGGCGTTCAATCCGAAGCGCGGCTTCGTCGGCGGCTACGAGATGGAGACGCTGTCGCTCGGCCTGCCCTTCATGGCGGCATTCCTCAATCCCGGCGCCTGGGGCCGCTCGTTCACGTCGGCGATGGAAACCTATCCGCGCATGGCCGGCATGTGGCTGGTCGGCGAGGACATGGCGCAGGAGACCAATCGCATCACGCTCGACGCGAGCGCCAAGGACAAGTTCGGCATGCCGGTGGCGTCGGTGCATTTCGACGATCACCCCAATGACCTCGCGATGCGCGCGCATGCCTACAAGCAGGGCGCCGCGGTCTATGAGGCGGTCGGCGCCACCGTGACCTACCCGACCACGCCCTATCCCTCGACGCACAATATGGGCACCAACAGGATGAGCGAGAAGCCGAAGGACGGCGTCGTCAACAAATACGGCCAGACCCACGACATCAAGAACCTGTTCGTCTCCGACGGCAGCCAGTTCACGTCAGGAGCTGCCTGCAATCCGACGCTGACCATCGTCTCGCTGGCGATCCGCCAGGCTGACACCATCGCCGGCATGATGGGGAAGAAGGAGATTTGAGGGGAGTGCCGCTACTCCGCCGCATCCAGAATAGCGGCCGCGCTGCTGGGAAACTCTGGCATCGCGGCCGTACTCTTCGAACGGTAGATCAAACAGGAGCAGCGCAGCAGCGAGGCGAAATTCTTCACTTCGCCGTGGTGGTCGAGCACCTCGTGGTACAGCGTGGTGAGGAACTTGGGCAGGCTCATGCCCTGCTTGGCCGCGATCTCCTCGAGCGTGTCCCAGAACGACAGCTCCAGCCGGATCGAGGTGCAGTGGCCGCCGATCCGCAAAGATCGGGTCTGCGATTCATAGTCGCGCTGCGGCTGGTGTGCGAACAGCTGGCACATGGGTTCCCTCCCGGCAGGGTCGCGTTTTCCGGAAACGTTATACCCGGCGGCGGGCGCTCACAATGGCGTTGGACAACGTCGCAATTTCCCATGGCGGCGCGTGAAAACCTGATGTCGCGACGCCATAATCAGGGGAGCGCAGCGGCTGAGATTTCGCTGCACCCATTTACCGCTGCGGCGTCTACAATCGGTCGCAGCCCACGAATCGCGACTGATCTTTCCATGCCCGTCCGCCAGCTTCCAGAACAGGTCGTCAACCGCATCGCCGCCGGCGAGGTGGTCGAACGTCCCGCCAGCGTGGTCAAGGAGCTGGTCGAGAACGCGATCGATGCCGGCGCCAGCCGGGTCGACATCTTCACCGATGGCGGCGGGCGGCGGAAGATCGCGATCACAGATGACGGTGGCGGCATGACCGCAGCCGATCTCGCGCTCGCGGTCGAGCGTCACGCCACCTCAAAGCTCGACGACGAGGATCTGCTGCAGATCCGCACCCTCGGCTTTCGCGGCGAGGCGCTGCCCTCGATCGGCTCGGTGGCGCGGCTCTCGATCACCACGCGGCACAAGAGCGAGCCGCATGCTTGGGCGCTGGCCGTCGACGGCGGCGCCAAGTCGGAGGTCGCACCGGCGG
>NZ_JBARGP010000516.1:0-2282 GCF_049798375.1 Bradyrhizobium sp.
TGGCGCGCCACGGCCGATGAAGATGGGAACTATTGCTTCGCCGTAGCACTATGATGCGGTGGCCGGGTCGCCGAGAGGCTATCCGGACCTCGCCGCGCCTATCCCGGCGACACCCGGCCTGAGATCCAGGGCGGAGGTCGAGGGATGCGGCCTGGATCGATGCGGAAGCCGTCGTTCAAGACATTGAATTGGCCGTAGGGTGGCTGAGCCTGAGCAATAACAGCGCGTTGCAAGATGCAGGCAAGGTGTGCCTGGCGTGGGTGATGTTCGCAACGCGATTGAAATTGCAGTCATTCCGACCGGCCCCACCTTGGGGCTTTTATCTTGCCCTGAACGGTTGGCCTCTTTCGCAGCACCCCCGCATAACCTAGCGTAGACATCGGCCGTTCTGCGAGGCGACCTGGCTTGCCACAGTGGCGCCATGGCTCCCCCTGACAAATCGCAGCAGCGGTCTCGGCCGGCCTGTGCGCCTGACGACCTCTACGACTATGCAAGTGCGCCCGCGCGCCCTGACCGACGGCGAGCGAAGCACGCGTCGGTGACGTGGACTGTATCTGACGACTGGCCGAAGGACGTGCCGGTGACCGAAGCCGAGATCAATGTCTTCGAAGCCTGGTTTGGCGATCTGTTCGACGAGTTGTTTGGAAAGGACTGAGGGCAATCACCATGGCTGCAGCGGTTCGGGCGGCGCTCTATCTGCGGGTCTCCACGGGACGGCAGGCCGAAAGCGATCTCTCCATCCCGGATCAGCGCCGTCAGGGGAAGAGCTATTGCGCTTCGCGAGGCTGGGAGATCGTCGCCGATTATGTCGAGCCCGGCGCGTCCGCGACGGATGATCGGCGGCCGGAATTCCAGCGGATGATCGACGCGACGACGGCCAAGCCACCGGCGTTCGACGTGATCCTGGTCCACAGCTTCAGCCGCTTCTTCCGCGACCAGTTCCAGCTCGAGTTTTACGTCCGCCGGCTTGCCAAGAATGGGGTCCGGCTGGTGTCGATCACGCAGGAGCTCGGCGACGACCCGCTGAGCAACATGATCCGCCAAATCATGGCGCTGTTCGACGAATATCAGTCCAAGGAGAACGCCAAGCATACGCTCCGGGCGATGAAGGAAAATGCCCGCCAGGGCTTCTGGAATGGCGCCCTACCGCCGATCGGCTACCGCGTGGTGGAAGCGATTGAGCAGCGCGGCCACCGCACGAAGAAGATATTGGAGATCGATCTTATCCAGGCCGAGACCGTGCGTTTGATCTATCGCCTGGCGCTTCAGGGCAACGGCTCCTCGGGGGCAATGGGCGTCAAATCCATAGCCAAGCATCTGAACGAATCCGGTATCCGAACGCGCGATGGCGGACGCTGGGGCGTCGACGCCGTTCACAAGGTGCTGACGCGCACGACGTATATTGGCCGCCACCGCTTCAACGCTAAATTTTGGAAAACCCGCGAGCGCAAGCCGGAGACCGAGGTGGTCGAAATGGCGGTGCCGCCGATCGTTGATGCGGAAGAGTTCGAGGCTGTACAGACGATGCTTAAGACACGCTGCCCAGCTCTAACCGCGCCGCGCATCGTCAGTGGGCCGACCCTCCTTACCGGGATCTGCTTCTGCGCCAGTTGCGGCGGAGCGATGACGCTGCGGACCGGGAAGAGCGGGCGGTATAGATACTACACTTGCTCAACCAAAGCCCGGCAGGGAGAGACCGGCTGCAAGGGCCGCACCGTCCCGATGGAAAAGCTCGACAATGTGGTGGCCGAGCACATCGAGCAGCGTCTTTTGCAGCCCAAGCGGCTCGAGGAAGTCCTCTCGGCGGTCCTGCATCGCCGGCAGGAGCACGCTGAGCGCCGAGCGACGCACATCGCCGAATTGCGCAAGCGTGCAGCCGAAGCCGAAGCCAAACTCAAGCGATTGTACGACGCGATCGAAAATGGAGTGGCCGATGTGTCCGATCCGCTGCTCAAGGAGCGCGTGACTGAGCTGAAGTCTGTCCGCGACCAAGCCCGTGCCGACGCAGAGCGGGCCGAGGGTGCGCTCGATCGTGCCGGGCCAAGCATCACGCCCCAGGTGCTCAAAACCTTCGCCAGCCAGGCCCGCAAGCGCATGCGGACCGAATCCGGTGGCTACCGCCGCGACTATCTCCGAGCTCTGGCTCAGCGCATCGAAGTGGACGCGAAAGAAATCCGCATCATGGGGTCGAAAAGCGCACTCCTGCGCAGCCTTGTCGCTGCGTCCAGCGCAAAAACGGTAGGTTTTGGAGTGCCCAGTTTTGTACCGAAGTGGCGCGCCCG
>NZ_JBARGP010000517.1:0-6150 GCF_049798375.1 Bradyrhizobium sp.
CCCCGGCCGTCGCCAGCGCCAATGGAACGCGGCCGTTCCTGTTCGATGGGCGCATGAAAGCCGACGGCGACCGGCAGCGAGCACTGAACGAAGATCATCGCTCCAACGGTGGCGCCATTATCATGCCGCCGAAAGCGCGCCGGCCCGCGCGCGAGCAATGAGTTCCGTTGCTGAGCGACTATTCCATACCGCAGACCGTCATCTGAGCGGGGTTGTCAGCGTCTGCCGGAAGGTCTCGGGGCCACCAGCCGACTAGATCACGATGCGATTACACAGAATCGCATCGTGATCTCATCTCTTTGTTTCAGCATGATCTTTTCGGAAAACCGGTTTCCACTTTTCCGGATCATGCTCTAGGCTGGCTCGGCGATGCCTGCCGGCTGAAGACAGCCGGTAGCAAATGCATGTAACGGCGGCGGCGTCCATTCGGCCACTCGCCGCGATAACTTCACGTCATTCCAGCTCGATCGCCTGATACGTGCCGGCCTCGTCGAGCGCCGTGCCCCAGATCTTGTGCGAGGCTTGGTGCTCGGCGCGTCCGAATGAGAGCGCGCTGCCGAGGCCGAGATCCATGCTGCGCATCGATTCCAGCGTGTCGACCAGTCGCTCGGTGTCCAGCGGGGTGGTCTGCTTCAGCGCCTGGATCAGGATGGTCGCCGAAATATAGCCCTCGAGCGAGGTGTAATCAGGCGCTTCGCCGGGGAAATATTTTGCCAGCGCATTCTTGTAGTCGAGCACGAGGCTCGAATAGCCGGCGACCGATGGCACGCCCTGCGTGACAATGACGCCGTCGGTGTATTTCGCGCCGAGCAGCTTCAGCTCGGAGGCAAGCGACGTGGATCCGACGGCCGAGATGTTGGCGTAGATCAATCCCGGAACCGCGTCGTGGGTTTTCTCGATGAATTTCGCGGCCGCGCGGTCGGTCGCGATCATGATGACGGCCTTGATCGGCGGCTTGGTTTGCGCCTTCAGCTTGCCGACCGCGTCGTCGACATCCAGCGTGCCGCGCGGAAAGCCGTAGCGGATGATCGGATCGTTGATGCCAAGCGAGCGGAACGCCTTGGCGACGCCGTTGGCGCCATCGTCGCCATAAGCATCGTTCTGCGCGAAAACAGCGATCTGCTTCGCCGGGACCCGCCGGACTTTCGTCAAATAGTGCACGATGGCGGCCGTCTCCTCCGCATAGCTCGCCTTATAATTGAAGACGTAACGGTCGGGTGGATCGTGGCGGACGACGGCCGAGCCGCTATAGGGCGCGAAGAACAGCGCGCGACGCTCCAGCGCATAGGGGATTGCGACCGCGTTGTTGGCCGTCCCCATGTTGCCGATGAAGCCGAACACCTGGTCCTTGTCGTAGAGCTGCGTCATCGCGGCAATGGTCCGGGTCGGATCGTAAGCATCGTCGGCAGCAATCAGTCGCAGCATGCGGCCGTTGATCCCACCGGCGTCGTTGGCGCGGTTGAACGCCGTCTCGATGCCGAGCTTCATCTGGCGCGCAGGCTCCCTGCGGACGCCCGAGAACGGGATGACGGTGCCGAAACGGATCTCGGTGTCGGTGACGCCGTGCGGGAGCCCGGCCGGCAGGTTGGCGGTCGGCTGCGTCGCGGCGGCTGCGCTCAAGGGCGCCAGTGCGTAGGGGAGGACGGGAGCCGCCGATTGCTGCTGACCGAGCGATCGCTCGAGCTCCGCCAATTGGCGCTCCACGGCCTGGCAGTTCATCTGCGCGCCAGCCATTCGGCTGCGGCCGTCAGCCACGTAGCCGTTGAAGCTGCGGATGAGCATATCGCGATCGCCATTGTTCGAAGAGGCCAGGCGGATCACCTCGCCGAACTGATCAACGATGGTTTGGACGCGGCCTTGCGCGATGGCCTGGCAGGTTGAGGCCTGACCGACGATCGGACCGACGCGGGAGGCGAGATCGCGAACCACATCAGGGGAAGCGGCAAGAGCGGAGCCCGCAGGCACGACGAAACACGTTGCGAGGAGGAGCACAGACCAGCGAACGGTCATCTGAGTTATCCGTTTCTTCTGAATGGTTGGCTATATTCACGACATCATCCAGACAGATCGCCCCTTAAGGACGGGTTTCGCAAACACCGAAACTATTCCCTATCGCCGGCTTTCTTTGCTGCAACATATTGATTTCGAGCAGATTCCAGCAGTACTCGCGCCACAGTTGCGCTTCTGAGCGGATTGTCTCTCGTCGTCGGCTGGCCGCACCACCGAGGCAATGATGCGGGTTGATGCCTGTAGCTAAGCTGCCGCACCTGCTTGTCGACCATGGCATGTCCGCTCCACATTCCCGAATGCATCGTCCGGCATGGTGGCCGGGAAGCATCGATGGGAGATCGAAATGGACGACAACACCGTGCGGCTGGCGCTGCAGCGCCACTGGGATGCCTCTGATGCCGGCGACTTCGAGGCCGAGCACGACATCTATCACGAGGATGCCATGCTCAATTATCCGCAATCGGGCGAGCGCATCCGCGGCCGGCGCAACATTCAGGACAGCCGTCACCTGCAGCCGAACAAGAAGCGCTTCACGGTCCGACGCATGATCGGCAGCGGCGATCTCTGGGTCACCGAATTCGTGCTGAGCTATGACGGTGTGCCGTCCTACACCGTCAGCATCATGGAATTCCGCGACGGGCTGGTGGCGAGGGAAACGCAATATTTCGCCGCCGGCTTCGAGCCGGCTCCCTCGCGCGCGCATTTGGTCGAGCGAAGCGGCGCGGCATCTTGAGTTGCCGGACAGCTACGACGCGATGCCCTTGTCCTAGGGTCGCTGTCGCTGTCCGGCAGCGGCGGCGGCCTCGGGTGTGGAAGCTCTCGGTCTTGGCCCCAGGCGTAGCCCTGCCGGCGCTCCTCCTCGGTGCAGATGATCGACTTCCAGTCCCCTACCCCTTCGGTTCCAGCAGGGGTATGAACATAGGGGAATGAAGGCCGCGGGCAGGAGTTAACGGCATGAAACGGGTTCTGATTGGCGTTCTCGCGCTGGTTGTCATCGCGGTCGCCGGCATTTTCGGCGTCAACTGGTATGCGAATGAGCGCGCGAACCGCGAGGTCGAGGCCGCTTTCGCACAGATCCGCAGCACGGGGGCCAGGGCCGATCACGGCAAGGTGGCGTTCGACCCGTGGACGCGCACGCTGACTATTGCCGACATCCACAGCGAGACGGCGAGCCAGCCGCCGGTCACGGTGAAGATCGCCAGCGTGATCGCGAAAGGCGTCGGCCAGCCGGACGCGGGCCGGATCTCGGCCGCCAGCATCGAATCCAACGATCTCGAAATCGACACGAAGGCGCAGGCGCCGTCGACCTTCCATATGAGCTACAAGACGCCGAAGATCGTCGTGACCGATTATAACGGGCCGGCGCGCGGTGAGCGACCGCCTGCCGACGCCTCGCCGTTCGCGATCTACGGTTTCGTGCTCAAGCAGTTTGCGACCATCAGCGCCTCCTCGGTGAGTGTGCCGAACGTCACCGGCGCGTTCGATCTCGGCACCGCGGCGCTCGGCCATGGCGATTTCAGCTATGCGGGTCTGGTGCTCGACGGCATCAAGGACGGCAGGATTGCGAGCGAGAAGATCGGCGAAGCCTCGTTCAAGATCGATGCGCAGCAAGCAGGCCAGGCGCAAACCATGACGGGCCACCTTGTCGACATCGCCTCCTCCGACATCGACATCGGTGCCATCGCCGCGGTGCTCGATCCACAAGCGACTGGCGACGATCAAATCCGTCGCCTCTACCGGCAAGCCTCGATCGGCCCATATGACCTCACCTCTTCGCTCGGCGTGCAGATGCATATGGATGGCGTAACCATCGATGAAGCCGGCTTGCGTCCGTCCAAGCTGCCGCTGCCGAGCATTCTCGCGCTGGTGACACGGCCGGCGACGCCGCCCTCTCCCGCCGAGGCGCGCGACTTCGCGAACAAGGTCGCCGACCTCTGGGAAGGCATTGTCGTCAAAAACGAACAGATGCGCGGCATGTCGATCAAGACGCCGCAGGGCGCCCTGAAGCTCGCGGGCGCCCATTTCGACATGCAGGACGGCAAGATCGACTTCGCCCTTGACGGGCTGGACGCGCAGACGCCGCAAGGTCCGGTCAAGGTCGGACGGTTTGCGCTCAAGTCGCTCGACATGACAGGGATGATGCGGATCGGCGCCCAGTTTGCCGATCCGGCCCATCGGCCGCCTGCCGGCCAGGCGCTGGAATTGCTGAAGGCGCTGCAAGGCGCCGAGCTCAGGGATGTCGTGGCGCCCTATAAGACCACCAACAAGCAGATCAAGATCGACAATGTCAGCCTGGACTGGGGGCAGTTCGTCGGCCCGATCCCGACGCGCGCGCATCTCGTGGCCAAGATGGACAGCCCGCTCGACGCCTCGAACCCCGCGCTGCTGCCGCTGCTCGCCGCCGGCATCGACACCGCCGCCGTCGATGCCGATCTCGGCCTCGGCTGGACCGAGAACACGGGCGCGTTTGCCCTGTCGCCGGTGAAACTCGATATCGCCAACATCGTCAGCGCCTCCGCGGGCGTCACGCTCGCGCATGTGCCGCGCGAGGTCTTCACGATCAATCCGCAGGCGGCGATGGTTCAGGCCGCTCAGATCGAGGCCGGCGGGCTGGAGCTGACCGTGCATGACCTCGGCGGCGTCGATCTTCTGGTCGCGCAGTTCGCGCGCATCAATAGCATCAGCCGGGACGATGCCCGGCAGGCGATCCTCGCCACCATCAAGGCCGGTGGCGACAAGCTCGGCAGCGACAATCCGGATGTCGCGGGCGCGGTCGAGGCGATCTCACGCTTCATCGCGACACCGCATCAGACGCTGACGCTGAAGCTGACCCCGCGTGCGAAGGTGCCGGCGATGCAGCTCGTGCAGCTTCTGAGCATTGATCCGCCCTCGGCCGCCGCACAGTTCAAGATCGAGGCGTCGACGGGATTGTGATCCGATCGTACGAGCTAATTAGTTGGCGCACGTAGGGGTGGGCAAAGCGACGCCGCAAGGCGACGCGTGCCCACCGCTGCTACGGCAATAGCGGTTGGAATGGTGGGCACGCTGACGCTTTGCCGACCCTACGTGCCATTCACAGGGGCTCGGCGTTTTGTCATTGCGAGCGAAGCGAAGCAATCCAGTGTCACGAAACAAATCTGGATTGCTTCGTCGCTTCGCTCCTCGCAATGACGAGGACTGAGAAACTACTTGCTCGGCAGGTTCGTCCGGATGTGCAGTTCCTTCAGCTGCTTCGGCGTCGCCTCCGACGGCGCCGACATCAGCAAATCGACCGCCTGCTGGTTCATCGGGAACAGCGAGATCTCGCGCAGGTTGTTCGTGCCACAGAGCAGCATGACGATGCGGTCGAGGCCGGCCGCCATGCCGCCGTGCGGCGGGGCGCCATACTGGAATGCGCGGTACATGCCTCCGAAGCGCTCGACCACCTCCTGCTCGCCATAGCCGGCGATCTCGAACGCCTTCACCATCGCTTCCGGCTTATGGTTGCGGATGCCGCCGGAGGCGATCTCATACCCGTTGCAGGCGATATCGTACTGGAACGCCTTGATGGTCAGCGGGTCCTGGCCCTGCAGCGCCTCCAGCCCGCCTTGCGGCATCGAGAACGGGTTGTGCGAGAAGTCGACCTTCTTGTCCTCCTCGTTGTACTCATACATCGGGAAATCGACTATCCAGGCCAGCGCGAAGCGGTCCTTGTCGATCAGGTTCAGCTCTTCGCCCAATTTGGTGCGGGCCAGGCCTGCGAACTTCCAGAACTTCTCCGGATCGCCGGCGACGAAGAAGGCGGCGTCGCCCTCCTTGAGGCCGAGCTGCTCGCGAATTGCAGCCGTCCGCTCCGGACCGATGTTGTTGGCGAGCGGACCGGCACCCTCGCCGCCCTCGCGCCACATGATGTAGCCGAGGCCGGGCTGGCCCTCGCCCTGCGCCCATGAGTTCATGCGGTCGCAGAAGGCGCGGCTGCCGCCGCCCTTGCCCGGGATCGCCCAGACCTGGTTCTTCGCATCCTCCAGCATGCGCGCGAACACCTTGAAGCCGGAGCCGCGGAAGTGCTCGGAAACGTCCTGCATCTCGATCGGGTTGCGCAGATCGGGCTTGTCGGAGCCGTATTTGCGGATCGCCTCCGCGAACGGAATCCGCGGCCAG
>NZ_JBARGP010000518.1:0-15559 GCF_049798375.1 Bradyrhizobium sp.
GAGTAAGATGACGATTAAGCGGCGTGCACCTCGTGGTGACGAAGCAAATGGGGGCCTGAGATGAACGCCAATCTAGCAGCCGTGTTCTATCTCGTTGCCGGCGTCCTGTTCATCCTGGCGCTGCGCGGATTGTCGAGCCCGGCCTCGAGCCGACAGGGCAATTTCTTCGGCATGATCGGCATGGCGATCGCGGTGGCGACCACGCTGGCGGCGCATCCGCCGGCCGACGGCGTCGCCTGGATGCTGGTGATCCTCGGCGTGGCGATCGGCGGCGGCATTGGTGCTGTGATCGCGCGCCGGGTGCCGATGACCTCGATGCCGGAACTGGTGGCGGCGTTCCACTCGCTGGTCGGCATGGCCGCGGTGCTGGTGGCGGCCGGCGCGTTCTATGCGCCCGAGGCGTTCGACATCGGCACGCCCGGCAACATCCATCCGCAAAGCCTGGTCGAAATGTCGCTCGGCGTCGCGATCGGCGCGCTGACGTTTCCCGGCTCGGTGATCGCATTCGCAAAACTGTCCGGACGGATGAGCGGCGCGCCGATCATCCTGCCGGCGCGGCATCTCATCAACATCCTGCTTGGGTTGGCGCTGGTCGTGTTCATCGTCGGCCTCGTGATGTCCGGCAGCGCGGTCGACTTCTGGCTGATCGTGCTGATCGCGTTGGCGCTGGGTGCGCTCCTGATCATTCCGATCGGCGGCGCCGACATGCCGGTCGTGATCTCGATGCTGAACTCCTATTCCGGCTGGGCCGCCGCCGGCATCGGCTTCACGCTGGGCAATTCCGCGCTGATCATCACCGGCGCGCTGGTCGGCTCATCCGGCGCGATCCTGTCCTACATCATGTGCCACGCGATGAACCGCTCCTTCATCTCGGTGATCCTCGGCGGCTTCGGCGGCGAGACCGCTGCTGCCGGTGGCGGCGGTGGCGAGCAGAAGCCGGCCAAGCTCGGCTCGGCCGACGATGCGGCCTTCATCATGAAGAACGCGCAGAAGGTCATCATCGTGCCCGGTTACGGCATGGCGGTGGCGCAGGCCCAGCATGCGCTGCGCGAGATGGCCGACACCCTGAAGAAGGAAGGCGTCGAGGTGAAGTACGCCATTCATCCGGTCGCGGGCCGCATGCCGGGCCACATGAACGTGCTGCTGGCCGAAGCCAACGTGCCCTATGACGAGGTGTTCGAGCTCGAGGACATCAACTCCGAATTCGCGCAGGCCGACGTAGCCTTCGTGATCGGCGCCAATGACGTCACCAACCCAGCCGCCGAAGAGGACAAGTCCTCGCCGATCTACGGCATGCCGGTGCTGCAGGTCTGGAAGGCCGGCACCGTGATGTTCATCAAGCGGTCGCTGGCGTCGGGCTATGCCGGCATCGATAATCCGCTGTTCTATCGCGACAACACCATGATGCTGCTCGGCGACGCCAAGAAGATGACCGAGAACATCGTCAAGGCGATGTAGCGACGCACCGATCCGGGCCATGCCGATCCTGAAATGGCTCCTGATCATCGTGGCGGGACTGTATTGCGCAGGCCTCGCGGTGCTGTTCATCAAGCAGCGGGCGTTCCTGTTTCCGATCCCACCGGTCGGGCGTACCGCGCCCGATGCCGCGGGCCTGCCGGAAGCCGAGGAGCATGTGCTGACCAGCGCCGATGGCGAGAAGGTCATCGTCTGGCACGTGCCGGCCAAGCCCGGACATAAGGTTGTCCTGTACTTTCCCGGCAACGGTGATTTTCTGGCCGGCGTGGCCGGCCGCTTCAAGGCGCAGACCGCTGATGGCACCGGCCTGGTCGCGTTGTCCTATCGCGGCTATGCCGGCTCGAGCGGCAGCCCGAGCGAGCGCGGCCTGCTGCTTGATGCCGACGCTGCCTATGCCTTCGCCGCGCAACGCTATCAAGCCGACCGGATCGTTGCCTGGGGCTTTTCGCTCGGCACTGGCGTTGCCACCGCGGTCGCCGCCGGACATCCCATCGGCAAGCTGATCCTGGAAGCGCCCTATACGTCGATCGTCGATATCGCCGCATTTCGCTTTCCGATCGTGCCGGTCAGCCTGCTGATGTCAGATCAATTCCACTCCGACCGGCGCATCGCAGAGGTCAACGTGCCGCTTTTGATCATGCATGGCGAGAACGATCCGGCGATTCCAATCGCATTCGGTGAGCGGCTGTTTGCGCTGGCCCACGAGCCGAAGCAATTCGTCCGCTTCGCCGGCGGCGGTCACAACGACCTCGATCGGTTTGGTGCCGCAGCGGTTGCGCTTCGCTTCATCAACGCGCCTCGGCTCGATGATCCCAAACCACGTTGACAAACATCAAAACGTCGCGTTGCAAATGGCTGTAGGTTAGGCCGGCTTCATGCGGCGACCTCCAAATGCGCCTTCACCCGTCTTACGATCGAGACCCTTGCTTCGTGGCCATCGGCGCTTCCGGAAGCGAGGGCCTGCATGATCTCTGCCGCCTGCTCGCGTGCTTCCCTTCCAGCCTTCCTGCCGTCGTGCTGGCCGTTCTGCACCGCCCCAGCAATCGGATCAGTCATCTGCGTCAGGTGCTCGCGCGCCGATCGGCCTTGCCGGTGCTGATTCCGGAAGAGGACCAAGTGTTCCGGATCGGCAGGTGCTACATCGGCGAGCCGGCCGCCCACCTATCATTGGCGGAGCGGAGCCGTGTATGTCTGGTCGAGGGAGCGAATAACAAGTACCGCAACAAAACTGTTGATCTGCTGTTCATGTCAGTCGCTGCGCATGCGCGAACACGATCGATTGGCGTGGTGCTGCGAGGATCTCTCTCCGATGGTTCACGCGGCCTTGCCGCCATCCATTTCGCCGGCGGCGTTACGATGGTTGTGGGGTCCAGGGGGATGGCCGCCGAGGGAATGCCGAGCAACGCGACCAACTATGATGGTCCGATCGACTTCATCGGCTCGGTCGAAGAGATCGCCGCCGAGATCAGCCACCGCACCGGGGCATTAACAGCAGATATGCTTTCGGGCGACTAATCCGGGCCATGCCGGCATGAAAGGCGCGGGCCGCGGCCTCAGAGATCCTTTCATCCATTATCATCTCTCGGACAAAACCAGGCAAATGTCAGATGGCCCCGGCAACAGGCTAGCGGGGATTTCGCTTTGCTCCATAATGGGCGATCAGTCCCGTTCGGGCGGAGCGAATGAGCGCGCAGAGCACGATGCCGAGATCGGCCTGGATCTTCCTGCCGCTGGCGATCCTGTTCGCCGGCGTCACCGCGACAGGCTACGGCTTCGCGCTGTCAGCGCCGGGGCTCGTGTTCGCGGCGGTGCTGCTCGTCATCCTGTTCGGCTCGGTATTTGCGGCCGTCCACCATGCCGAAGTGATTGCCCATGCGATCGGCGAGCCCTTTGGCACCTTGCTGCTGACGCTGGCGGTGACCATCATCGAGGTCGCGCTGATTGCGACCATCACGCTCGGCGATACCGCGGCGCCCGCGCTGGCCCGCGACACCGTGTTCGCGGTGGTGATGATCGTCTGCAACGGCCTGGTCGGCATCTGCATCCTGATCGGCGGGCTTCGGTACCGCGAGCAGGACGTCCCAGGTGCTTGGCGCCAACGTCTATCTCGGCGTGCTGTTCGTGCTGGCGACGATCACGCTGGTGATGCCGGATTACACGCGGACCACGGCCGGCCCGGTCTATTCCGCCGCCCCGCTCGGCTTCGTCCCGGCGGTCGCCGCCGCCTACGCGTTGGACAAGCGGCTGGTGCTGGCTCCCCCGCAGAGCTTGGTGCTGCTGTTCCTGACATTCGCCTTGAGCATGCTGACGTTCGGCGCGGGCAGGACCAACGTCCTGTTCGGGCTGGTCCACATGGTCGTGTTCGCCGTATTCCTGTTCATGCTGTTCATACCGTAACGAGACGGAGAGAATGACGATGCTTAGCGCCAAATCCGAGGTCCAGATCGATACCCCTGAAGTCAGGGTGACCGAGTGGCGACTGGTTCCTGGCAGCGCGACCGGACATCACATCCACGAGATGGATTATGTGATCGTTCCCGTCACCGACAGCGAGATGACGATCGTTGCTCCTAACGGGGAACGATCCAAGGCCAAGCTTTCGATCGGGAAATCCTATTTCCGCAAAGCCGGCGTGGAACACGATGTCCTGAACGAAACGTCGACGGAGATCGTGTTCCTTGAGGTCGAGCTGAAATCGTAAAGCTTTTGTTTACCGAAATGTCGCTGATTTGTGGTAAATGTTAGCTGCTTCCGTAGCTCCCGAGTCGTCGTATCAGCGCTTCTGTGCGAAGGTCAGTTCGTCACCTCGAACGGCTGCTTTTGTGCCTGAGTTCCGTGCGTATCTTGAAAGCCTCAAAGACTTTCGGGTGAGTGGTCGTGGTCCCTAATTGTGCCTCAAAGTTCCCGCAAATACCGTGCGGGGAGTGGTCCGGATGCTGAAATACGTCACTAAGCTCGCCATGGAGATCGTCCCGTCGGTGGTTGCCACCATCCTCGGGGCCTACATCGTCAACCACTACATCAACGGCAGGCCCGCAACGCCGGCGGTCGCCGTAATGGCGCCGGCTGCTGCCGACGCTGCCAAGCTCGACGGCGCGAAGGCGGATGCCAAGCCGGCTGAAACCTCCGCCGAGATCTCCAATATTCCGGGCGCGGGCATCAAGGCCAAAGGAATCGCTGAGAAGTCGGTGACCGACAAGGCTGCGGTCGAGAAGCCCAGCGAAGCCAAGGAATCGAAATCGGAAACAACCAAGTCGGAAACCAAGCCGACTGAAACCGCGAGCCTGCCCCCCGAGAGGTCGCATGGCGTGACGTCGAAGCCCGCGGCTCGCTCCGCCGAGACGCCGGCAGCGCAGGAAGAGCGTCGTGACGCGGCCGATCTGGCGCGTGCGGCGATCGAGCGGCTGCGTGCCAGCGAAGGCGCGCATTCCTCAGATACGGCGCGCCCGACCGGGGATGCGCCCCGTGTGGTCATGGCCGCGCCGCCGGTCTCTCCAGTTCGCCCGTTGCCACCTCCGATCAGCGTCTCGACCCCGGTTGATGGTGCGCCCTATGCGGCTGGAACGCCGTCCTACACCGGCTCGATTCAGGTCGATGGCCGCCTGACGCCGCCGGCCGAAATCCCGGCACCGCCGCCGGCGCGTCCGCTCGACCTACGGGCCGATCGCGATCCGTCGCTGAAGGACCAGATGTCGAACGTGGCTGATGACATGGTCTCGGCGGCGAAGTCGGTGTTCCACTCCGTCCTGCCGAAATAACCGGCTTCATCCAATCTGCTTGGATCCGACAAACGGCAGCGCCCATGCGCTGCCGTTTGCGTTTCGGCACGGCGACCGGTGATCTCTGCGGAATTCGGTGTCGCCAGTTTCGATCGGAAGCCGGCGCCTATTCCAGCGGGCTCCTGCAAAGGGCAAGATAGAACGGTAAAATAAAAGCGCGGACCAGGGGCCCGCGCTTCATCTGATCAGGAAATTGATCGGCTGGTTCAGCGCGGTCCGCGCGGACCTGCACCTGCGCCCGGTCCGCGGCCAGCGCCGCGATCACCGCCCGGGCCTGCGCCGAACACCGGCTTCGGCTTCATCGGCAACAGACCTTCGCGCTGCAGCTTCTTGCGCGCGAGCTTGCGGGCGCGGCGGACGGCTTCCGCCTTCTCACGGGCTTTCTTCTCGGAGGGCTTCTCGTAATGGCCGCGGAGCTTCATCTCGCGGAAAATGCCCTCGCGCTGCATCTTCTTCTTCAGCGCCTTGAGGGCTTGATCGACATTGTTATCGCGAACGAGAACCTGCACGCGGCATCCTCTTCTCAGGAGATCGGTTTGTGAATCGGGTAAAGCAAGGGGCTGGCGGAAAAGGCCGCGCCCTCGGCCTTGAGCGCGCGGATGTATCAGACAAAGCCCGGCATGTCCACCCGCCGACAGAGTGTTGACGAGAAGTTTAAGCCCGGCAAACGGGCTTTTTGCATTCTCAGCTGGATTTCGGGGGCAGGGGAGCGACTTCGGTCACATGTCCCATCTTCCGGCCAGGGCGGGGGGCGCCCTTGCCGTAAAGATGGACGGTGGCACCAGGAACCGTCAACCAGCGCTCGTAATCGTTGATCTCGTCACCGATCAGGTTGGTCATCGTCACATGGCCGTGGCGGACCGGCTTGCCGAGCGGCCATCCCGCGATCGCCCTTATATGCTGCTCGAACTGCGAGATCGAGGCGCCGTCCAAGGTCCAGTGCCCGGAATTGTGCACGCGGGGCGCGGTTTCGTTGACCAGCACGGTCGGACCATCAGCGCCTTGGACCACGAACATCTCGACCGCTAGCACGCCGACATAATCGAGGGCGGTGGCGATCCGGGCCGCGATGGCGCGGGCCTTTTCGGCGAGCTCATCGGGAATCGCCGCAGGCGCCCGCGAGATCTTCAGGATGTGGTTGCTGTGCTCGTTCTCGGTGACGTCGAAGCATTCGACCTGACCGTCCGCGCTGCGTGCAGCCACCACCGAGATCTCGCGCTCGAACGGCACGAACGCCTCCAGGATCGCGGCCTTGGTGCCGAGCTCAGCCCACACCCGCTCGAGATCGTCCGCCTTGCGGATGATCACCTGTCCCTTGCCGTCATAGCCGAACCGCCGGGTCTTCAGCACGGCCGGCAGGCCGATTCGCAAGATCGCCTCGCGCAGGCTCGCGACCGAGGACACGTCGGCATAGGCCGCCGTGCCGATGCCGAGCGAGGTGACGAAATCCTTCTCCGTCAGGCGGTCCTGGGTGGTCTCCAGGGCGCTGCGACCAGGCAAGACCGGCCGCCGCGCGGCCAGCACCATGGCGGCGGCCGCGGGGACGTTCTCGAACTCGTAGGTCACGACGTCGACGTCGTTGGCGAACAGTTCCAGCGCCTCGACATCGGCATATTCGGCGCAGGTCGCGTGCAGCACGACGTCGAAGGCCGGCGACTCCGGATCCGGCGAGAACACCTGGCTGCGCAGGCCGAGCCGTGCGGCGGCGAGCGCCAGCATCCGGCCCAATTGGCCGCCGCCGAGGATGCCGACGGTGTCGCCCGGCTTCAGCTTCACGGCACGCTGGTTGGTCACTTCGTGCCCTCCGGGCGCTCGGCGATCGCCGCGGTCTGCTGCTGCCGCCACGCGGCCAGACGGCTCGCCAGCGCGTCGTCATTGAGGGCCAGCACGCTGGCCGCCAGCAGCGCCGCGTTCACGGCGCCAGCCTTCCCGATGGCCAGCGTCCCGACCGGAACGCCGGCCGGCATCTGCACGATCGAATACAGCGAATCGAGGCCCGACAACGCCTTGGATTCCACGGGCACGCCGAACACCGGCAGCTCTGTGAGCGCGGCGGTCATCCCCGGCAGGTGCGCGGCGCCGCCAGCACCGGCGATGACGACCTTGAAGCCTTCAGCCTTGGCGCCCTTGGCAAACGCATAGAGCCGGTCCGGGGTACGGTGGGCGGAGACGACGCGCGCCTCACAGTCGACGCCGAGCGCCGCCAGTGTTTCGGCGGCATGGCGCATGGTATCCCAGTCGGACTGGCTTCCCATGATGATGGCGATCGGGGCGGTCATAAGCTCAATTCTTCTCGGGAATCCAGAAACATGGGCCGAAGTATAGGATCGGGCCCGGCAGCGGCAAGCGATCGGAAGGGGGACGGCAATGGACTATCCCGACTTGGTAAATCCGGGCAAGCGTATAAGGTAGGCTTGGCGCGCCGAATTTGAAGTTTCGACCGGTTTATCCGCGCATGTTTCGTCGGAACTCCAAATTCAAGCTGCACGCGAATCAAGGGCTTGCTGGTGCTCCGATTCCGAAGTTCGCAAAGGAGGTCGCCGGAACCGGCAGGCCGCACCATCCGCCGCCTGAAAAGCGAACTCGCGAAAGCCCGGCGGCGGATCGCGGATCTCACGGCGAGCGCCGAACGCGACTTCCTGCTCGACATTTTCAACCGCCGCGGCTTTGCGCGCGAGCTCGACCGCTCGATCGCCTATATCAGGCGCTATCACGTCGCCGGCGCCCTGATCCTGCTCGATGTCGATCGGCTCAAGCCGATCAACGATGCTTTTGGGCATGCCGCGGGCGATCAGGTGCTGAAAGCGGTGGCCGCTACCTTGATCGATCAGGTGCGGTCCTCCGATGTGGTCGGCCGGCTCGGCGGCGACGAGTTCGGTGTCCTGCTCTGGAACTTGGACGAAGCCGACGCGCGCGACAAAGCCAGCGCGCTTGAACGGGCGATTGATGCCTTGAGCTTCAGCTTCGGCGAGACCAGGGTGCAGGCTGGCGCCTCTGCCGGCGTCGCGATCCTGGACCTCACGATGGATGCACAAAGCGCCCTCGAGGCGGCCGATCGCGCCATGTACGTCCGCAAGTCCCAGCGGCGACGTCAGATCGCCGAGCCGGAGCGCGCGGCCTACAGTTCGCCGAGATCCTCCGGCACCTGACCGAAGCTGCGCAGCAGGCGCGCATCGGAGAATTCTCCCCGCATCGGATCGCCACTGCGGCTGAACGCGATCGCGCCGATATTGCCAGCGAGCCGCGACATCATCTCGGCGCGCCGCAACGCCGCCGTCGAGCTCTGACATTCCTCGGCATCACCCGCGATCAGCATGCCGGCTTCATCGCGCAGGAAAGGCATTGCGACGTAGTAGGTGATCTCGGCCATGACGTCGTCTCCTCGTTCTCCCTTCAATTTCCGAATGGGTACTGTGCCAGTATGCGGAGATCAGGCCGCATCGCCGCTGATTGCGTCGCAGGTATTCGGCATGCAGCCGCAAGCGATCGTGGCACGTAGTTCCTGCAACTCGGCTTCCAGATATTCGTTGGCCATGATCAGCGCCTTGATGGTCGAGCGCAGATTTCCGTCGCACATCGCGATGGCCTGATCGCAGGCCTGCTCGTAAATGCCATTGTCCGTCGAGAAGGCTGTGGGCATGGGGACCTTCCTGGAGTTGCCGGTTTGAGAACTATCGATGGGTTTCACGTGCGGCGATCGCCGTTATCCTGATTGTTCCCGATTTGTTCCGAACTGTCAATTGAAGAATTTGCAACGGCGATCGAGCCGGGCAGGTGGCGTTCAGTCACGGTGGGAACGGCTGCAGGTCGCAGTGTGCTCGACCGCAGGGTGCCACAAGTAATAGGATTTGGAGATGGAGCGTACACGCTTTTGGTTGTCGGATGTTCGGCGGGGATCACCGATCCGTGTCACGCAATGATGTCGGGCGTGATCTGGTCTTCGATGAAAGCGATGCGGTCTCGTAGCAGCAATTTGCGCTTTTTCAGGCGTTGCAGGCGCAGCAGGTCCGGTGCCGGAGATTGATGCAACGCATCAATCGCCGCGTCCAGATCACGGTGTTCCTGCTGCAGGCGTGCAAGTTCGGCCTGCAGTTCGCGCTCGTCTTGATCGGCCATGTTCTATGATAGCAAAAAAGCGGGAGGAGGGGGAACGGTTGCAAGAGGGCGGTCCAAATATCGCCTCACGCGCTGTGTCATGCAACCCGTGGACGGTCGGAACGTCCGGCCTATCCCATGAATTTCAGGTTAGGAAACCAAGAGGCATTCGTGATCCGGGTGCTCACGCTTCGTTACACATGGGTGCTCAAATTTGACGCTGCGGTGTTTAGGCCCCATCGACATGACAAGAGACTGGTGTACACTTCATAGCCTCAACGAATCTGAGGCGGAAACCTACCAAGGAGGTCGCGAATGGCAATACAGGCGCATCTCGTTGAATTGGAGCGCAAGCACAGAGTTCTGGAGACCGAACTACACGAAGCGCTCCTGCACCCATCAACAGATGATCTGCGGATCGCCGAATTAAAGCGACGAAAATTGATGGTAAAGGACGAGATCGAGCGCTTGAGGATTGGTACCGACGAAACGGTTCACTGACCCAGCAGCGTAGCTCCCTCTGCTCTGAGATGGGCGCACAGGCCCATCTCAGGTGCAGATGATGCAGATAGCATCTCTCTGAATGGACAATCCTCGCCCGGCGAGGGCTTTCCCAAGCAACGGCCGATTTTCAGCAGCAAAAGATCCTGATGTCACACGCGCTTGGTTTCCCGAGCGCCTGTCCTGGCGTGCATCATACGCCCGCGAGTTCGCCGACGTAGTCGGCAATCGCCAGCGATGACGTCAATCCCGGCGATTCGATTCCGAACAAGTTGATCAATCCCGCGACGCCATGGTCGTGCGGGCCCTGGATCAGGAAATCCTGCGAAGCCACTGCGGGCGGGACGATCTTCGGCCGCATGCCGGAATAGCTCGGCATCAGCGCACCATCGGGCAGCGTCGGCCAGTATCTGCGGATCGCGGGATAGAATCGCTCGGCGCGCGCGGGATCGACGGCGTAGTCGATGTGGTCGACCCATTCCACGTCAGGACCGAAGCGAGCCTGGCCCGCCATGTCGAGCGTCAGATGGACGCCGAGGCCGCCGGGCTCCGGCACCGGATAGATGAGATGCGTGAACGGGGCTCGCGCGCTGCAGCTGAAGTAGTTGCCTTTGGCGAGGTAGGCCGGTGGAATGAGTTGCAGCGGCATGCCTTCGATCAGCCGTGCGACTGCAGTCGCGCTTAAGCCAGCGGCATTGACGAGCAGGCGGCAGGCCAGCGTCATCGGCTGCGCGCCGCCGGCGTCGACCTCGATGTGATCAGCGCCGGCGATGGCGCGCTCGATCGGCGTGTGGAAGGCGAAGGCCGCGCCGGCCGCTTCCGCGTCGCCGCGCAGCGACAGCATGTAGGCGTGGCTGTCGATAATGCCGGTCGAGCGCGACAGCAGCGCAGCCTCGCAGGTGAGCTGCGGCTCCATCGCACGCGCGGCCTCGCCGGACAACAGCTCCATGCCCTCGACGCCATTGGCCAGCGCATGTGCGCGGATGCCGTCGAGCTTCTCGGTCTCGTTCGCCGTCGTCGCGACGATCAGCTTGCCGCAATTGCGATAGGGAATGCCGTGCTCGTCGCAATAGCGATAGAGCGCATGCTTGCCGCTGACGCACATCCGCGCCATCAGGCTGCCGGCCTTGTAGTAGATGCCGGCATGGATCACCTCGCTATTGCGCGACGAGGTGACGGTGCCGATGCCCTCGGCCGCCTCCAGCACGATCACTTCGCGGCCGGCCATTGCCAGGCGCCTGGCAATAGCGAGGCCGATCACGCCGGCGCCGACTACGACACAATCGACCTTATCCATGCCGGATCCCGCCGCCGATTTCGACTGCAGCCGGAAGGAGCATGCTGGCAAACAATGCAACCATTGGTGTTGGGCATAATCGCGTTGTTAATGAGGCATTCATCATGACAGGCCAATTGCGTAGTAGCCGCGCCTTTTTAACCGGCGCTCATCAAGCGCGTTTACCCGATCCAAACCCGTGAGGCCAGACAGTCCCGTGCTGAAATCCGCGGGTGATTGATGGCTGGGACGATTTGGCGAGCAGGTGCCAAGAACGACATTCCTGCGCGGGCCATTGCAGGCTTGGCAGCGGTCGCGACGCCGATCGCGCCTGCCTGGGCGCTGCCGCAGGATTTTCCGGCATCGCGCCATCTCGCCGATATCGCTCCGAACTTGGTGTGGGAAGCCGCGATCGCCGCCATCGTCGTCTGCGCCTTTCTCGCTTCGATTGCGATCTGGATCCATTCGGCATTGCGCGGCATGCGGAATGCGCAGCTGCGTCGCAACGTCTTCATCAGCTCCGCCCTGAACAATCTCAGCCAGGGCGTGATCATGACCGACCGCGACAACCGCGTCGTGTTTTGCAATGACCGCTTCCTGGATATCTACGGCCTGTCGCGTGCAGAGATGCCGCGCGGCTGTACCGGCCGCGACCTGATCGCGCTTCGGCGCCAGCGCGGCAAGCTCGCGGTGTCGATCGAGGAGTATGCAAAGCGCGCCCGGGAGCCGGAAGGTTATGTCACCGAGCTGCCGGACGGGCGCTTGGTGCTTGCCAAGCTGTTCGACTTACCGAACGGCGGCATGGTCGGCGTCCACGAGGATTGCACCGAGCAGCGCAAGCTGGGGCGGCAGCTCGATCAGACCAAGCAGTTCCTCGAATCGGTGCTGGACCACGTGCCGGTCTGCGTGGCCGCCAAGAGCATTCAGGACGGCCGCTACATCTTCGCCAACCGGGCTTTCGAGGCGTTCTCGCGGATGTCGCGCGATCGCATCGTGGGCAGCCGTGCCAGGGAGATATTCTCTCCCGCGACCGCCGAGAACATCGAAGCGGCCGACAAGGCGGCGCTGGCTGCTTCGGAGGCGAGCTATCGCAGCGAGCTGGTGGTCGAGCGCCGCGGCGAGAAGCGCATCCTGGCCTCGAACCGGGTGATCGCCCGTAATGAGAACAACGAGCCCGAATTCCTGATCGCTCTGTTCGAGGATGATACCGAACGTCGCTCGCTGAGCTCCGAACTCGAGAACACCAAGAAATTCCTCGAGCTCGTGGTCGACAACATTCCGGTCTCCGTGATCGTCGAGCGCGTGGCGGACGGCCGCTATCTGCTGGCTAATCGCAGCGCCGAAATCGTCCTCAACCGCAAGCGGGAAGAGGTGACGGGTCTCACCAGCTCCGACATCTTCAATCCGCGCGAGGCCAAACTGATCATCGCGCGCGACGATGCCGCGATCAAGAAGGGCGGGCTGCTGATCGAAGAGCATCCGATCTCGACCAAGGACGGCTTGAGATTGTTCCTGACCCGCCGCATGACCGTGGCAGGCGAGGATGGCGCTCCGCAATATCTGATCAAGACCCACGAGGACGTCACCGACCGTCGGCAGACCGAATCGCGGATGGCTCACATGGCCTACCATGACGGCCTGACCGATCTGCCGAACCGCGCTGCCTTCCTGCAGGCGCTGAGCCAGATGATCGAGGCCTGCGAGAGCACGGGCGAGGAGTTTGCCGTGCTCAACGTCGACCTCAAGGGCCTGAAAGAGATCAACGACGTCTTTGGCCATGCGATCGGAGACAAGCTCCTGATCGAGGTCGCACATCGGATCCAGGACGCCGCGCGCGGCGGCGTGGTGGCGAGATTGTCCGGCGACGAATTCGGCCTGATCATCGACGGCAAGCAGCCGGACGCGGGCCAGGCGCTGGCCGAGCAACTGGCCGCGGCCATTGCCGTCGAGTTCCAGATCGACGGCAAGCCGATCCGCACCGCGCTGACCACCGGCATCTCGGTGTTTCCGCATAACGGCTCCGAAGGCGCCTCGCTGCTGGCCAATGCCGGCGCCGCGCTGTTTCGCGCCAAGGCCAAGTCGCGCGGCAGCATCACCTTCTATCAGCCGGAGATGGACCAGCAGATCCGCGATCGCCGCGTGCTGCACCAGGAGCTGTCGCTTTCGATCAAGAACGGCGAGCTGTCGCTGTACTTCCAGCCGCAGGCCGCCTCCGGCCGCACGGTCGATTCCAGCGAGATCATCGGCTTCGAGGCCCTGGCCCGCTGGCATCATCCGGTGCGCGGCTTCGTCCCGCCCAGCGATTTCATCCCGCTCGCGGAAGAAAGCGGCCTGATCGTCGAAATGGGCGAGTGGATCCTGCGCCAGGCCTGCCGCGAGGCAGCCTCCTGGCCGAAACCGCTGCAGATCGCGGTCAATTTGTCGCCGGCGCAGTTCGTGCACGGCGATCTCGTGGGTCTCGTGCATTCCATCCTGCTGGAAACCGGGCTTGCCCCCGACAGGCTCGAGCTCGAGATCACCGAAGGCGTGCTGATCGAGGATTTCGAGCGCGGCCTCGGGCTGCTGCGCCGGCTCAAGGCGCTCGGCGTTCGCATCTCGATGGACGATTTCGGCAGCGGCTACTCGTCGCTGAGCTATTTGCAGGCGTTCCCATTCGACAAGATCAAGATCGATCGCGCCTTCGTCATGAATCTCGGCCGCAATCCGCAATCGGCGGCGATCGTGCGCGCGGTGATCGATCTCGGCCACGGTATGAACATGTCGATCGTGGCCGAAGGCGTCGAGACCCTGGAACAGCTCGGCTTCTTGGCCGAGGAGGGCTGCGATTCGGTCCAGGGCTACCTGCTCGGCAGGCCGATGCCGATCGAGACCTATGACAAGCTGGTTGGCCGCAGTAATGCCAATGTCCTGGAGTCAGTGCGCAAGGTGGGATAAGCGGTGGCGCGCATCGGGCGCGCTCTATTCCCACGACTGTGTGCATGGCGGACTACGATCTTGCGGTTATCGGGGGCGGGCTGAACGGCGTGAGCTTGGCGCGTGACGCCGCGGGCCGGGGCTTGCGTGTCATCCTGCTCGAACAGGGCGATCTCGGCGGCGCCGCCTCCTCGGCGACCTCACGGCTGGTGCATGGCGACCTGGCCGCGCTGGAGCGGCGCGGCTTCCTGCGCGTGCGTGCCGCGCTTGCCGAGCGCGACGTCTGGCTCGACATCGCGCCGCATCTGGTGCGTCCGATCAGGTTTGTAATTCCCGCCCATCCCAACGAGCGACCGCCGTTGCGGCTACGCACCGGCCTCTGGCTCTACGACCGCTTGGCCGGCCGCGGTCGGCTGCCGGAGGCGACCACGCTGGATGTCACGCACCATCCGATCGGCGATGCCCTGAAGCGGCCGATCGGTACCGCGTTCGAATATTCCGACTGTCTGGTCGACGATTCCCGCCTGGTGGTGCTCACCGCGCTGGACGCGGCCGAGCGCGGAGCCGAGATTCGCACCGGCGCGCGCTGCGTCCGCGCCGATCGCGAGCGCAACTGGCGGCTGGCGGTGATCGATCGCGGCCACCGCCGTGTCCTGACAGCCCGTGCTCTGGCCAACACGACCGGCGCCTGGAGCACCTCGACTGCCGAGACCGTGCTGCGCCAGCCGCAGCCGCGGATCACGGCTCGGCGCGTGAGCCAGATCGTGGTGCCCCGCCTGTTCGATGTGGATGCGGTCTATGTGTTCCAGAACAGCGACGGCCGGCTGATCTTCGCCAGTCCCTACATGTGCGTGTTCACCTTGATCGGCTCGGTCACGCACCCCTTCACGGGCGATCCCGCCGTGGTGACCGCGCCCGCGGCTGATATCGCCTATCTCTGCACTGCCGCCAACCGCTATCTCCGCCAGCAGATCCAGCCGGTCGATGTCGTCAGGATCATCTCCGGTGCCAACATGATGTTTTCGCGCGGTGGCGATGCCGCGGCGATGGCCGGCGTCATGCGCTTCAGCGTACGCCGTAGCAAGGCGCCGCTGCTGACGATGTTCGGCGGCGACGTCACGACAGTGCGGCGTCGCGCCGAGCGGGCGGTGTCCCGGCTGGCGCGGTCTTTGCCCATGGGCCGGCGCTGGACGGCCACCGCGCCGTTGCCCGGCGGCGATTTCGCCTGGGATCATTTCGATACCGAGGTCGACGCCGCTCGCGAACGCTGGCGCTTCCTGGGCGAGCCTGAGGCACAACGGCTGGTCGGCGCCTATGGCTCGCGCCTGACTGAGGTGCTCGGTCACGCCAAGACACGCAACGATCTCGGTCAAAGTTTTGGACCGGAGCTGACCGAAGCCGAGCTGCGCTATCTCATGATAAAAGAATGGGCGCGCTTTCCGGATGACGTGCTGTGGCGCCGCTCCAAGCTCGGCCTCGCCATGCCGCCGGCCGCGCAGGAGGCGCTGGCGACGTTCAT
>NZ_JBARGP010000519.1:0-1889 GCF_049798375.1 Bradyrhizobium sp.
GGTGGAGGCGGCGGTTCACCGCGCGGCGGAATAATCGCCGGCGCGCCGCGGACCGGTTGCGGCGCCGACGCCTCGCGGGCCACTGGCGCCGCAACAGGCGTCATTTCGGGCTCGACGAGCCGGTTGACCGGCTCATCCGACAGCGCGCAGTCCACACCGGCCTCCAGATAGAAGGCGAGCAATTGCCGGATGTTGGGGAGGGCCTCGGGTGTCATGCGAGGTCATTTTACGCCGCATTGTCGCGCGACGGAATGCATTTCCGTGGTTGTCCTGCCCGGAAAAATCGGAAACAAGAGACCCCAAACAGGTTCTAAGCAAGACACGCTCGAAACCGGGCCGAGATCGAAAACATGAGCACCGAAGAATTACCTCCGCGCGAATCCATGGAGTTCGACGTCGTCATCGTCGGCGCAGGGCCCTCGGGCCTGACGGCTGCGATCCGGCTGAAGCAGCTCGACCCCGATCTCAATATCGTCGTAGTCGAGAAGGGCTCCGAGGTCGGCGCGCATATTCTCTCCGGCGCGGTGATCGATCCGAGCGCGCTCGACAAGCTGATTCCGGACTGGCGCACGGACGAAGATTGTCCGCTCAAGACCCAGGTCAAGACCGACAAATTCTACTGGATGAGCGAAAGCAGCGCGATCTCGCTGCCGACCTTCGCGATGCCGCCGCTGATGGACAACCATCATTGCTATATCGGCTCGCTCGGCAACGTCTGCCGCTGGCTGGCGCGCAAGGCTGAAGCGCTCGGCGTCGAGATCTATCCGGGCTTCGCGGCCACCGAAGTGCTCTATGACGAGCAGGGCGCGGTGCGCGGCATCGCCACCGGCGACATGGGCATCGCCAAGGACGGCTCGCACAAATCCTCCTTCACCCGCGGCATGGAACTGCTCGGCAAGTACACGCTGTTCGCCGAAGGCGCGCGCGGCAGCCTGTCGAAGCAGCTGATCAACAAATTCTCGCTCGATGCCGACCGCGAGCCGCCGAAATTCGGCATCGGCCTCAAGGAGGTCTGGCAGATCGACCCCAGTAAGCACCAGAAGGGCCTGATTCAGCATTCGTTCGGCTGGCCGCTGGATAGCAGGACCGGTGGAGGCTCGTTCCTCTATCATTACGACGATAACCTGGTCGCAGTCGGCTTCGTTGTCCACCTCAACTACAACGATCCTTATCTGTCGCCGTTCGACGAGTTCCAGCGCTTCAAGACCCATCCGGCAATCCGCGGCGTGTTCGAAGGCGGCAAGCGGCTCGCCTATGGCGCGCGTGCCATCACCGAGGGCGGCTATCAGTCGGTGCCGCGGCTGTCCTTTGCCGGCGGCGCGCTGATCGGCTGCGCGGCGGGCTTCGTCAACGTGCCGCGTATCAAGGGCGTGCACAACGCGATGGGCACCGGCATGCTGGCGGCCGAGCACGCCCATGCCGCGCTGGCGGCGGGCCGTGCAAACGACGAACTCGCCGAATATGAGAGCGCCTGGCGTTCCTCGCCGGTCGGTCAGGATCTCTACAAGGTCCGCAACGTCAAGCCGCTGTGGTCGAAGTTTGGGACCGTGCTTGGCGTGGTGCTCGGCGGATTCGACATGTGGTGCAACACGCTCGGCTTCTCGCTGTTCGGCACCCAGTCGCATGCCAAGCCCGATCGGTCGACGCTCGATCCGGCCAAGGCGCACAGGCCGCTGCCGGCGGTCAAGCCCGACGGCAAGCTGACCTTCGACCGGCTGTCATCGGTCTTCCTCTCCAACACCAATCACGAGGAAGATCAGCCGGTGCACCTGAAGGGTGCCGACATGGCGCTGCAGAAGAGCTCCGAGCACGACGTCTTTGCCGGCCCGTCGAACCGCTATTGCCCGGCCGGGGTCTATGAATGGGTCGAGGAGGGCACGGGCCCGCGC
>NZ_JBARGP010000520.1:0-12228 GCF_049798375.1 Bradyrhizobium sp.
GAGCACCTCCAGCATCGAGGCGCGCATGATGCGCAGATAAATCGCGAGAAAGATCAATCCGAGCGTCAGCGTCGGCAGCACCAGATGGCTCGCGATATCGAGCACGCGCCAGATGCCGGTCCTGACCTCGCCGATGTCCTCGAAGCCGCCGGCCGGCAGCCATTGCAGATAGATCGAGAACACCACAATGGCCATCAGGCCGAACCAGAACGAGGGCGTGGCGTAGAAGATCAAGCCCACGGTCGAGATCAGGGTATCCGGCCATTTGTTGACGCCGCGCGCGGCGATCACGCCGAAGATGAGGCCGAAGAAGAACGCAAATGAAAGCGAAGCGGTCATCAGCAGCAGCGTGGCCGGCAGCCGCTCCAGGATCACGGTCGCGACCGGCTTGCCGTAGATCGCCGAGAAGCCAAGATCGAGCCGCACCAGGTGCCAGAGATAGTTGGCGAGCTGGGCCGGGATTGACAAATCGAGACCGTAGAAGTGGCGCAACTCGCGGGCAGTGGCGGCATCGCCGCCACCCATCTGCGCCATCATCGCATCGACCGTGTCGCCTGGTGCGAACTGCAGCAACAGGAACACGCCGATCAGGATCAGCAGCAGGGTCGGTATCGACGCGGCGAGCCGCCGCCCCGCAAGGCTCAGGATGCGCATGCGTTCATTGTGACCGCATTTGGCTTACGCGGAAAGCCAAAGATCATGCCAGCTCGTCGAGCCCCAGCGTGGGGTGTTGGAATGATTGCGCGCCTTCGCGGTGATCACGGTGACGAAGATCTGCTCGATCGGCATCCACACCGGCAGCTCCGTATTGGCCTCGCGCACGAAGTCAGCATAAAGCGCCTTGCGCTTCACCGGATCGATTTCGGTCGCGGCGTCGTCGATGATCTTGTCGATTTTCGGGTCTTCCCAGCCCCACTGGTTGGTCCAGGGCGCGCCTTTGGGCTGGCCGGAGCGATACCATACCGTGGTTGAGACGGCGGGATCGTTGCGGTACTGGTGCCAGCCGGTGGCGAGATCGAAGGCGTGGTCGTCATAGACTTGCTTGAGGAACCCGCCGCCATCATTGCGGACGATCTCGACGGATATCCCGACCTCGCCCAGGGATTGCTGGATGAAGGTCGACCACAGCGAGATGTCCTCGCCCCAGGGCGCGGGCAACAGCCGCAGCGAGAAGCGCGCGCCGCCGGCGCCCGGCTTGAAGCCGGCTTCGTCCAGCAGCGCGATCGCCTTGGCCTTGTCGTAGGGATATTGCGGCGTGTCCGAGCCGGGATAGAAGTCGGTCGAGGTCGAGGGGATCGGTCCGGTGCCGAGCTTGGCGAAGTCGCCGAGGAAGTTGTCGATGAAGAACGGCACGTTGATCGCGTGCGCGATGGCGCGGCGGACCCGGATATCCGACAGCTCTTTGCGGCGGACATTGAACTCGATGGTGTTGGTGCGGGCGTTGCCTTCATTGCCCTTGGTGGTGACGATGAAGCGCTTGTCCTTGCCGAGGCGCGCCATATCGGAAATGGTCAGGCCCGAGAATGGGCTGTAGTGCAGCTCGCCGGCCTCGAGCTGGGCTGCCGCCGCGGCGCGGTCGGTGATCACCTTCCAGACGATGCGATCGAGATAGGGCGCATTCGGCCGCCAATAGTCCGCATTCCGATCGGCGATGATATATTGGCCGCGCTCGTATTTGACGAACTTGAACGGGCCCGTGCCGACAGGGGCGAGGTTGGCGGGGTTCTGCCTGATGTCGCCACTCTCGTAGATGTGCTTGGCCGACACATAGCCGAGGTCGGGCAAAGCGCGCAGCAGCAGATTCAGCGGCATCGGCCGCTCGTAGCGAAAGATCGCGGTCTGCGGATCCGGCGTGTCGACCGCGGTCAGGAACAGCTGCAGGGTCGATCCGTAATTGAGGATCTTCTTCCACATGTTCATCGCGGTGAAGGCGACGTCTTCCGAGGTGAACGGCTTGCCGTCGTGCCAGGTGATGCCCTTGCGCAAATGGAACGTAATCGTCTTGCCGTCGGACGTGGCCTCCCAGCTCTCGGCGAGTACGCCGACCGGCTGGCCGTTGCCGTCGAGATCGACCAGGTTCTCCTGGATCTTGCCGCCGATGATGTAGACGCCAGTCGAAGCCTGCAGGCTGGGATTGAGCTGCCGCTGCTCGGCACCGTAATGCACGTTGAAGACGCCGCCCTTACGCGGCGTTTCCTCTGCGAAGGCGCGCATTGGATTGATGACATTGGCGGCGATCGCCGCAGAGGTCAGGAGCGCGGTGCGGCGGCTGATTTCAAAACGAGACAAATCCATCAAACTCTCCCGAGAACGGCGAGGCCAATAGCTGACCTAGCTCAAAGCTTACGCGGGGTAGGAGATCAAGTCATTTCTCGCGGCCGCTTCGACCTGCCGCATGGTTAGCATCCTGCGACGGACGACGTTGTCCAGAATAAATTTCCGGATCGCGACGCATCCGCAGCACGAGCGCGGCGTGCTTGCCGGGATTGTTAGCCGATTGCTCGTGTTCGTCCAGTTGTTTGGTTCGTGCAATGATCGACGGGCCATCAGGAGACGGATGTGGAATTATCCCGCGAGGGTTCATCGTGATGGCAACCGTGGATAGGAGCGGTGATAGGAGGATGATCTGAAGTCGTTCTATAGGGCAGGCTAGGCGCGGCGGCAGTAAAGTGCAGCTCGAAGCGGACGCCGCTATCTGTCGGTATCAGCGTGATCCCGCCGCCGGCCGCGCGGCTATGAGCGACATTATAGCTGGCGATCATGGCATCGAAGTCGATGAGCGAGCACACATAGAGAGTCGCAAGACCCGCAATCAGGTTCATCCGGATCAGCCACCGATGCGAGCGGTTCTGCGCGATCCGGATCACGATCAAAACCAGGCCAATCGCGACCAGACCCATCCAAATCCCTGCGGTGACGCGCCAATAGGTCAGCAGATAGATCTCGACGTAGAGCTTCAGACGCAACATTGACGACAGCACCAGCATCACGTTCTGCCCGATCCACAGATACACCAGCGGCCGAAGCAGCTTTGACTGCGTGCTGTCACCCGGCTGAATCGCGATCAGCACGAAGGCTGCGGCGAGCAGCGCGGCAGGATCAGCGGATAGGCGCCGCGATGGGCATAGGCGGCGTAGGTCATGCCCGCGGGCAACGCGGAGTGGCCCCAGAGGTAGGCGATGTCGAGCGCGGTCTGCACCGCGAACAGCAGGTTGAACAGGACCGCCGAACGCAGCACGGTCGGCGGGCTGAACAGATCGACGAGACCCGGGGACGGTTCGATGATTGCGGACGGCTCGAACGCGTTCGGGACCCGTGGAACCTTGTGCCGCCAGCGTAGCGCGATGAACGGCCAGACCACTGACAGCGCGACGATCAAGAACAGCGTGCGCCAGACGTCGAACTGCGTGGTCAGTTGATTCGGCCTGATGGCGGTGAGCCAGTCCTCGATCACCGGATTGGCCTGTGCGAACAGGACGACAAAGGCAGCTCCGAACACGAGCGGCACGAACCGGACCACGAGGCCGCGCGTCAGTCCTGAACCGCGAAGCGCTCTTGCGCCATCCGGCAGCAACCGCAGCGGGCCGGTGACGAAACGTTGACGCAGGTCCGAGAGCCATGTGCGCAGGCCCTCGAACTGCGGATCGGTCAGCAGCGCGATCGTCGTTGTTGATCCGAGCACGAGAAACAGGAACGAGAGCTGGCCGAGCTCTTCGAGCGACGGCAGCAGGCTCGCGACGAAGATCGCGCTCGCGGTCATCATGCGGTGGCGCGCGATCAGCGTGGGGTTGGCGGCGAGCGACACCGCCACCACCGCAGTGGCGAAGATCTCGACCGACAGGCCTAGGCGCTGATTGTAGAACAACGCGTCGGCCAGCGCTGCGAGGCAGATGGCCAGCAATAGCTTGGACAGGCGTTGGTGATCGGCGCGGCTCTCGACAGCCGGCGCGGCGTAATCTGACATGATGGCGCGTCCTCGCATGGTTCGTCGCTGATGGACGGACCATGGCGGAGCGCGGTGCAATCGCGCAGGAGGGCTCGCGCAGGCTTTCAGGATTTGCTTGCAGATTTTGTGCAGGCGCGATTCCGTATCTGGCGCTACGCGCCGCGCTTTGTCAGTCGCGATCCATCTTACCTCGTGAGGTCGATGGATCGCATGCTCAGACGTATCGGCTTTGTGGTGCTGTTGTCGCTTGCGCTGTTTCTCGTTCTTGTCGCCGTTAATAGCAATGAGCCTTATTTGGTGAAGCTGCGCGGCGGTGGCCATATCGCGCTGGTGCTTGCGGCAATCGGCGTGCGCGCTGCTATGATTTGCCGCGGCGCCTGGCGTGGCGGCATCGCGAAGCAGGTCCTGCTCGTCACATGGTGCGTGCCGCTTGTGGCGTTCATCGCGGCGCAATCCGTTTTCGCGATCCGCAATACCAGGCGCTGCACACCGAGGCTGCGGTTGCGCGCTTGCTCGGACGCCATTTCGTGGTCGGCTACGACGATCCTGCGGAAGCCGCCACGCTGGCCGGCAAGGGCCTGATCGCCGGCGTCTATATGACCCGGCACAATGTCGCCGGCCGGACCGCCGCCGAGCTCAAAGCCGAGATCGCCAGCCTGCAAGCCGCGCGCACCGCGGCCCATCTGCCGCCGCTGATCGTTGCGGCCGACCAGGAGGGCGGCATCGTCGCGCATCTGTCGCCGCCGCTGCCGGAGGAGCCGGCGCTGTCGACACTTGCGACCGTGCCGCCTGATCAGCGCCAGGCGCAGGCCAAGGCCTATGGCCGGCGCCAGGGCGCTGAGCTTGCCGGCATCGGCGTCACGCTCAATCTCGCGCCGGTGCTTGATCTGCGCCCGAGCTGGCAGCGCAACCGGCTCGACTTCAACACCTTGATCAGCCAGCGCGATTTCCTGCGATCCCGATGTTGTCAGCGACATCGCCGGCGCCTACGCGCGCGGGCCGGAGGCGACGGGCGTCCGTGCCGCGGTGAAGCACTTCCCGGGCCTCGGCCGCGTGCGTGCCGACACCCACCATTTCGCCGCGCGGCTCGACCCGCCGCTCGCGACATTGGAAGCCAGCGATCGGCGGCCGTTCCGCGACGTGCTGGCGAATTCGCGGGCGGCGCTGATGGTCGGCCATGTCGGGCTCACTGCACTTGATCCGGATCGGCCGGCCTCGCATGCCAAGGCGGTGCTGGAGGGGCTGATCCGCAGGCAGTGGAACTACCAGGGTGTCATCATCACCGATGATCTGGTAATGGGCGCGATCTATGGCGGCGACGTCTGCCAGGCCGTGGTCGAGGCGCTCAATGGCGGAGCCGACCTGTTGCTGGTCGCCTATGACGGTGCGCAACTCTATCGCGTGTTCGGCTGCGCGCGCCGCGCGCTGGCCCGCGGCGAACTCGACCTTGCCATGCTCAGGGCCAGCGAAGCGCGGCTGCGGCGCTGGTCCGGGGAGGGAGGCCGCAGCCACCGCGACCGTATCCCATCAGCGTGGCCCGTTCGCGTCCCAATTGCCCCATGACACGCTGGACAGGCTGCGCAAATCGGTGCCGAGTGGCCGCCGGGTCTGCTTCTCATGCTGGCCGACGATCTGCTCGGACTCGCGGATCTTGTCCCTGAGTTCTGCGAGCTGCCGCCGCGCTTTGTCCACTGCCCTCTGATCCGAGCTCTGGCCGACGGTAAATCTGGTCGTCTCGATCTGCTTCAGCTCCGCGCGGTGCTTCTTCAGCTGTGCGCGATGCCAGGCGATTCTGCTGTCACTGTCCGCAACCATGCTGCACTCCTCGATTCGGCAAGAGTAAACAAGCGAATCCTGATTCGCGACCCTTTCGCGGTTCGGGCCGCCTGCGACCTGGAACCCGCATTCCCGCCCTCCTTGACCTCCGCTCCGCCACGACCCGGCCATCGCTGCCGATCCGCAAAGCGGTCGTCACCAACCGCATCGGCCGCGAGGCATCCTGCCGGATCGCGAGCGCCATCGCGTGATGTGCGGTCGGCTCCAGCTCCCAGAAGGTCCAATGGGCGGCCGCGTCGGGATCATCCGGCTGGAATGTCACCGCGACCGGATCGAGCGCAAACGAGAAGCTGTCGAGCGCCCGCTGCAGGCCCTCACCGGTGGTCTTGATCAGCGTCTCCTTCAAGGTCCACAGCCGGAAGAAGGTCCGCATCTGCTGCGCTGGCGGCATCCCGCGCAACAAGTCGACCTCGGCGGAGCTGAAGGAGTGCTCCGCAACGTCGAACCCCGAGCGGCGCGGCTCCATCCGCTCGACATCGATGCCGATCTCGGCGCCCGTCGTGATCGCGCAGGCGACCAGGCCCTTGGTGTGCGAGAGGTTGAAGCTGAGCCCGTGATGGCCGCGCGCGGGATCGATGCGCGGCTTGCCATGCGGCCCGGCCACAAACCGCCAGCCGGATGCCGGCAGGCCGCCGGTCTCGGCGAGGGCGCTCCGCAGCAGCCAATGGGCGGCGGTGTAGATGATGCGGTCGCGCTCGAAATAGAAGCGGTCGGCGCGGGCGAGCTCGTCTGCGTCGAGGCATTGGCGCCAGTCGGCGAGCAAAGCGGGCGGGGGTGCGTCGACCTCCATCAGCCAGACATGGATTTCGTTCGGCGCGGAGTTCACGGCAGCACCTCGCGGCGCTCGACCAGCATGGTATCGATCTCGGCGCGCCGCTCGCTGAGCAGGCCCGCATCGGCTGCCTTGATCAGGTCGAGCAGCACCGTGGCGTCGCTCAGCCGCGGCACTGTGACGTAGTCGGCACCGGCGTCGTAGAGGTCTTTCACGTCGGCAAGCAAATCCGCGGTGGCGACGATCTTGGCGGTCGCATTGATGCTGCGGACATGGCGCACCAGCCTCTCGTTGTTGGCGCCCTTGAGCAGCGAGTCCGGGATGCTCAGGATGATCAGCTCGGCCTTGCCGATACCGGCGTGCACCAGGGTGTCGACATGGCTGATATCGCCATAGGTCACCTGGATGCCGCGCTCCGACAAGGTGCGGAATACGACCGGGTTGAAATCGACCACGCCGATCTGCGACAACAAGGTAGGATGCTTGCGCTCGATCTCGCTGAGCAACGCGCTGGCGGTTCGGAAGAAGCCAAGGATGACGACGCGGCGTGCGGCGGCATGGCTGTCCTCCGCCTCATCTGTTGCGGCGATCCGGCCGAGATCGCGCAAGCCAAGCTGCTTCAGCCGTGGAATCGCCCGGCGCACGATCGGGTCCGAGCGCACGATCGCAAAGGTCGAGAGCACCGCCAGCACGACGAACGCGAAGGAGGCCGCGCTCGAAGTCGCGCCGCGCAGGTGGCCGGCGGCGATGCCGGTCTGGATGATGACCAGCGAGAATTCGCTGATCTGCGCCAGGTTGATCGCAGGCAAAAGGCTTGCGCGCAGTCCCTGCCGCATCAGGTAAAGCGGCGCGAATGTCGTGATCAGCCGGCTCGCCACCGTGAACAGCGCGATGACCAGCGCCAGCCCCACCACCGAAAGGTTCGGGATCGGGATCGTCATGCCCAGCGCCACGAAGAACAGCGTGATGAAGAAGTCGCGGAGGCTCGTGACCTTGGCGGTGACGTCGAGCGCGTAAGGGAAGGTCGAGAGCGAGACGCCTGCGATCAGCGAGCCCATCTCGCGCGAGAGCTGCAGCCGTTCGGCGATCTCGCCGATCAGGAAACACCAGGCCAGCGCGCCGAGCAGGATCAGCTCCGGGCTGCGGGCGATGCGGCGGAACAGCGGCGGCAGCACGTAGCGGCTGAGCAGCAGCGCGGTGGCGACCAGCGCGCCGGCACGAACGAAGGACAGCAGGATGACGCTGAGATGCAAATCGTCGAGGCTCGGCTGCACCGCCAGGAACAGGATCGCGAACACGTCCTGCAGCACCAGCACGCCCAGCGTGATGCGGCCGGGCAGGGTGTCGAGCTCGTGCTTCTCGTACAACACCTTGACGATGATGACGGTCGAGGACAGTGCGCAGGCGATGCAGAGATAGAGCGCGTCATAGCTTCCGCCGCCGAGCCGCATCCCGATCGCGATGAAGAAGATGAGACCGAGCGCCGCGCCACCGAGCAACTGGACGCCGCCGGCGATCAGGATCACCGGGCCGGCGCGGATGATCTTCTTCAGGTCGATCTCGAGCCCGATCATGAACAGCATGAAGATCAGGCCAAGCTCGGAGATCACCGAGATCGAATCCTGGGACTTGACCCAGCCGGCGCCGAAGGGGCCAATGGCGAAGCCCGCGACCAGATAGGCAAGAATCGATGGCTGCCGCAAAAATTGCGCCGCGAGCCCAAGCACCCACGCAAACAGGATGCACAGAGTGATATCGCCGATCAGTTCATGCATGAAACCATCCCCACCGCCGCAAATTAGGCATAACGGCGCGCGCCGCAAAGCCGCAATCTGTCACATGCGGGGCGCAGCCCTTGCTTTGGCGCTGCTGGGCGGCTCGGGCGCAGGCGCGGCTGCGGCGGAGCCCGCCTCGAGCCTGGAACAGAATTTTGCGGATTCGTTGACGGCGCTGCCGGCCGAGCCCGCCACCGTGTCGGGCGCGTTCTATGTGCCGGTCTATTCCAGCGTGGCGATGACACCAG
This sequence comes from Bradyrhizobium sp., assembly GCF_049798375.1. Classification (GTDB taxonomy): domain Bacteria; phylum Pseudomonadota; class Alphaproteobacteria; order Rhizobiales; family Xanthobacteraceae; genus Bradyrhizobium. The sequence goes on from NZ_JBARGP010000520.1 coordinate 8,578, forward strand.
GCAAGATACGCGCGGATTTCTCGGTCACCTTGAGCGTGCACAATGCCTCCGAAACCCAGCCGCTGATCCTCAAGCGCATCGACTATTTTGACACTGCGGGTGCGCGGGTCGAAGCCTATCTGAAGCAGCCGGTCGCGGTGAAGCCGTTCGGAACGATCGAGATCTTCATTCCGGTCAAGGACGTCCGCGGCGGCACCGGCGCGAATTTCGTGGTCGCCTGGGCCGCGACCGCTGAGACCGCCGAGCCCGTCGTCGAGGCGCTGATGGTCGGCGGCATCGGCAGCGGGCATTACGCCTTCATCAGCCAGGGGCGCCCGATCAGGCTGGTGGGGAGCAAGTAGGACTATCATCGCGGGGGTCGGCTGGGCGATCGTGTATGCCGCGGTAACATGGCTCCCTCCGCATCGTCGTTGCGAGGCGCTCCTGCGCCGAAGCAATCCAGATCCTGGTTACGCGACGCTGGTTTGCCTCATGGAGGCGGTCATCGGCCGCGCGGCCCCGTTGGCTCGCAATGACGGTGAGGCATGACTTCACGCTCTCGCCACGCCATCCGCGTTCGAGTGTTGCATGGCGTTTGACCCTCCCGACGAAGAGGGCGCAGGGAATGCCGGATGCTGGCCGCACCCATGGCCCGCCTGCAGAAAAAAATGCAGGCGGCAGGTACCACAGGTTCAGCCGAAACAGCCGGCATTCCCCGCGCGATGGCCTTACGGTTTATACGCGCTCTCCTTGGGGACCGGCTTGATTGCCCCCTTGCGCAAGGCGTGAACGCATTGCGCACGGCCTCAGCACCGGGAGGCCAGAACCACACGACTTCACCGTCCGCATCGAGCCGTTCGTCCAACGGCATCAACGCGTCCATCGCATCCCGCACTCGACGTCCGTGACGACGCGTACGCCCCCTCAGTGAGGCGGGACGGGGAGGGAGTATACATGATTTCTGTAAAAGCGAAAGAGAAATCTCAAACGAATTAGCGGATCTGGAGTATGGAATTGAAGTGGCTAGCGAAATTGATGTTTATGCGCAGATATAGTTGGAGCTCGCGGGTTTGGCGGACCAACCAAACTGATCTCACGCCAAATCTCGATCGATCTTTCCTGCGCAGCCGGATGAGCAACGGTCTTCGGGTTGCACCCGTAACACAAAATGGACGTGACGACCTCAACGGGCATCGCATTATGTGTGATGAATCAGGTAGGGATTAATTCTCGTCGACGAGAGTCGGGGGTTGCCTTGGATGCAATGCACTTGATGCCTGCGCGGTGGCGGCGCCGCGCGCTGATAGTCTTGATCGCCGGTCTCGCCAGCGTTGGAATTGATGCGGCGACGGCTGCCGAGACGCCCGTCGCGCGCGGGTCCTATCTGGTCAACACCATCCTGGCCTGTGGCAATTGTCACAGTCCGCGCGACAATGCAGGCGCCGCGATCGCGGACCGCGCGTTCTCGGGCGGCTTGACGATTTCGACGCCGGCCTTTACTGCGACCGCGCCCAACATCACGCAGGATCGCGACACCGGCATCGGTGACTGGACCGACGCTGAGATCAAGCGGGCGCTGCTCGAAGGCACCCGTCCGGATCACGGCGAACTAGCTGGCGCGCCGCTTGCGGCGGCGATGCCTACCGGGTTCTACAAGGCCCTGCTGCCGGCCGATCTCGACGCCATCGTCGCCTATCTGCGCACGGTCAAGCCGATCAAGAACCGGGTCCCGCCGCCCATCTACACCGCCCCGGTTCGCCGCCAGCCCTATCCAGAGGCCGAAGCCGGTTTCGCCAACGCCGATTTCACCAATCCGGTCCGCCGCGGCGCCTATCTGGTGACGATCGGCCATTGCATGGAGTGTCATTCGACCTGGTCGGCGGGTCGCTCCGATTTCGTGAATGGACTGGGACATGGTGGGCGGCCGTTCGGGCCGACGCTGGTCCATGGTCTGGGCGCGGACTGGCATGGCGTGGTGGCGCCCAATATCACCGGCGCTTCCGCCGCGGGGCTCGGCACCTGGTCCGACGCGGAGATCGACAATGCCATCCGGCACGGCATTGCGCGCGATGGGCATCGGCTGTTGCAGCCGATGGCGTTCGTATTCTATGCGGGCCTGCGTGATGGCGACGTCGCCGACATCATTGCCTATCTTCGAACGTTACGTTGAGTGCAGCTTGCGGCACGCGTAGCCCGATATTCGGGATTGCCGCTGCTGTGGTTCCGGATGTCGCTGCGCTCATCCCGGCTACAATATCGAGCAACGCGCGACGCGTGATTGGACCGTTTCACGCAGCCGGCTTGATCCCCGCGGCCTCGGCGATCAGCTCGAACGAGCGCAAGCGTGTCGCGTGGTCATAGACGTCGGACACCACGATCAGCTCATCGGCCTTGGTTTCCTCGACCAGTGCGTCGATGCCGGCACGGACGGTCTCGACGGAGCCGACGATCGATCGAGCGAGCATGCGCTGGGCCTGCTGCTTTTCCGATCCCGACCAATAGCTTTCGATATCGTCGATCGGAGGCTGACTGAGCCCTCGGGCACCGCGAAAGATGTTGGTGAACGACATCTGCTGCGTCGTCGCCAACCGCTTCGCGACATCATCGCTCTCGGCCGCGACGATGTTGACGCCGACCATCGCATAGGGGCGATCGAGCTGTTCCGACGGCTTGAAGCGCGCGCGATAGATGTCGAGCGCCGCCAGCAGATGCTCGGGCGCGAAATGCGAGGCGAACGCGTAGGGCAGCCCCAGTTCGGCCGCGACCATCGCGCCGAAATGGCTGGAGCCGAGAATCCAGAGCGGCACCTCGGTGCCTGCCGCGGGCACCGCCTGGATGCGCTGGTTGGGGCCGGCCGGCGCCAGGAAGGCCTGCAGCTCGAGCACGTCCTGCGGAAAATTGTCGGCGGCGTCGGGCGTCCGGCGCAGGGCGCGCAAGGTCATCTGATCGGTGCCGGGGGCGCGCCCGAGGCCGAGGTCGACGCGACCTGGAAACAGCCGCGCCAGCGTTCCGAACTGCTCGGCGATCACATAGGGCGCATGGTTGGGCAGCATGATCCCACCGGCGCCGATACGGATCGTGCTGGTGCCCTCGGCGATATGGGCCAGCACGATCGACGTGGCGGCGCTGGCGATGCCCGGCATGTTGTGGTGTTCGGCAACCCAGAGGCGGTTATAGCCCCAGGCTTCGGCGTGCCGCGCCACATCACGTGCATTGTTCAGTGCGCCGCGTGCGTCGGTTTCCTGCGTGACCCGGACCAGATCCAGGATGGACAGCGTCGTCATTGATTCTCCGGGCTTGGTCGACACGCATCGCGCGGCGTTCCCGGTCTATCTATTCGCCTTCGCGGCATCTGCAAGCGCGCCGGTGTGAGCACCTTGCGTCCGCACCATGTCGAATCTGCACGCCTGATCACGCAATTGCGTGACTGGTGATGAGGAACGAGGGCATTGATACGATCGTTCCGATAATGAAGTGCAAGTGAGGAAACGATGCTGGGACCGGAGCTCGCGACGCTACGCGTCAAATGGATTCAACGCGTCGCGCTGGCGCTCCTGGTCATCGCAGGCGTCGTCAATTACATCGACCGCGCCACGCTCGCGGTGGCCAATCCGCTGATCCGCAACGAGCTCGGGCTGTCGATTGCGGATATGGGCTATCTGCTCTCCGCCT
>NZ_JBARGP010000521.1:0-13060 GCF_049798375.1 Bradyrhizobium sp.
CCATGGCACAGCAAAATCTGATCGATCCGACCAGCCGTTATCCCAAGCCTCCCTTCAAGCGGCAATCGCAGCCATGGCCGGGCCTCGCGAGCCAGATGGATCCGCCGCCGGATCATGGCGAGACCAGCTACAAGGGTTCGGGGCGGCTGACCGGCCGCAAGGCACTGATCACCGGCGGCGATTCCGGCATGGGCCGCGCCGCGGCCATCGCGTTCGCACGCGAGGGCGCCGACGTCGCCATCAACTACTTCCCGACCGAGGAGCCGGATGCCCAGCAGGTGATGGCGCTGATCAAGCAGGAAGGCCGCGTCGGGCTCGCGATCCCAGGCGACCTGCGCGACGAGGCCTTCTGCAGGAAGCTCGTGCAGCAGGCGGTCGATGGGCTCGGCGGCCTCGACATCGTGGTCTCCAACGCGGCCCGCCAGCAGGCACGCGAATCCATCCTCGACATCTCGTCGGAGGATTTCGACGCCACCATCAAGACCAACATCTATGCGCCATTCTGGATCATCAAGGCGGCGCTGCCGCATCTGAAGCCCGGTGCCTGCATCATCGGCACCGCATCGGAGCAGGCCTATGATCCCTCGCCCGATCTCTACGACTATGCGCAGACCAAGGCCGCGACCATGAACTACGTGAAGTCGCTGGCCAAGCAGCTCGGGCCGAAAGGCATCCGCGTCAACGCCGTCGCGCCCGGGCCGATCTGGACCCCGCTGCAGGTCTCGGGCGGCGCCACGATGGAGAAGCTGGAAAAGTTTGGCGGCCAGACCCCGCTCGGGCGTCCCGGCCAGCCGGCCGAGCTCGGCTCGATCTACGTCCAGCTCGCAGCGGCGGACGCCAGCTACGCCAACGGTCAGGTCTATGGCGCGGCCGGCGGCTCGGGCCAGCCATAGCAATCATCGTCGGCACGCCCTTCAGGCAGCATTGGAACCGGGTAATAGGAACCAATGCACGCCGTTGAACTTGGTGAGGCGCATCGTTTCGCGTGCGGTGCACACAGATCCAGTTATCGGAGGGAGGCGAGCATGGGTCTCGAGGCGGCGTTTTTCATCGGCGCATTCATTCTGCTCGTGGCCCTCATCTATGGGACCATTAGCTATCGCTACCGCAGCCGTGCCGCCAACAGGCTCGGCGACGAGATCACGCGAGAGAGATATCGTAACGACCAGGCCTGACCCGGTCGGATCGGACCTGACCATTGCGCCAGTCGCCGATCCGCTCAGCGCATGCCGAGCGCGTTCTCGAGCTGCCGCTTCGTCATCTTCGAACGGCCCTCGACGCCGCGCTGCCGGGCGCGCGCGTAGAGTTCCTGCTTGGTATGACCGTCGGCCTTGCGCGCCCGTGCAGTTGCCGCGTGCCGGCCGTGTGCGGTCGTCTTCCGCGCATTGCGTCCGCCCATGGCGCGGGTGCTTTCGCGCTCGCCCGAGGCACCGACATGGGACTTGCCCTCCCGCTCCTGCTGCGCGGTGCGGCCCTTGGCCTCCTTGCCTTCGGTGCGCCGCAAATTTCGTCGGTTGCGCCGGCCGCTCTCATATTTCGAAGCGCCCGCTTCCTCGAGCGCGATGGCGATCGCCTGGCGCCGGTTCTTGACCTTGCCGGCCTTGCCGCCGCGGCCGCTCTTCAGCTCGCCGTGCTTAAACTCGTGCATCACCCGCCCGGTGATCCGGCGCTGCCGTGGAGATTCTTTTGCCATGCTCGTCCTCCTTGGCGTGAAAACCGCTGGCGAGGAACGACGTTCCGTCGCGCATGCGCCTTTCGCGACCGACATGGCTTGGCGCAGCGCCTCAACTCCTCCTGTGTGACGTAATGCAGGTAATCGGGATTGAACATCGCGGCCCTCTTGAGCGCATCAAGGTTGTTGATCGTCCGCGTCTGGTCCCGCAGCACGATCAGGCCTGAGGAGCGCAGCTCCTGGAGGGTGCGATTGACGTGCACGACGGACAGGCCGGTCGCGTCGGCCAGATCAAGCTGGGTGACCGGGAAGGCGCAGCTGTGGCCATCCCAGAGGCCCACTGGCCGCAGGCGCTCGACGATCTCGCACAGCAGATGCGCGACCCGCTCGAGGGCATCCCGGCGCCCGAGATTCATCGTCCATTCGCGCTGGATCGCCGCGTTCGAGAGCGTCTCGCACCAGAACCCTTCCGCAAGAGACCGATCGCTCGCGATGAAGACCTCGAAGCGCTCGCGGTCGACCTCGGCAAGGGTGACCGGTGTCAGGCTCACGATCGAATGATCCATCGCCGCAGCAGATAAACAAAGGCATTGCAGGTATCGCAAGGCAGCGCGAAATTGACGATCTGGCGCCGGCCGTCCTCCAGCGTCTTGTAGCGCGCCAACCAACCGGAGAGAACGATACGGATGCAATCGGCCGGATCGCCTTCGCGTACCAACTCCTGTCCCGGCGCAGAGCTGACGATCCGGCCGCGAACGGCGTATTCGAGACCGTCAGGTGAGATTTTTCGAAAAGCACTCAGACGGCGGACGAGGACGAGATGCGCGGCGTACTCCTCCACCGCGCACACTGGCGATCTTGGACCATACGCCATTTGTTGCGGAGCGAAACAAGGATCGATGGCGTCGCGATTGGACAACACCGGTTCCCTTGACGATCAATGGCCAGGGAGCCCGGTCCTGCTACACCGGCCGTCCAATAAGGGCCGCGTGTACGGGATTGCTCGCGGGGCGCGAGGCAAGACTTGGTCAACCGCCCTGCCACTCCCTGGCGTGCGACGGCAACTCGAAGACGAAATGGCTGTCATTGCCGCAGCCGCCGCATCGATAGAGATGCCGCTCATATGCGTCTTCCCGGTGCAACCGTCGCGGCTCGACGAACGCCAGCCGCATCCCGAGCTCGCACCGCGGGCAGGTCAGGTAGTCGAATTCTGAAGTGCTGTCCGTCATCGAGCCACGCATGTTTTCGGTCGCGCAAGGCGAACTCGGGTTACGTAAATCTTCCATCAGAGCTTGTCACCGCGCCTAACGCGAGCAAGCGATCAAAGCATCGGACCGTTCACAGCCGGACCGAATGACAAATCGCCACTGTCCTCTTTATCGCTTGAGGATCTCATCGAGCTGGGCAACCGCTTCAGCCTCACATGCGCGCCTCAACAGCCGCGCCTGATCAACGCCGGGCGGCAGCAGCTTTGCGGCATCGCGCGCTTCGCGCGCCGCCTGCAACAGGCGCTCAGCCAAAGACATGCTCTGCTTGAGGCGGCGACGCCGCTTCTTTGGAATATCCAATGTCATGAAAGATGCGCGCAAATGCGTTGCGGATGCAGCGATCGTACGATCTGACCCGTGCCGTGCATCAACATAGGTGAATCAAGGCGGGCATTTTCCGCGTGGTCCCGCAACGACATCCGCCGACGATCGACCGGATTGGAACGTCTACGTGCCCACCCAATTGAGGCACAACAAGTCATTGTGGATACTACCCTACGGAGAATAGATATGCTGAAGACATTGACAGCGGTGGTGCTGGCCGCATCGCTCGCGGCCGCATCGGTTGGTACCGCGTTCGCTCAAGGCGGCGGTGGTGCGGGCAGTGGAGCCGGAGCAGGAGCCGGCGGTAGCGGATCCGGTGGAACGGGAGCTGGCGCCGGCGGCGCTGGAAGCGGCGGCGGAAGCAGCGGTATGGGCGGATCGGCAGGCGCCGGTTCGTCTGCTGGAGCCGGGGCCGGATCGAGCAGCGCCGGTGGACTCCAAAATGATCACCCGCGCGGCATGCACAAACAGACCAGGCATCGCTAATCACCAGCGATATCGCGTCTCGTCCGTGTACCTACCGGGCGAGGCGCCACCCAGACTGCGAGCATCTTTGACGTCAAGGCGACAAAAAATGCCACGCTCCTTGGTCCTGCAAGCCGGGATGGAAGCGGCCGATGGGCCAAGGAGCGTGAGTTGAGGGAGGTTCATGGTCTATTAGCTGGGCAGGCCTTGTTCGGGATGGGCGACGGCACCTTCCCTGATCACGTCTATTCCAATCACTGCTGGTCTGGTGCTGATGGCCGCGGGCCTTGCCGTGCTCGCGGGCCAGCGATGGCTGCGGCGCGACCGCCGCGCGCCGCACCCACCTCACGCCGCCTGCCGCTGCTCGTGCTGCAGATAGGCCAATGTGACTTTCTCGACATTCGCGTCGATCCATTGGGCCATCCGCTCCTCTTCCTTCAAGGACGTCTCGAGCGGTGCGCGCGCCTCGCTCATGCCGGCGGCACCGCACAGCGCAAGCAGAGATTTGTAGGCGGCGATCTCGAAATTCTCGAATGCGTTGTTGGCGAAGGTGTTCTTCAGGATCTCGTCGCCGGCCATGGCATGCCCGATCGCCATCAGGTTGGCGACGGCGGACTGCGTTGTATCCTTCAGGCTGGAACTGCTCTCGCCGCAGGCATCGAGGCACTGCTCGAGCCGCCGCAGCTGCTCGTTGGTCTCCTGCAGATGCATCTGCACTTTTGCCTTCACGTCCGGATAGTCGTCCAACCGCTCGGATTGCCGCTCCATCAGCTCGCGCGCCTGTATTTCCATGGCGTGCGCATTGCGAAGCCCGGTGATGAAGACGTCTCGTGCGGTGTTGCTCATGTTGCTTGTCCCGTATCGCCAACCGGCGTTTGTCATCGATGTCCGCCCAACCCGTCGTCGGTTGGATCGTTCCTATCAATACAGAGCTGCCGGCGGCAGAAGATGCATAGGAACGCCGTCATGTTCGGCCGGTTCAACTGGGACTCCGATATTCGCCCACAGAGGAGCAGCGCATGAACGAAACGACGAAGAGCCCCTTCGACAAGGAGCCTGCGGAAGGCTCGCGCGAAACCGTCGACAAGCAGCTCGCCCAGCAGGAGCAGAAGCAAAAGTCGAGTGGCTCACCCGTAGCCGGTCGCGACCGCGACCAGAGCAAGCACTCCGAAAAGTAGATCCGCGACATCTCCGCGATATTCAGTGCGGCGCTCCGATGTTTGCGACATTCAGCTTGACAATATGCGACGAGCTGCAGGCCGAGATGACGAGCCGGCAGATACGTTTCACACCGATCGACTGAAATGACTCAGCGGCGCCGATCGAATTGACCGGCGCTACCGCCTTGATGCCGACGACCTCGCCGCTCAGTGCGGTTTCGCGGTCCCCGGCTCTGCCATGCCGCGATGCTGCTTAGCCAGCATCTCCGCCGGCGTCACGTTGGCGACCGACGATTGGATCTTGTTCTTCATACCGGTCACCACGTCGCTCTCACCGGACATCATCGCATCAAAGCCCTGTCTGGCGACGTCGGCGGCATCGTCCTTTGCCTCGGTGCCAACCTTGGTGTCCATCATGTCGGCCCGCTTGAAGAACTCTGTTTCGGTCGCGCCCGGCATCAGGCAACTCACGGTGATCTTGGTGTCCTTCAACTCCTCGCGGAGCGCGAAGGAGAAGGAGTTGAGGAAGGCCTTGGTCGCGTTGTAGATGGCCTGGAAGCTTCCGGGCACGAAGCCGGCGATCGAACCGGTGATGAGAATACGACCCGCATTGCGCCTGCGCATGTCATTGCCGATCTTGTGGATCAGTTCGACCGTGCCGGTGACATTGGTGTCGATGACGCGCTTCACCTCCGAGAGGTCCTGGTCGAGGAAAGCGTGTCCGAGCCCGCGGCCGGCATTGGCGAGCAGCGCGTCGACCTGACGGCCCCGGATCGCCGCATACAGCTTGTCGACACCTTCGCTGGTTGCGAGATCGGCCTGTACGGTTTCGACATTGGCACCGTTCGCACGTAACGAGGCTGCTGCGCGCTCGATCTCCGGCTCGTCCGCCGCGATCAGCAGATCGAAGCCGTCTTTCGCGCAGCACCGCGCGAGTTCCAAACCGATGCCGGTCGAAGCGCCGGTGACGACTGCGAATTGGCCATTGGATGCCATGGTAATTCTCCTTGGAGATGCTCGCTTCTGCAATGGCAGCGCGGTGCATTCGTTCCTAACCCGGCGGCGAACTAGGAACTCCTTCATTCCTTGTCACTTGTGTTCCAAACATTTGTTGAGGGCTGATATGAAAGCGCTGACCTGGCATGGCAAAGCCGACATTCGTTGCGAGACGGTGCCTGATCCGACGATTCAGGACGGCCGCGACGCCATCATCAAGGTCACGGCCTGCGCGATCTGCGGCTCCGACCTGCACATCTATGGCGGCCTGATCCCCAGCATGGAGAGCGGCGACGTCGTCGGCCACGAGACGATGGGCGAGGTCGTCGAGGTCGGTCGCGACAACACCAAGCTGAAGGTCGGCGATCGCGTCGTGGTGCCTTTTACGATCTCCTGCGGCGAATGCTTCTTCTGCAAGCGCGGCTTCTATTCGGGTTGCGAGCGCAGCAATCCCAACAAGCCGCAGGCCGAGAAGCTTTGGGGCCATTCGCCGGCCGGGCTGTTCGGCTATTCGCATTTGCTCGGCGGCTTCGCCGGTGGGCAGGCTGAATATCTGCGGGTGCCCTTTGCCGATGTCGGCCCGATCAAGGTGCCGGAGGGCCTGACTGACGAGCAGGTATTGTTCCTGTCGGACATCTTTCCGACCGGCTTCATGGCCGCCGACTTCTGCAACCTGAAGGGCGGCGAGACAGTGGCAATCTGGGGCTGCGGTCCGGTCGGACAGTTTGCGATCAAGAGCGCCTTCATGCTTGGCGCCGAGCGCGTGATCGCGATCGACACCGTACCGGAGCGAATGGCGATGGCGCGCGCGTCGGGCGCCGTCGTTCTCGACTTCAAGTCTGAAGACATCTACGAGCGGATTCAGGAGCTGACCGGCGGCCGCGGCGCCGATGCCTGCATCGATGCTGTCGGCACCGAGGTCGATACGGGGTCCGGCGTCGATGCGGTGGTCGACCGGGTCAAGGTCGCGACCTTCCTCGGCACCGATCGGCCGCATGTGCTGCGCCAGGCGATCCATTGCTGCCGCAACTTCGGCACCGTTTCGATCGTCGGCGTCTATGGCGGCTTCGTCGACAAGATCCCGATGGGCTCGGCGATCAATCGCGGCCTCACCTTCCGGATGGCGCAGACTCCCGTGCAGCATTATCTGCCGCAGCTGATGAAGCGCATTCAGGACGGCGAGATCGATCCGTCTTTCGTGATCACCCACCAAGCGCCGCTCGAGCAGGGTCCTGAGCTCTACAAGACCTTCCGCAACAAGGAGGATGGCTGCATCAAGGTAGTGCTGAGACCGTAGAGCGGCGATGGCGCGCATCCTGATCGGTACATCGGGCTGGCATTACGACTCCTGGCGCGGCGCGTTCTTCCCGAAGGGCCTGCTGCTCCGGCATCAGCTGCCCTACTACGCGAGCCAGTTTCGGACCGCCGAGCTGAACGGCGTATTCTATCGCACGCCCACGGAGGCCGCGGTGCGCGGCTGGCGCGAGCAAACCGGGCCGGACTTCGTGTTCGCCTGGAAGGCCTCGAAGTTCATCACCCACTGGAAGCGGCTGACCGAGAATTCGATCAACAGTCTCGAACTGATGGAGAGCCGCCTGTCATTGCTGGGCGACAAGGCAGGACCGATCCTGTTCCAGCTGCCACCGCAATTCCAGGCCAATCCGGACCGGCTCGCCGCCTTCCTCAAGCTGCTGTCGAAGCAGCGGCGCTACAGCTTCGAATTCCGCCACGCGAGCTGGTACGCTCCGCGCATCCTGCGCATGCTGGCTGACGAAAACATCTCGTTGTGCCTGTCCGACCATCACGACGCACCAGCGCCCTGGCGACGCACGGCCGACTTCGTCTATGTGCGCGGGCACGGACCCGGCGGCCGCTACAAGGACAATTATCCTGCGACGACCTTGTCTGCCTGGGCCAAGCACGTCCGGTCCTGGAGTCGGCAGGGCTGCGACGTCTTCGTCTATTTCGATAACGACCAGAAGAGCGCGGCGCCTGCGGACGCCCTCAAGCTACGCCAGATATTAAAGATCGAGCGATGATTCCTCCGCCTAGATTGCAGGCGATTTTATAAAGTGCCGCTAATTTCAGCACATGGAACATGAACTGGGGTCAGCGATTAGGTCCGCGAAAGACTTTCCGGGGCGGCTTGTTCTCGCCTCGCTTCGTGGGGCTTTGCTGCGTGAATGATTCTCCAGGCCGACCTGCGATTGCCGATTTTCTCTCCGGCGGCGGTGAACTCGGTGAACTGCTCCGGGGCTATGATTGGAGCAAGACCCCGCTGGGCGCGCCAAGCACGTGGCCGCAGAGCCTGCGAATGGCCATCCGGATCATGTTGACCTCGCGACAGCCGATCTGGATCGGCTGGGGCAAGGAGCTCACCTATTTCTACAACGATCCCTACAAATCGATCATCGGCGGCAAGCATCCCTGGGCGCTCGGGAGGCCGACCATCGAGGTCTGGCGCGAGATCTGGGACGACATCGGGCCGATGCTTGCGACCGCCCTGGGCGGCGAACAGGGCACTTACGTCGAAGCCCAGCTCCTGATCATGGAGCGCAACGGCTATCCGGAGGAGACCTACTACACCTTCTCCTACAGCCCGATTCCCGACGATGACGGCGCCGTCGGCGGCATCTTCTGCGCCAACAGCGACGACACCGCCCGCGTCATCAGCGAGCGCCAGATCGGGCTGTTGCAGGAACTCGCCGCCAAAACCGCGAACACCCGCAGCTGGCAAGAAGCTTGCGAGCAAAGCGCCAGGGCGCTCGCCACCAACCTGCGCGACCTGCCATTCGCGCTGCTCTATGTCACGGACCCCACAGGAGCGGCTTTGTCGCTGGTGGGTACATCGAGCATTGCGCCGGGCCATATCGCGGCTCCTGTCATGATCGATCCTGCGGCTGACCCGCGCTGGCCTATCGCAGAGGCGCTGCGCACCCATGAAGCCCTGTTGGTGGAGAACCTGGCCGAGCTGTTTGACGCGCCGCTGCCCAAAGGGGTCTGGCAGCGATCGCCGTCGCGAGCGGTTGTCCTGCCGTTCTCCGGCACCGGCGAGGCCACGCGCTCCGGCGTCCTGATCGCCGGCCTCAATCCCTACCGGTTGTTCGACGACAACTATCGCGGCTTCCTCGCTCTGACTGCTGGCCAGATCGCCGCCGCGCTGGCCAATGCCGAGGCCTACGAAGCCGAGCGGCGGCGCGTGGAGGCGCTGGCCGAGCTCGATCGCGCCAAGACGACGTTCTTCTCCAATGTCAGCCACGAATTCCGCACCCCGCTGACCTTGATGCTCGGACCGATCGAGGCGTTGCTGGCCGATGCTGCGGATGCCGACAGCCGCAACAAGCTGGAGCTCGTGCATCGCAACGGCATGCGGATGCTGCGGCTGGTCAATAGTCTGCTGGATTTCTCCCGGATCGAGGCCGGGCGCCTGCAGGCGAGCTTCGAGCCGACCGAGCTCGACAAGCTGACGGCCGAGATCGCCGCGGCGTTCCAAAACATCGTCGAGGGTGCCGGCCTCTCGTTCACGATCGAATGCGACGAGCTGCCCGAAGCGGTGTTCGTCGATCGCGAGTCCTGGGAGAAGATCGTCTTCAACCTGCTGTCGAACGCGTTCAAGTTCACCCATCAAGGCGGGATCACGGTCAAGGTTCGAGCCTCGACGGACAATCGTTACGCGGTCCTGCATGTCAGCGACACCGGCATCGGCATCGCCACCAAGGATCGGGCGCGCGTGTTCGAGCGGTTTCACCGCATTGAGGGCGCACGGGGCCGCAGCTTCGAAGGCACCGGGATCGGCCTTGCGCTGGTGCAGGAGCTCGTCAAGGTTCACGGCGGCGCCGTCGAGGTCGACAGCATCGTCAGCCAGGGCACGACTTTCATCGTCCGGATTCCGTTCGGGACGAGTCATTTGCCCGCCGATCAGTTGCGCACCCGCGCGACGCCCGTGCCGGTCGGCGCACACAGCTTCCTGGAAGAGGCGGTGCGATGGTTGCCCAGCAACGGCAAAGCGCAGCCGCTGCTCGACTCGGTGCTGGAGCTGCCGCGGAGTGAGGCCGCAACCAACGGCCGCCGTATCCTGCTGGCGGACGACAACGCCGACATGCGCGACTATGTACGCCAGCTGCTCGAAGCCCAAGGCTATCTGGTCGAAGCGGTCGCCGACGGCGAAACCGCCCTGACGAGGGCTCGCGCGACCCGCCCGGACCTCATCCTGACCGACGTGATGATGCCGCGGCTGAACGGCATCGAGCTTCTGAGAATGATCCGCAATGACGCAGCATTGGCGAGCACGCCCGTGGTGATGCTCTCGGCGCGGGCCGGCGAGGATGCACGGGTCGAGGCGCTCGATGCGATTGCCGATGACTATCTGGCAAAACCATTCGCTGCACGCGAGCTGCTGGCTCGCATCCATTCCAACATCGAGGTCGCGGCGTTGCGGCGGCGCGCCGAGGTCGAACTGCAGGCGATCAATGCCGATCTCGAGCGGCGCGTCGAGGCCGAGGTCGCGGAGCGGCTGCACGTCGAGGAAGCGCTGCGGCAGGCCCAGAAGATGGAATCGATCGGTCAGCTGACCGGCGGCGTCGCGCACGATTTCAACAACCTTCTGACCATCATCATTGGCGGCCTCGATACCATCCGGCGGGCAAAGCCGGAGGATCAGGCGCGCATCAAGCGCGGCGCGGACATGGCCTTCCACGGCGCGCAGCGCGCCGCGAGCCTCACCAGCCGTCTTCTGGCGTTCTCCCGCCGGCAGCCGCTGTCGCCCAAGCCGCTCGACCTCAACCTGCTGATGCGCGGTCTCAGCGAGCTGCTGCACCGGACCTTGGGCGAGACCATCGAGCTTGAGGTCGTCGGCTCGCCGCGGCTGTGGACCGCCGAGGTCGACCAGAACCAGCTGGAGAGCGCGATCCTCAATCTCGCCGTCAACGCCCGTGACGCGATGCCGGGGGGCGGCCGGCTGACGATCGAGACCTCCAACACGATGCTGGACGAATCCTATGTCGCCCGCGATGCCGAAGTGCAGCTGGGGCAATATGTGATGTTGGCGGTCAGCGACAATGGCCAGGGCATGTCGAGCGAGACATTGGCGCACGCATTCGAGCCGTTCTACACCACCAAGGAGGTCGGCAAGGGCACCGGCCTCGGGCTCAGCATGGTCTATGGTTTCGTCAAGCAGTCGCGCGGCCACGTGACGCTGTACAGCGAGGTCGGGCACGGCACCTCGGTCAAGCTTTACTTTCCCCGCTACCATGGCGAGCCGAGAGCGCTGTCCAGTGAGCAGGTGGCTGAGCCGCTGGCGGCCAGCCGGGACGAGGTCGTCCTCGTCGTCGAGGACAATGACGAGGTCCGGGCCTACAGCGTCGATATCCTGAAGGAGCTTGGCTACAGGGTTTTCGAGGCTGGTAACGCCGACGCCGCGCTGCGGCTGCTCGAGACCGCGGAGCGCATCGACCTGCTGTTCACCGACGTGATCCTGCCCGGCGACAATGGTCGGTTACTGGCTGACAAAGCCCTTCAGTTGCGCCCCGATCTGCTTGTGCTGTTCACCACGGGCTACTCCCGCAACGCCATCGTGCATCACGGCCGGCTCGATGCGCATCTGCATCTGATCAGCAAGCCGTTTACCTTCAACCAGCTCGCAACCAAGCTGCGCGAGCTATTGGACTGAGATCGGATAGCGACATGCCTTCAAAGAGCGCCGGCATCGTCGCCTTCCGTACGGTCCGAGGAGAAATCGAGATCCTGCTGGTTCATCCCGGCGGCCCGTTCTGGCGCAACAAGGACGCCGGGGCCTGGTCGATCCCGAAGGGCGAATACCGCCCGGGCGAAGATACCGAAGCGGTGGCGCGCCGCGAGTTTCGCGAGGAGCTCGGCATCGACGTGATTGGGACGTTGCTTCCGCTCGGCGATATCAAGCAGAAGGGCGGCAAGGTCGTCACGGCGTTTGCCGTCGAAATCGATATTGATAGCGGGACCATTGCCAGCAACAGCTTCGAAATCGAGTGGCCGCCGCGCAGCGGCCGCAAACAGACTTTTCCTGAGGTCGACCGCGCCGAATGGTTCGACCTCGCGACCGCACGGAGCAAGATCAACGCGGCGCAATGCGCGTTCCTGGACCGGCTCGCGGCGCTCGGCGACGCCGCCAAGCGCTAGGGCCCACGACTAAACTACCTTCGCCTCGCCTCCAGACCGATCGAGCGCAACCCGCACCGGAATCGACTTGGCGGCCGGCGTCTTGCTCTTCTCCTCATGATGCCAGAGCGGGATCAACGGATTGCACTCCGGATAGTAGCCGGCGATGCAGCCCTCCGGCAGGTCGTAGCGCACCACCCGCAGACCGCCGACCTTGCGGATAACGCCATCGTCGACGGCGGTCGACAACACGATCACGTCGCCTTCCTTCAGACCGAACCGCTCGATATCGTTGTCATGCATCAGCACCACGTGACGGGAGCCGAAGATGCCGCGGAAGCGGTCGTCATAGCTATAGACGGTGGTGTTGAACTGGCCGTTGCTGCGCAACGTCATCAGTTGCACGATGTCGCGCGCCTCGGGAGGCGTGTCGATGTCGGTGGCGAGCGATTTCGGCGCGATGAAATTGGCCTTGCCGGTCTCGGTGTTCCACTTGCGGTGACGCGCGGCAAGCGGCCGGTGGAAGCCGCCCGGCTGCCACATCCGCTTGTTGAAGTCGTGGAAGATGTCCGGATAGGTCGCCGCGATAGCATCGCGCACCTTGCTGTAATCGGAGACCCACTCGTCCCATGGAATCGTGGACTTCGACGGCACCGTCGCCTTGGCGATCTCGGCGACGATCTTCGGTTCGGACAGCAGGTGCTCGCTGGCGGGCGGCACCTGGCCGCGCGATCCGTGCATGCAGCCGGTGGAATCCTCCATGGCCACGGCCTGCGGGCCGCTCGCCTGCTGATCGATTTCGATGCGCCCTAGGCACGGCAGGATGTAGGAGACCTCGCCATGGATCAGCGCGCTGCGATTGAGCTTGGTCAGGATATTGACGGTGAGCCGCAGCTTGCGCCAGGCCGGCTGCACCACGTTGTGGTCGGGCACGGCGCGCACCAGATTGCCGCCGAGCTGAAACATCGCGCGTACCGAGCCCTTGATGATGCCTTCGCAGGCCTCGACGGTGTTGACGCCTTTCTTCTGCGGCACGTCGATGC
>NZ_JBARGP010000522.1:0-4054 GCF_049798375.1 Bradyrhizobium sp.
GGATTGGCCAGCGCCATCACCAGCGGCTTGTCGGCCATCCGCTTGACCATGTCGGGCTTCAGCACGCCGCCGGCCGAGACGCCGAGAAAGATGTCGGCGCCGCCGATCACGTCGCTGAGCGTCCGCGCGTCGGTCTTCTGCGCATAAACTGCCTTCCAGGGGTCCATCAGCGTGTTGCGGCCCTCATGGACCACGCCGTCGATGTCGGTGACCCAGATGTTCTTGCGCTGCGCGCCCAGCGACACCAGCATGTTGAGGCAGGCGATCGAGGCGGCGCCGGCGCCGGAGGCGACGATCTTGACGTCCGCGAGATTCTTATCCGCGAGCAGCAGCGCGTTCTTGATCGCGGCGCCGACGATGATGGCGGTGCCATGCTGGTCGTCGTGGAATACCGGGATCTTCATCCGCTCTTTCAGCCGCGCCTCGATCTCGAAGCATTCCGGGCCCTTGATGTCCTCCAGGTTGATGCCGCCGAAGGTCGGCTCCAGCGCCGCCACCGTCTCGACCACGCGCTCGATGGTGTCGGCCGCGATCTCGATGTCGAACACGTCGATGCCGGCGAACTTCTTGAACAGCACCGCCTTGCCTTCCATCACCGGCTTCGACGCCAGCGGGCCGATATTGCCGAGCCCCAGCACCGCAGTGCCGTTTGAGACCACCGCGACCAGATTGGCGCGCGCGGTCAGCGTGGCGGCCTCGGCCGGGTTCTCGGCGATCTCGGTGCAGGCAGCGGCCACGCCCGGCGAATAGGCCAGCGCCAGGTCGCGCTGGTTGGCGAGCGGCTTGGAGGCCACGATCTCCAGCTTGCCGGGGCGCGGAAACCGGTGATACCTCAATGCTGCGGTGCGAAGATCATCAGAGATGGACGACATACGGGCTCCAGCGTTTCCGAGCCCTGCTCTCGGTCTCCTGACGAGATGAGCAGGCCTTTTTCCGGCAGGTGGGATGGGATGTGAAGCATGGCCGGCCGCTTCGACGCAACATCCGATACCACGCCCATCAACAGGGCGGGAACCGCAGATCTCGATGCGCGGGGAAGCACAGCCCTTCTCCTTCATCCGCTGGGTGAGCGTGCCGATCCTGGAATGAGATGCGAGCGACATCCTCCGCTGTCGTCCCGGGCAAGCGAGCGGAGCGAGCGCGACCCGGGACCCGTACGCAGGGAGTTATGGCGAGCGCAGGCTGGTCGAGTAGACGTGGCATAAACAGTGACCTGTGGTTATGCGTCCTCGCGTTGGCGAGGACGACACCGGTGTTTGCTGCGTGAGCATTCGAGACGTGACGCGGCGATCCCGCGGCGCATCCGCGCCCGAGTTGCCCATATCATCTGCCCTCGAAAACGAGAGGGCGCAGGGAATGCCGGGTGAGGGCCTCACCCATGGCCCGCCAGCGACAAGAAAAGCTGGCGGCAGTCACCACAGGTTCAGCCGATCATCCGGCATTCCCCGCGCGATGGTTTACGGCTTATACGAGGTCTCCCCGGGGACCGGCTTGTTTGCCCCCGTATGTGCACGACGCTTTCGCGTCGGCACGGCATCAGCACCGGGATGCCAGAACCCCACGACTTCGCCGTCCGTCTCAGGCGCGTTCGTCTCACGCGCCCTCCACGTCCACCGCTCCCCGCCCCCACGCTCGTGACGATCGGCCGAAACGCCCCTCTTCGATGAGGCGGGATGGCCAGATCATCGTTGCGATTTGCCCGACGGTGCAAGCGGATAATTTTGAAAGCAGGCCTTGAAACGCGCGATCTGATTGAAGTGGCTGGCAAAATGAGCTGTTCTACACAGCCGATGGACAGCGCTTAAGGCAGGGTCGTTAGTTAGGAAAACGCATTCCACCAATTCCGGCTATGAACACGGCGGTTACAGGATCACGAACAAATTTACTGGAGCCCACGGAGATGCTTGATGCGGTTCTCCATCTCGCGACCAAACCTCAGCTAAGATAACCTTTCTGGCTTCCAGGGAATTGGACGATGCCTGGCGATATCCATACGCCGCCGTTGCTGGTTCAAATGGCGATCGAGCCGAAATCAAAAGCCGACCAGGAGCGGCTCGGAAATGTGCTCGCGAAGCTCACCGCCGAGGACGTATCGTTTCGGGTATCAATCGATCATGAGTCCCACCAGACCATCTTGAAGGGATTGAACGAAGGCCACCTTGAAGGCAAGGCCGACATTCTGACACGCAATGGAATCGAGGTCCGCATCGGCGCGCCCCAGGTGGCGTTTCTTGAACGTCCGACCCGACGCGCCGAGGCTGAATACACGCACGACAAGCCCATCGGGTCGATGCGGCAATTTTCTTCAGTCAAGCTCGCCGTTGAACCGCGCGAAGCCGTCAAGGGCTACCTGTTCGTGTCCAATGTCGCCGAAGACGCCATGATCGTGAGTGAGAGAATCGAAGCGGCCGTGACGATCGATGCTATCGTACCGCTCATGAGCCTGTTCGGTTACGGCAGCGCGTTGCATGCGATGTCGAGGGGCTGCGCCGCATTCACCATGCAATTCGATTGCTATGCTCCGGCACCACCTATGCCTAAAGATGATCCGCCATTTCAGCCTGCGATCGGGATGAGCGCCTGACCGCGGCCCGCGGCCTTACAGCGGAAAAGCGCAATATGCCCTGCGTTCGTGTAGCACGGAGGCTCGGCTCGATGATGCATCCAGCTAGTCTGCTCTCCGATCGCTTCTCACGCAGCCCGCTTTCGGCTGGGCCTGATCAACACCTCCGCCGAGATCCCGAGCCGCTCGTGCAGGCGGCGGATCATGGTGATCGAGAGTCCGCGCTTTCGGTTCAGCACCTCGGCAATCCGGGTGCGCGTGCCGATGATCTGTTCCAGATCCTTGCGCGTGAGTCCCTGCTGCTCCATGCGGAACTTGATGGCCTCGATGGGATCGGGCGGATCCATCGGATAGTGCTCTGTCTCGTAGACATCGATGAGGGTCGCGAGCACATCCAGGCGATCGCCTTGCGCCGTACCCGCCTTGGCGCCCCACAACCGTTCGACTTCCTCGAGTGCGGCCTCGTAGTCGCGCTCGGTGCGGATCGGCTTGATCTCAGTCACTTTCATACCGCACATCCTTCACGTTGATGCTGTCGTAGTCGCGATGGGTACCGATCCATTTGATCCATACGATGCTCTTTTCGAAATCAACCGCAACAACCAGCCGATAATCATTGCCTTTGATGTTGAACACGATCCGGTCCGCCGTCACGATACTTGCCGTCGCATAGCTCCGCTTGACATCCGAAGCGCTTGACCATCGTGCTTTCTTGACTTCATCGAACCAGGCGTCCAGAGCTGCCTTCAACGCGGCATGATCTTTATGCTTCCGCCGCGTCTCGACGAACTGTCGCAATGTGCGTCGAGCGATGATCCTCATGCACCGAATATATCACGCGCCCAAAATGGGCGCAATCTTGATGCAGCTCTCGGCCTGCGGGCCCGGCTGCGATTGCGCTTTGCCAATTCGCCGGCTCGAAACGGCGTCGCCCGGCGCTTGCAATCACAGCCGTTTCTCGAAGAACAAATCCGGATAGGGATCGTCGTTAAACCGCTCGATCTCGATCCAGCCGGTGCTGCGATAGAGCTGGCGAGCCTCGGGCAGCGCGCTGTTGGTGTCGAGGCGCAGCAGTTGGATCGAGAGGTCTCGCGCGGCGTTTTCGGCTGCATCCATCAGCCCGCGTGCGATACCGAGACCGCGCGCTGACGGAGAGACCCAGAGGCGCTTGATTTCGGCTGTTACCCTGCCATGCCTCTTGAGTCCGACGCAGCCGAGCGGCATTCCGTCCGACAGCGCCACCAGGAACGTGCCGCGCGGCGCGATCATGTCGGCTGCATCCGGATCGCGCGACAGCGCCACGTCGAAGCCGCCTTTTAAGCGCCGCGACAACTCGGCGTAGTATTCGCCGAGGCAATAGCGCGCCGCCTCGCTGCGCGGATCTGTTTGCTCGATGCTGATGTTGCGGCGGCCGAGCGCGGCGGCGACCAGGTCCATCGCGGCCAGCAGCGCCTCCGGCTTGGCGTGCCGGGCCAGCAGCGCCTCGGCCTG
>NZ_JBARGP010000523.1:0-3340 GCF_049798375.1 Bradyrhizobium sp.
TCGCCGGTCCGATGACCCGAACCGTCGACGATGCCGCGCTGATGATGAGCGTGCTGTCGAAGCCGGATCGCCGCGACGGCACCAGCCTGCCGCGGAGCGACATCAACTGGAAGGTGGTTGAGAAGTCGCCCCGCAAGCTGCGGATCGGCCTGATGCTCGATCTCGATGTCGGCCAGAAGCTGGAAGCGCCGGTCCGCGAGGTCGTGCAGCAGGCTGCGAAGATTTTCGAATCCGCCGGCGCCGTCATCACCGAGGTCAAGGGGATCCTGACCCACGAGATGCTCGACGGGCTCGACAATTTTTGGCGCGCGCGTTTGTGGGATGATCTGTCGAAGCTTTCGCCCGAGATCCGCGCGAAAACCCTGCCTTATATCCTGCGCTGGGCCGAACGCGGTGCGAGCTTATCCGGCGTCGACGTCATCAGGGGCTTCAACGTCACGATGGCGCTGCGCGCCGCCGCGGCAAAATTGTTCCACGACCTGGACTATGTGATCTCGCCGACCTCGCCGGGCGTGAAATTCCCGGCCGAGTTTGCCGGGCCGACCAACGATCCGGACCGGCCGCTCGAGCACATCGCCTACACGGTGCCGTGGAACATGGCTGACAATCCGGCGATCTCGATCAATGGCGGCTATGATGCCGACGGCTTTCCGATCGGCGTCCAGATCGTCGGCCGCCGTTTCGACGATCTCGGCGTGCTGGGGCTTGCCAAGACTTTCGAAGGCCAGCGCGGCGAGCAGCGGCCGTGGCCGAAGGTGCCGACAAAGTAGCAGCCGTCGTCATTCCGGGGCGGTGGACCGAACCCGGAATCCAGAGTTGAATCCGAATAATCTCGAGATTCCGGGTTCGCGTCTTCGGCGCGCCCCGGGATGACGGCTCAATAAACAACAAACAAAACAATTCGAGGAAACCCCACATGGCCTACGAGACGATTCTCTACGACGTCGCCGACCAGATCCTCACGATCACGCTGAACCGGCCGGAGAAGCTGAACGCCTTCACCGCGACGATGCAGCGCGAGCTGATCGACGCGTTCGATCGCGCCGATGCGGATGACGGCGTCCGCGCTATCATCGTCACGGGCTCGGGCCGCGGCTTCTGCGCGGGTGCCGATCTCTCCTCGGGCGCCGACACCTTCGATCGCGACGCTAGGCGCGGGCCGGTGAAGCGTCACGCCGACGGCCGGGTCGATTATTCCGACCCACAGGTGCGTGACGGCGGCGGCCAGGTCACCTTGCGCATCTTCAAGTCGCTGAAGCCGGTGATCGCGGCGGTGAACGGCCCTGCGGTCGGAATCGGCGTCACCATGCAGCTCGCGATGGACATCCGCATCGCATCAGAGGCGGCGCGCTTCGGCTTCGTGTTCTCCCAGCGCGGTATCGTGCCGGAGGCCGCCTCGAGCTGGTTCCTGCCGCGACTGGTCGGCATCTCGCAGGCGCTGGAATGGTGCTACACCGGCCGGGTGTTTCCGGCGCAGGAGGCGCTCGCCGGGCGCCTCGTCAGCAAGGTGGTGCCGCCGGATCAGTTGCTGCCGACCGCGCGCGCACTGGCGCGCGAGATCGCCGAGAAGACGGCGCCGGTCTCGGTCGCGCTGATCCGCCAGATGATGTGGCGCATGATGGGCGCCGACGATCCTATGGAAGCGCACAAGGTCGACAGCCGCGGCATCTACGCGCGCGGCCGCTCCGATGACGTCAAGGAAGGCGTGGTGTCGTTCCTGGAGAAGCGCCCGGCGCAGTTCAAGAACAAGGTGTCATCAGATATGCCCGACTATTTCCCGTGGTGGGACGAGCGAGAGTATAAGTAGGCCGGACTACACCCCGGCTGTCGTCCCGGCCAACCGAAGCGCGAGCCGGGACCCATACCCTCAGGGAGCGGTTTGGCGAAGAACGACGTCCAGGGTGCCACAACGATAGATCACGCGGTATGGGTCCCGGATCTGCGCTTCGCTTGTCCGGGACGACACCGAGTGTGTCGTGGCTGCGTCACTCCATCACCAACGCGACGCGGCCGATGGCCTTGCGATCGATCAACAGCCGCATCGCTCGCGCGACATCTTGCAGCGGCAGGCGATGCGACACGTTCGGCCGCACCTTGCCCTGCTCGGCCCAGGCCGACAGCGCCGCCATGCGCGCTTCGCCGAGTGCCGGATCCCTGCGCGCGGCTTCGCCGGCGCGGACGCCGAGTACGCTGGCGCCCTTGATCAGGATCAGGTTAGTGCGTGCCAGCCCGATCCCGCCGGTGAAGCCGATCACCAGGAGACGCGCGCCAAAGGCGATGCATCGCACGCTATTCTCGAACACCTCGCCGCCCACTGGATCGAACACGACATCGACACCGCGGCCGTCGGTGATGCGCTTGACGGCATCGCGAAATGGCTCGCGCGCATACAGCACGCCATGGTCGGCGCCGCGCGCTTGCGCGGCCGCAAGCTTCTCCTCGGAGGAGGCCGCTGCGATCACGGTCGCTCCTAATAGCTTTCCAACCTCGACCGCAGCCAGGCCGACACCGCCGCCGGCGCCATGCACCAACAGAGTCTCACCTGATTTCAGTTGGCCGCGGTCGACCAGCGCATGGTAGGCGGTGCCATGCGCGGCAAGGAACGTCGCACCTTCTGCATAGTCGAATGTCCGCGGCAATGGCGTCAGTTGCGATGGCATCACCACCGCTTCGTCGGTGAAGGCGCCGTGGCGCATCTTCACCATCGCCCGGTCGCCGGCCGCCACGCCGCTCACATCGCTGCCGATCTCGACGATGTCGCCTGATGCCTCCATGCCCGGCGTGAACGGCAGCTCCGGCTTGAGCTGATACTCACCTGATACCATCAGCACGTCGGGAAAATTGAGGCCGGCGGCGCGGATCGCCACGCGCACCTCGCCTGCGCCAAGCGGCTGCGATGCAAAGCTCTCCAGCCGCAGGCGCTCGGGCGGCCCAAGCTCGCGGCAGACGACGGCCTTCAGCATCAGGCGGCCTTCTTCTTGCGCGCCAATGCCTCGCGCAGCAGCGGCAGGCGGTCATTGCCGAAATACATGTCGGTCTGGTCGAGGAAGATGGTCGGCGAGCCGAAGCCGCCGCGTTTCATCACCTCATCGGTATTGGCCTTGAGTTGATCCTTGATCGCCTGCTGGCCGATGCCGGCGAAAAAGGCTTGCGCATCGACGCCGACGCGCTTGCAGACTTCCGCGAGCACGCTGTCCTGCGAGATGTCCTGGTCCTCGCCCCAATAGATCTCGAACACCGTGCGCGCGAACGGCAGCATGGCCTGCTTGTTTTCCTGCCCTACCCAGATGCAGCCGCGCATCGCCTTGACGCTGTTCACCGGAAACACCGTCGGCCGCAT
>NZ_JBARGP010000524.1:0-3088 GCF_049798375.1 Bradyrhizobium sp.
GGCGCTTCGCCTATGACAGCTATCGCCGCTTCATCACGATGTATTCGGACGTGGTGCTCGGCTTCGAGCATCATCATTTCGAGGACATCCTCGACACCTTCAAGGACAGCCAGGGCTACACGCTCGACACCGACCTCTCCGCCGAGGATTGGGAGCGACTGGTCGGCAAGTACAAGGAAGCGGTCGCGCACGAGACCGGCAAGGATTTTCCGCAGGATCCGCACGACCAGCTGTGGGGCGCGATCGGGGCCGTCTTCTCATCCTGGATGAACGCGCGCGCGGTGACCTATCGCAGGCTGCACGACATTCCGGAATCCTGGGGCACCGCCGTCAATGTGCAGGCCATGGTGTTCGGCAACATGGGCGAGACCTCGGCGACCGGCGTCGCCTTCACCCGCAATCCCTCGACCGGCGAGGCCAAGCTCTATGGCGAGTTCCTGATCAACGCGCAGGGCGAGGACGTCGTGGCCGGCATCCGCACGCCGCAGGAGATCACTGAAGAATCGCGCCAGGAGTCCGGCTCCGACAAGCCGTCGATGGAAAGCGCGATGCCGGAGGCGTTCAAGGAACTGACGCGGATCTACAGGCTGCTCGAGAAGCACTACCGCGACATGCAGGACATGGAGTTCACGGTCGAGCGCGGCAAATTGTGGATGCTGCAAACCCGCAACGGCAAGCGCACGGCGAAAGCCGCGCTGCGCATCGCGGTCGAACTCGCCAGTGAGGGCCTGATCTCGGAGAAGGATGCGGTACTGCGGGTCGAGCCGGCTTCGCTCGACCAGCTGTTGCATCCGACCATCGATCCCTCCGCGCAGCGCGACGTGATCGCGACCGGCCTGCCGGCGTCTCCCGGCGCCGCGTCCGGTGAAATCGTTTTCTCCTCGGAGGAGGCTGCGAAGCTGCAGGCCGACGGGCGCAAGGTGATCCTGGTCCGCATCGAGACCTCGCCGGAGGACATCCACGGCATGCACGCGGCGGAGGGCATCCTCACGACGCGCGGCGGCATGACCTCGCATGCGGCGGTGGTCGCGCGTGGCATGGGCAAGCCCTGCGTCTCCGGCTGCGGCAGCGTCCGCGTCGACTACGGCCGTGGCACCATGAGCATCGGCCATCGCAGCTTCAAGACCGGCGACATCATCACCATCGACGGCTCGAACGGCCAGGTGCTGGCAGGGCGCATGCCGATGATCGAGCCGGAGCTGTCCGGCGAGTTCGGCACCTTGATGGGCTGGGCCGACGAGGTGCGCAAGACCGGCGTGCGCGTCAATGCCGACACGCCGGCGGACGCGCGCACCGCGATCAAATTCGGCGCCGAGGGCATCGGACTGTGCCGCACCGAGCACATGTTCTTCGAGGAAACCCGCATCCGCACCGTGCGCGAGATGATCCTCGCCGAGGACGAGCAGACGCGGCGCGCGGCGCTGGCCAAGCTGCTGCCGATGCAGCGTGCCGATTTCGTCGAGCTGTTCGAGATAATGAAGGGGCTGCCGGTCACGATCCGGCTGCTCGATCCGCCGCTGCACGAGTTCCTGCCGCACACGCAAGCCGAGGTCGAGGAGGTCGCGCGCGCGATGAACACCGATCCGCGCCGGCTTGCCGACCGCGCCCGCGAGCTTTCCGAATTCAACCCGATGCTCGGCTTCCGCGGTTGCCGTCTCGCGATCGCCTATCCGGAGATCGCGGAGATGCAGGCACGCGCAATCTTCGAGGCCGCTGTGGAAGCGGAGAAGCGCACCGGCGAGGCGGTCGGCCTCGAGGTGATGGTGCCGCTGATTGCGACCAAGGCCGAGTTCGACCTGGTCAAGGCGCGCATCGATGCGATGGCGAAGGATGTGTCGCGCGAGACCGGCGTCGAGCTCGAATACCAGGTCGGCACCATGATCGAGCTGCCGCGCGCAGCACTGATGGCCGGCGAGATCGCAGAGACCGCCGAGTTCTTCTCGTTCGGCACCAACGATCTGACGCAGACCACGTTCGGCATCAGCCGCGACGACGCCGCGAGCTTCCTCGGCACCTACATCAACAAGGGCATTCTGGAGGTCGATCCGTTCATCTCGATTGATCGCACCGGCGTCGGCGAGCTGGTCAAGATCGGCGTCGAGCGCGGCCGCAAGACACGCGCCGGCATCAAGGTCGGTATCTGCGGCGAGCATGGCGGCGATCCGGCCTCGGTCGCGTTCTGCCATCAGATCGGCATGGACTACGTCTCGTGCTCGCCCTATCGCGTGCCGATCGCGCGGCTTGCTGCCGCACAGGCTGCGCTCGGCAAGGAGATCGCGAGCCAGGCGTGACGCGCAGCCCATCGGCTCATGAGACAAAGGCCGGCATGTGTTGCCGGCCTTTTTCATGCATTGAGCGGAACTCGCTTCTTCAAAGGGCAGCCAATTCATCTTGACGTGCGTTCACGCGCGCTCGCGTGCATCCGCACGACCCCGGTGTCCGCAAAGCTTTCTTCATCGTCTTCATTGACCCGAAATTTACTGTTTTCGTCGCGCCCCTGTTTACCAAGCTTTTTGATAGCGGGTTCCACTGCAACCTGGCGGCTTGCCTGTCTCACGCCTGCAACGCCGATTAACTCCCCAGCAACCTAAACAGATTACGAAGGGATACGATCGAATTGCACGGATGAACTGCCTTCGATCTTCCTGAGTAAGTGTTGCGTTGAGCGTATCGATGTTAGTTATGCGTTCCAGTCCGAAGGGCGCGCGGTTCGCGTCCTTCGGACTCGGTCTCTGCATCTTCGCTTTGATGCCGACAGAGACCGGGTATCAAGACATCGCGTCCCTGCTTGCCCGCCAGCCCGGTGTCGCTGAGCGCTGGCAGCAGCGGGTGTTCTCGGCCGCGGCCTCCGTGCAGCTCGCGACCTACAGCTTCAGCCTTCCGGTTGGAACGGCCGCACCGCAGAGCGCGACCTATCAACTTGCAAGCCTCAACGTCAGGCATTCCGACGTCACCGGGACGATCCCACGGAATCCGGCGCTGCAGTCGCCGTCGCGCTATCAGGCCTCCGATTTTCCCAAGGTCGATCGCACCTTGAAGGGTGATCGTCTCGTGATCGCGCCGCCGGCGCCTGCCGCGACCGATCAGC
>NZ_JBARGP010000525.1:0-8710 GCF_049798375.1 Bradyrhizobium sp.
GCAGGCCTGATGGCAGCGCGCGAGCTCGGTCGCGCCGGCAAGAGCGTGACGATCCTGGAAGCGCGCGACCGCTGCGGCGGCCGGATCGATCCGTTGCCCGCGGCGGAATTCGGCTACCGCGCCGAGGGGGGCGCCGAGTTCGTGCATGGCGAGGCGCCCGTGACGCGGCGCCTGCTGGGCGATGCGGGCTTGTCGCTGCTGCCGTTGGAAGGGGCGAGGTGGACCGTACGCAATGGCGCGTTCAGCCGCGATGAGACGCCTGAGCGAAACAGCGACGCGCTGGATCGAGTGTTGTCCGAACTGGCATCGGACATGTCGGTCACGACGTTTCTCGATCGCTACTTTGCCGGGGAGGAGTTCGCGCCGCTGCGGCAGTCCGTCGTCCGGATGGTGATGGGCTATGACGCGGCCGATCCTGACCGCGCCAGCGTGTTGGCGCTGCGCGACGAGTGGATGCATAGCGAGCGCAGTGCCCAGGGGCGGGTTGTC
Source organism: Bradyrhizobium sp. (assembly GCF_049798375.1). Taxonomy (GTDB): domain Bacteria; phylum Pseudomonadota; class Alphaproteobacteria; order Rhizobiales; family Xanthobacteraceae; genus Bradyrhizobium. The sequence goes on from NZ_JBARGP010000525.1 coordinate 490, forward strand.
GGTGGCTATGGTCCCATGATCGACTTTCTGGTCGCGGAGTGTCGCAAGCAAGGCAGCGATCTTCATCTGCGGGCCGCGGTCAGTGCCATCGACACGACCGACGGCGGCGTGTGGGTTCGTTGTGCCGACGGCAGTAGCTACAGTGCTGATGCCGCGATCCTGACCGTGCCGGTGCCGTTGCTGCAGGAGATCGCGCTGGCGCCAGGGATGCGCGACAAGGTGGCGGCGGCGACCCAACTCGGCTTCGGCAATGTCATCAAGCTGCTGCTGCGTTTCAGGAGCCACTGGTGGACCAGCATCAAAGACAAGAATCTCTCGGACCTGATGTTCGTGATCTCGGACGCCGCGGTGCCGGTGTGGTGGACGCAGCGCCCGACCGAGCATGCGGTCCTGACCGGCTGGCTCGGCGGTCCTCCGACCGGCAGCTTGGCCGATCTCGATGAAGCTCAGCTGATCGAGGCTGGCCTTGCTTCGCTTGCTCAGGTTTTCGGGCTTTCAAAGCCGCAATTGAAGACGGAGCTGGTCGCGGCGCGCGCCATCGACTGGGGCAAGGACCCGTTCGCGCGCGGCGCCTATTCCTATGCAACGCTTGCGACGCGCCGGGTGCAGGCGGAGCTCTCGGCCTCGGACGGCAGCGCGATCCTGCTATCAGGCGAGGCGCTCTATCAGGGCCGCGACATGGGAACGGTCGAGGCCGCGCTGTCGAGCGGCCTGGAGACGGCGCGGACGCTGTTGGGGGATTGATCGAACTGAGGGCGCGCGTGCTGAGGCACATAGCGCGCGGCACGCTCGATGCAACCTCGTCCCGCTCTTGTCCGCCATAGCTCGAAGAGCGACGGCGGATGCGGGGAGAGGTCGGATGGCATAGAAGATGACATCCGGGTGAGGGGGGACAGGTCTAACAACAAACACCGAGCAAGCGTCTGCCCCTCACCCCAACCCTCTGCCCGTAAAGAACGGGGAGAGGGAGCAGGCCGCCGACTGCGCGATCGCCTGTACTTCTCTCACATCGCCTACTCTCCCCGATCAACACTTCTCTCACACCGACGCGCTGCCGTCGTCCTCGCCCTGGATCTCGGCGATGGCGCGGTTGAGGATGTCGCTGACGCGCTTGGCCTCGTCCTCGCTCCAGCCGTGCTGGTGCAAAGCGAGTGCGGTCCGCAGCGTCTGCATCGACTGCATCACCTGTTCCGGGGGACGCATGCCGCCCATGGTGCGCGCCATGATGCGCATGCGGCTCAGCATGCCCTCGATCGCGGCTGCGTCGTCCTTGAGTGCCTTCCGCCCGGCCTCGGTGATGGCGAACAGCTTCTTGCCGCCTTCGGAGGCGGCCGCTTCGATCTGGCCCATGTCCTCGAGCAGGCTGAGGATCGGGTAGACCGAGCCCGGGCTCGGTGAATAGGCGCCGCCGACCAGCTGCTCGACCGCCTTGATCAGCTCGTAGCCGTGGCGCGGCTTCTCGCCGATCAGCCACAGCAGCAGCGCGCGCAGGTCGCCCGGTCCGAAAAAGCGTCCGCCGCCACCACGGCCGAAGTCTTCGCGGCCGCCGCGCCAACCGCCGCGCTCGAATGAGCCGTGTCCCCCGCGATGACGGCCGAATCCGTGCTCGCGTTTGCCGAGCCTGGCATCGCCATCGTCATCGAGGCCGTGCCCGCGGCCATGGTGGCCACCGCGGTCCCAGCCGCGTTCGTCGTTGTCCTCACGCCGGCCGCGATGACTATCGCCGCCCCATCCGCCTCGTTCGCGGCCGTCAAGCTGGCCGCGATGCTCCCAGCAGTGGTCGTTATGCCCATGCCGGCCGCCATGACCGAAATCCCAGTGATGATGTCTCATTTATATGATCTCCGTTGCATACAAACGATATATCGTTTCATTATTTCGTTTGTCAAGCAAACGAGCCGCGAGGGACACCGCAGCTCCGGGGTAAGGCTATGAAACTTAGGGGTCTATTGACATCAGACCGGTAGGGCGGTCGGGCCGAACGTCTCTTCGCCGAGACCTCAGGGCGTTATCACGCCCTTGAGGTCGGCGCGTTTCGCGGCATCAAGCACCAGACCGGACTCGCCGATCTCCTCGGTGAAGCCGCGCAGGAAATCGCCGGCTGCCTCGCGGCCTTTTGGGATCGCGATGGCATGGTGCTCCTCGCCCCAGCGGCCCTGCAGCACGTGCGAGCCGGGCACCTTCTCGGCCATTTCGAACAACGTTGCCTTGTTGGTTGCGAACGCGTCGATCTGATGCGCCGTAAGCTGGCCGATCGCGTCCTTGATGGTGGCGATGCGCACCACCGTGGCGTTCTTCAGATCGTGGCTGAGTTCCGCATCCGACGAGCTGCCGGTGGTGACGCCGACCTTGCGTCCCGAAACGTCGATCTCGCCGACGTCCTTCACCGGAGAGCCTTCGGCTAAGAGATAGCCGAGCTCGATGCGCAGATAGACCGGCGCGAAGTCCATCAGCTTGGCGCGCGCCGGCGAGGCGTTGGTAAAGGCGACGTCGGCCGCGCCGGTTTTCACCGCTTCCAGCACCTCGGCATTCTTCGCGTAGACCACCGGCTCGTAAGGAACGTGCAGCTTCTCGGCCAATGCCTTGCCGACCTCATAGCCGACGCCGCGAGATTGGCGTTCGGATCGGGCAGGATCGAGGTCGGCGTGCCCGGATAGAGCGCGGCGCGCAGCTTGCCCGTGGGCGCGAGGATGTGCGCGATATCGGCATCAGTGGCTTGCGCCGGCGCGAGCGCGCCGGCCAGCAGGACCACGAATGCAAAGCCGATCGCGGGCATGGAGCGGCGCGAGAAGCATGTCATGACGAGGTCTCCCAGAGATTCAGACGCGATCAAGCCGCGGTATCGACGGCTTCGCCGGCCTCCAGCACCTGCTTGAGCCGGGCCGTGTCGAGTGCGTTTTCCCAGCGCGCGATCACGATGGTCGCGACCGCATTGCCGATCAGATTGGTGGGCGTCAGGCCTTGTGACATCAGGCGATGGATGCCGAGCACCAGTGCGACGCTGGCGACCGGGATGGTGCCGGTAGCGGCGAGCGTCGCGGCCAGCACCACGAAGGCTGCGCCGGCGATGCCGGCCGCGCCCTTCGATGTCACCAGCAGAATGATGATGAGGCCGATCTGATGTTCGATATCGAGATGGGTGTTGGTGGCCTGCGCCAGGAACACCGCGGCGGTCACGAGGTAGAGGCAGGTGCCGTCGAGATTGAAGGAATAGCCGGTGGGGATCACCAGCCCGACGATGCTCTGCTCGCAGCCGGCCGCTTCCATCTTGGCGATGATGCGCGGCAGCACCGTCTCCGACGACGTGGTGGCGATGCAGACCAGGATCTCGTCCTTGATGTAGCGGATCAGCTTCCAAAGGCTGAAGCCGGAGAGCGCTGCGATCGGCCCGAGCACGATGACGATGAAGATGATGCAGACGACGTAGAAGCCGCCGATCAATTGCCCGAGCGACGACAATGAGGCGATGCCGAACTTGCCGACGGTGAAGGCGATGGCGCCGAAGGCGCCGAGCGGCGCCGCCCACATTACGATGTTGACGATGCCGAAGATCATCTTGCCGCCGGCATCGACGACATCGGTGACCGGTTTGGCGCGCTCGCCAAGCCAGATCAGCGCGAAGCCGCACAACACCGCGATGAACAGCACCTGCAGGATGTTGCCTTCCGCGAACGCGCCGACAAAGGTCTGCGGAATGATGTTCATTAGGAACGGCACTAGGCCGACCGCTGCAGTCTGCTTGACGTAGGGCTCGACCAGGCTCGCGTTGAGTGTGGCCGGATCGATGTTCATGCCCACGCCGGGTCGCCAGATGTTGACGGCCACAAGAGCGATGATCAGCGCGAAGGTCGTGATCACCTCGAAATAAAGCAGCGCCTTGATCGCGACCCGTCCGACCTTGGCCATGTCGGCCATATGCGCGATGCCGCTCACGACCGTGCAGAAGATGATCGGCGCGATCAGCATGCGGATCGCCTTGATGAAGGCGTCGCCCAGCGGCTGCATCTTGGCGCCGAGCTCGGGATTGAGCGCACCGAGCGCGATGCCGGCGGCCATCGCGATCAGCACCTGCACCCACAGCTCCTTCCACCAGGCGCGGCTGCTATCTCGGCGCGTCGCGGCGGTGACTGTCGAAGCTGTCATCATGAGTCCTATAGGTTCGGGCCGCGAGCGGCTCAGCTCTTGCTATCGAATTTGAACAGCCGCTCGGGATTGCCGACCAGCAGCTTGTGCCGGACACTCTCGTCGCGTGCATAAAGCGGGATCAGGTCGACGAGATCGCCGTCGTTCGGCATGAACTTGACGTTCGGGTGCGGCCAGTCGGTGCCCCAGATGACGCGATCCGGCGCATTGTCGATCAGGCGCTTGGCGAACGGCACGGCGTCATGGAACGGCGGTCCGGAGGCGGAGGCGCGCTCGGGGCCGGTGATCTTGATCCAGCACTTCTCGTCATTGGCGTGCAGATCCAGCAGCGCCTTGAACTCGGCATCGTCGATGCTTTTGGCCGCACTGATGGTGCCCATGTGGTCGATCACGTAGGTGACCGGCAATGCTTTCAGAATGGGCACGAATTCCTGGATGGTGCCACGCTCGAGATAGACATCGACGTGCCAGCCGATCGCAGCGACGCGGTCGACCAGGGTACGGAACACCTTGATGTCGCCGACGCCGCCGAGTCGCCGCAGGAAGGCGAAGCGGCAACCGCGGATGCCGGCCTTGCCCAGTGCGGCAAGCTCGGCATCGGACATCCCGGCGTTGATGTTGGCGATGCCCTTGTAGTTGCCGTTACTCTGGGCAATCGCATCGGTCACGACGCGGTTGTCGGTGCCATGCACGGTGGCATTGACGATGACGGCGCGCTCGACCCCGATCTTGTGGTGCAGCGCGCGGAACAGTTCCAGGCCGGCGTCCGGCGGCGAGTAGGGCCGCTTGGCCGCGAAGGGATATTGGGCGGCCGGCCCGAAGATATGGGTGTGGGTGTCGACGCTGCCGGCCGGCGCCTTGAACACCGGCGTCCTGGTGTTCGGATCAGGTCCGGGAATGGTCGGAATGGCGGCCTCTTCGGCGCGCGCAGCCAATGGCCCGGCGCCCAGCGCCGCCGCCGCTCCCAGTCCTCCCATCGCTGCCAATAGCTCACGTCGCAACATGGCTTATCCTTTTCCTCAAAATCGGATCGCGATCAAGTCGCGGGATTGGTTGTCTGATGCATGACGGCGCACGCATCCGCATCTGTTACAGCCAGAGGATGCTCTTGCGATAGGCGAGGTCTGACAGCAGCGGGGCCGCGGGCCCCTGATGGAACACGGCGCCGCGCTCCAGCGCGAACACGCGGTCGGCGAGTGCCAGCACGAGGTCGAGATTGTGCTCGACGATGACGATCGAGATGTGCTGGCGGAGCGCGTCGAACACCTTGAACAGCTCGAGGGTGACCGCCGGCGCGAGCCCCTCGAACGGCTCGTCGAGCAGCAGCAGCTTGACGTTACCCGACATGGCGCGGGCGACTGCGACCATCTGCTGCTCGCCGCCGGAGAGATAATCAGCGGCGACGTCGAGCCGCTCCGTCAGGCGCGGGAAATAAGACAGGATCTGCGCCTCGCCCCAGACCACGCCGGCGCTGCCGTCGGTCTTGCGAGCGAGGCGCCCGAGCGCGAGATTCTCCCGCACGCTCATGCCGGCGAACAGGCCGCGGCCCTGCGGCACGTAGCCGATGCCGGCACGGGCGATATCGGGCGCTGCAAGCCGCGTGATGTCGCGGCCCTCGAAGGTGATGGTGCCGGATTTTGCCGGGACCAGTCCGGCGAGCGTCTTGAGCAATGTCGACTTGCCCGCGCCATTGCGGCCTAGCAGGGCGACGATCTCGCCCGCGCGGACGTCGAGCGTGGCGTCGTTGAGGATATGGCTCTTGCCGTAAAAGGTATTGACGTGCTCGAAGCGCAGGATGGTCTCCGCCGCTTCGTTCGCCGCGTCGTTGCGCTGGTGCTCGACCTCGGGCACGCCTTTGCCGGTGTAGATCTCCTGCACCCTGAGATCGGCGCGAACGGCAGCCGGGCAGCCGCTCATTAGTACCTCACCCTGGTTCATGACCGTGACGACATCGGAGAAGCTCAGGATGCGATCGATGTCGTGCTCGACGATCAGCACTGGAATGTTGGAGGCGACGTTCTTGACCAGGTTGGAGACGCGCTCGCGCTCGGCAGCGGCAAGGCCCGCGAGCGGCTCGTCGAGCAGCAGCACCTGCGGCTTCGAGCCGAGCGCGATGCCGAGATCGACCAGGCGCTGGCCGCCGTAAGAGAGATCGCCGCCGTTGATGCCCTCGATGCCTTCGAGGCCAAGGAATTTGACCAGCTCGGCAGTTTCGGCGTGGATCTCGGCATAGCTGTCAATGTCGCGCCAGAAGTTGAAGCGCATCGACCGGCGCGCCTGCAATGACAGCCGCAGATTCTCGTAGATCGGCAGGCCGCGAAACAAATTGGTGATCTGGAACGAGCGAGCCAGCCCGTGATGGCAGATCACGTTGGATCGCACGCCCTGGATCTCGCGGCCGTCGAGGCGGATGGTGCCGGTGTCGGGCACGTAGAGGCCGGAAACGAGATTGAACAACGTGGTCTTGCCGGCGCCATTAGGCCCGATCAGCGCGTGGATCTGGCCCGCACCGACGGTGAGGCTCGCTTTAGCCACCGCGCGGATGCCGCCGAACTTGCGTGAGATGTCGGTTACCTCGAGCACGCTGCCCTGCAGTGCCTTCGGCCGCAGGAAGGCCGGCAGCGGCAGGCCGTCATAAACCTTGCGCCGGCTCATCGCGGCTGCCTCGTCCGGAAGAGGACGCAAGCGGCGCATCAGCTTGGCCCAGATGCCGACCAGGCCGTCCGGCGAGTACAGCACGAAGCCGACAAAGACGATGCCGAACCAGAGCAGCCAGTTCGCCGTCCAGATCGAGAACAGCTCGCGGAACAGGATGAAGAACAACGCGCCAAGCGCCGGCCCCAGCAGGCTGCGCATGCCGCCGATCACGACCATGGCCAACAACTCGCCGGCGAACGGAACCGAGACGGCCTCGGCCGAGACCAGATAGTTCTGGAATGCGATCAGGCCACCGGCCAGGCCGGTGACGACGGCGGAGATGACGAAGACCGCAAGCCTATAACGCTCGATTGGATAGCCCTGAAAGGTGGCGCGCAGCGGATTTTCGCGGATCGCGACCAGCACATGACCGAATGGCGAGCGGGTGATGCGCAGCAGGATGAACAGCACCGCAAGCCCCATCAGTGCTGTGACGACGTAGTAGTTGAGCGTGGGATCGAGGCTGATGCCCAGCACGCTGCCGCGCTTCAGGCCGCCGAGCCCGTCCTCGCCGCCGGTGACTTCGCTCCAGCGAAAGCAGGTCGTGTAGGTGAGAGCTGCGAGCGCGAGCGTCAGCAGCGAGAAATAGACACCGCGCCGGCGCAGGATCACGACGCCGACGAACGCAGACGCCGCGGCCACCACGACCATGGATGCCAGCAGCGGCAGCCAGATCTCACCGGGAAACAAATGCAGTTGAATCAGCCCGGCCGCATAGGCGCCGATGCCGAACCAGGTCGAATGACCGAACGAGACCAGGCCGGTGTAGCCGACGCAGAGGTTGAGCCCGAGCACTGCGATCGCGAGCCCCACCACCATGATGCCGGTGTTGAGTGACAGTCCAAGTCCGCTCACCAGGAACGGCAGCAGCACTAGCGCGATGACAGCCAGCAGCAGCGGACGATATTTATGGGCTGATGACGTCGTCATTCGAACTTCTCGATCCGCTCGCCGAGCAGCCCGCGCGGGCGTACCAGCAGCACCGCGAACATCAGGATGTAGATCGAGGCCTCGCCGGCCGCGGGCACGAAATGGATGGTGATGCCCCTGACGACGCCGACCAGGAGGGCGGCCAGCACGACGCCCCAGAAGCTGCCGAGCCCGCCGATCACGACCACGACGAAGGCGACCGTGATGATCTCGGCGCCCATCGCCGGATGCACGATGGTGATCGGCGCGAAGAAGGCGCCGCCGAGCGCGGCCATGCCGACGCCGAGCATGACGATCGCGGTCATGTAGGGCTGCAGGCGGATGCCGAGCGCCGCCACCATGTCGGGGCGCTGGATGCCGGCGCGCACCACGCGACCGAACGAGGTCTTCTGCAGCAGCAGCCAGATGGCGAGCAGCACCGCTGCGACCACGGCGAGGATCAAGAGGCGAT
>NZ_JBARGP010000526.1:0-11111 GCF_049798375.1 Bradyrhizobium sp.
CGACGCGGCGGGCGTCGCCGCCATTGTCGCGCACCAGCGCAAGGCGGGAGATCTTGCCGATCACGGCGTTGCGGCTGACGCCGAGCTGGGCGGCTATCTCGCGGCAGGTCAGCCCGGCCTCAAAGTGCAGTTTCAGTTGCTGGATCCGTTCCGTGGTCCAGGTCGGTTGGGCAGTCGTCTGATCGGCGGGCATGTTCTATTGCTTCCAAGTTTGATCCGTCCTGGATCGTCCTCGGCCGACGCGCGCACGAACTGGTCGCTTTACGCTCCCTTATGCCCTTCCATTGTCGCGGATCGACAGCAGCCCGTCCTTGATGGCGAGCCGGATGCCTTCTTCGATCAATGTCCTGCAGACACCTGGAACGCTGGTGCCGTGGGTCCCCTGCTTCACGAGCTTTTCGAGATAGCCGATCGTTGCCAGGGCGAGGGTTACGGGAATGCGGTCAGTCTCGGCTTTTTCCGTGGCCATGCCTAAAAGCTAGTCCGTAACGGGTGTACAGAAAAGTAACTTTTTAGACTCTATTAGGAAACGGATTAGTTGTACAGCGGCCTGGGGATAACTGGTTAAGGCGTTGATTTTGAATGAAATGTGGCGTTTTTGATTCATCCGGGGATGACTCTCCAGGGGATCGGTGACTCCCTCGGTCCGTGAGCGATGCAGGAACAGCACAGCGCGGATTCGGCGCTGGCGCCCGCAACGCAATTCAAAATGGTGGAAATGGCCACTGTTGGCAGCGTCGAGATCGCACTGCGGCGGCGATCGCTTGCCGGTCCGATTGGCGCTTGCGGTTGCGCCGTTGTGCCGCGCCTTTCAAGCCGGCCAGCCTGATGAGGTCATTGTCGGCGCGAATCGATTTGCGCGACCGTCCTCCGATTTTGGGAGGGTTTCGTCGTGATCAACTCGGGTGCATCCGCGCCGCGGGAATGAGAAGCTATGCCGTCGTCGTTGCGAGGAGCCGAAGGCGACGATGTCTCCGCCGAGGCGGACAATCGCTTCCTGGGCTTGTCGACCAAATGTTCTCAGATCGCTCAGCCGTGGACGACCGATTTCGCGATCATGCAATGGATGCCCTTGGATCCGTTGACGGTCTGGGTCACGCGCAGATCGGCGGCGAGGCTGCACAGCGTGTAGGCGTCCTCGCGCGACAGATTGCGCTTCTCGCCGAGCAGCACGATCATGTCGCGCAGTGCCCGCACCACGCATTGGTCGAGGTCGGGATCCATCGCCATCGTCATGTAATGCGTCGCGGTCTCGGCGCGTGGGTAGTCGAAGCGCAGGTCCTTGCGCACGGTGAGGCGGAAGCGGCCCTGCAATGCGGTCTCGATCGCGGTGACGTTGACCTCACCATCGCCCTGCACGCCGTGGCCGTCGCCGCAGGAGAAATGCGCGCCGGGCACGAACACCGGCAGATACAGCTTGGCACCAGGCCTAAGCTCCTTGTTGTCGAGGTTGCCGCCCATGGCGCGCGGGATCAGCGAGGTGATGCGGCCCCAGGCCGGCGGCGGCGCTACGCCCATGACACCGAAGAACGGCGCCAGCGGCAGATCGAGCCCCCAGGGCAGCTTGCCGACCATCCGCTCTCTGTCGAGCGGGATGTTGAGGTAGCGGTACTCGTGGAAATCCTCGGGCAGGGTGCCGGCCAGCGGCTTAATGAAATTGTAGCCCCAGTCCTGGCGGAGTTGCACGTCGAGGATGTCGACCTCCAGCACATCGCCGATTTCGGCGCCCTTCACGGCGACAGGACCGGTCAGAATGTGGCCGGGCACCATCCGCTCGCTCTTGGCATGCACCTCGAGCAGTTCCGGAGGAATGTGGAATTTACTTTGGTCCGGCACCACCTCGGGACCGCCGCTGATGGTAGCGATCGTGACCTCGTCGCCGCTCTCGATCGTGAGCACCGGCTTCAGCCTGGCTTCGAAGAAGCCCCAGTGGCAGGTCTCGGGGCTGGCGTTCAGATGGTGATGGGTCATGGACGTCACTCCTCCGATCGGGATGCGCTGTCAACGTCATCCATAGCAAAGCAAACCGCTCCTGCGCAGCGATGGATACGCAGGGCCCAATTGCGTTATGAGGTCTGCGGTCGCGATTCCCGTCAAGCCGGAGCTTCGGATGTTCTTTGTGGCGTCGAAAACATTCGGTCTGCTGGCGTTGCCGACCAATTTCATGATCGTTCTCGGGCTGATCGGCGCGATCCTGGCGGCGACGCGGTTTGTGCGACTCGGCCGAAGCCTCATGATGGTTGCGATCGTGCTGCTCGCGGTCGTGGGTTTCACGCCCTTCGGCAACCTCGTGCTGGCGCCATTGGAAGACCGTTTTCCCGCATGGGACGCGAGCAAGGGCGCCCCCGACGGCATCGTCGTGCTGGGCGGGCCGATCGATCCCGACCTGTCCCTTGTCCACGGCATGCCGGTGACGCTCGGCGGTGCCGACCGTCTGATCCAGGCGGCTGCGCTGGCGCGGCGCTATCCCAATGCGCGCATCCTGTTCACCGGCGGCAGCGCGAATCTGATCTCGACCGGTGCCAAGGAGGCCGATCAGGCCGCCGAGCTGCTGGTCAGCCTTGGCGTTCCCAAAGAGCGCTTGATTCTGGAGCGGCAGTCCCGGAACACCTACGAGAATGCAGTATTCTCTCGCGCGATGGTGATGCCGAAGCCCGGCGAGCGCTGGCTGCTGGTGACCTCTGCCTATCACATGCCGCGCTCGGTCGGCCTGTTCCGCAAGGCTGGTTTTCCGATCGAGCCTTATCCGGTGGACTGGCGCGTCACCAGCGTGTTCGATTTCGAGATGTTTTCGGTACAGGGCCTGCGGCGCACCGACATCGCGGTGCGCGAATGGGTCGGGCTGCTGGCGTATTGGCTGCGCGGTCGGACCGCTCATCTTTTTCCGGGCCCGGGGTCCTGACCGCCGGGCAGGGCTCGAAACGCTGGCAGGAACTCCCGCAACCGTCTAACAAACGCGGCGGGTCAGGGCGCTGGGCAGGTGCGTCGCAGAAGAGGTGAGCCATGCAACAGCAGATCGCGCCTGAAAAGCTGGATTTGGCCGGCATGGCCGCCGACCTCAACAGCCTGCTGCGGCTGAAGACCACGGTCATCGGCATCAAGATGTTTGCCCGCGTCGAGGACATGACGGCGATCGAGAGGATCCGCCGCCCGAACGCGGTTCATACCACCGACCAGATCGTCAGCATGGCCTCGCGGCTCGGCTGGACGGTCGGGATCACCGCGGACGATCTGGTCGGCGCGCAGTGCCGCGCCGTGATCGGACTCGGCCCGCAGGACGAGACCTGGCTTGCCGGCGCGAACTTTGTCGGGGTCTGGCACGGCACCGCGGAAGATGCGCGCAAGCGGCAGGAAGCGCTCGATGTGGTGCCGTTTGGTCAGTATCAGGCGATGGCGGTGAGTCCGCTGACCAGCGGCCGGCTCGATCCGCCGGATATCTGCCTCGTCTATGCGACGCCGGGACAGATGATCATCCTGATCAACGGCCTGCAATATGTCGGCTACAAGAAGTTCGAATGGGGCGTGGTCGGCGAGACCGCCTGCGCGGATTCCTGGGGCCGGGCGCTGAAGACCGGCGAGCCCAGCCTGTCGCTGCCATGCTTTGCCGAACGCCGTTACGGCGGTGTGCCGGATGAAGAGATGCTGATGGCGTTGAAGCCGTCCGACCTCGCCAAGGCCATCGCCGGCATGAAGCAGCTCGCCAAGAATGGCCTGCGCTATCCGATCGCGCCCTATGGCATCCAGAGCGACGTCCGCGCCGGCATGGGCGTGTCGTATGGGAAGAAATGAAACATCAAAACTTGCTGTCATTGCGAGCGCAGCGACGACTTGTCCGCCATAGCCCGAAGGGCGACGGCGGAAGCAATCCAGAATCCTTGCTCGGCCCTGGATTGCTTCGCTTCGTTCGCAATGACGGCAGCAGTGGTAAGGACTTGAGATGACTTCTCCGAAATTCGACATCATCGTCTACGGCGCCACCGGCTTCACCGGTCAGCTAGTCGCCGAATATCTCGCCTCGAACTATCGCGGCGACAGCGCGCTGACATGGGCGATGGCCGGCCGCAGCCTCGACAAGCTCGCGTCTGTCCGCGCCGCGATCGGCGCGCCGGCCGACACGCCGCTGATTGCGGCCGACGCCTCCGATCACGCATCATTGCAGGCGATGGTCGCGCAGACACGCGCGGTGCTGACCACGGTCGGCCCGTATCAGCTCTACGGCAACGAGCTGGTCGCCGCCTGCGTCGCATCCGGCACCGACTATCTCGATCTCTGCGGCGAGCCGGTGTGGATGCGTCAGATGATCGACAAGCATCAGGCGGAGGCGGAGAAGAGCGGCGCGCGCATCGTGTTCTCCTGCGGCTTCGACTCGGTGCCGTTCGAGCTCGGCGTCTACTTTGCGCAGGCGCAGGCCAAGAAGGCGTTCGGTGCACCGGCGGCGCGGGTCAAGGGCCGCGTGCGCGGCATGAGCGGCACCTTGTCCGGCGGCACCGCGGCCAGCGCCAAGGCGACCGCCGCGGCGTTGACCGCGGATTTGAGCCTGGTTGCGATCATGAAGGATCCGTTCGCGCTGACGCCAGGCTTCAGGGGTCCGAAGCAGCCGGCCGGCAACCGGCCGCTCTACGAAGAAGATCTGAAGTCGTGGGCCGCGCCGTTCATGATGGCGACCATCAACACCCGCAACGTGCACCGCTCCAACATGCTGATGGGTTTTCCGTACGGCCAGGATTTCGTCTACGACGAGATGGTCTTGACCGGCGATGGCGAGAAGGGCGAGGCCAACACCAAGCGCGTGATGGCCGTGAATGCCGAGAAGACCGGTGCCAATGCGCCGAAGCCGGGCGAGGGACCGTCAAAGGACGAGCGTGAGAACGGCAGCTACGATCTGATGTTCGTGGCGTTCGCGGCCGACGGGCGCCAGTTGCGCGCCGTCGTGAAGGGCGATCGCGATCCCGGCTATGGCTCGACCTCGAAGATGCTCGCCGAATGCGCGATCGGTCTGTTGCGCGACGTGCCGGAGGCGAAGGGCGGTTTTTGGACGCCGGGAGCTTTGATGGGCGACCGCCTGATCAAGCGGCTGGTCGATCGTGCCGGGCTGACATTCACGGTGGAGGGTTGACGGTTTGCGCGCTCGCCGCACCGGCCCAACGGGACTGCGCGGCGGCAAACATGGCCCACATGGTGCCAAGCATCATGAAGAAATGGCGCCAGTGGTCGGTGTCGATGATGAAGCTCTCACCGACCGTGCCGAGGAAGGCCGAGAAGATCGCGATGTAGCTGCGCTGCCACGGCACGCGCGCAAACAGATAGCGGAAGCCAAGGATCACGGTGACGAACACCAGCGTCGGATAGCAGATCCCCGATAGCCAGCCGCCGGACATGAAGGCGTTGAGATAGGAGTTGTGGGTGTCTTCGGGAAAGTAATGATGGAATTGCAGCGGTCCGATCCCGAATGGCAGGTCGAGCGCCATCTGCGCGCCGAGGATATGGCGGCCGAAGCGGCCGAAGCGGCCTTCGTCATAGCTCTGGTCGAAGCTCGCCCGCTGCCGGAACATCTCGTCGATCGAGCTGAAGGACAGCAGCAGGGCCATCAGCAGAACGGCGGCCAATGCGGCCGCGAGCGTCAGCACGACGATGCGCGAGCGCTCCGAGCGCGTCTTGCTGGTCAGGACCATCATGGCCAGCATGAAGGCGGCGGTCAGGATCAGCCCGCCCCAGGCGGCGCGCGAGAACGCGAGCAGGATAGCGAGCGCCATGATGATCAGCGCAATGCCGCTCCGCACCGCCTTGGCGAAATGCGCCGTCACGACACTCTGCAGCGCGAACAGGGACGGCAGCAGCAGGAACGCGCCGAGCACGTTCGGATCCTTGAAGGTGCCCCGCGCGCGCCCATACAGCGTCAGCAGGTCATAGCCGCCCGGCACCGCATTGAAATAGCCGGCGACGGCTGCGAGCGAGGCGATGACGGCGCCGACCACCAGGCCGCGGCGCAGCATGTCCAGCCGCGCCTGCGTGTCCTCGGCCATCACGAGCGCGAAGAACGCCACCGTCACGGACATGTACCAGGAGGTCGCGATCCAGCTCGAAATGGTGGAATCGCCGAGCAGGGGGACCGCGCCGATGGTGTAGCCGAGATTGAGCAGGAACAGCAGCAGCAGCAGCGGCACCAGCACGATCCGCAGCCGCACGCCGGTGGCAATGAAGACCGCAGCCGAGGCCAGCGTCACGAACTCATAGGGGCTCGGCTCGATGAAGACGATCGCACCGGACGCACCGACCAGCCAGATCAGCGCGCGCTGCAGCGCGACAACCCCCGGGGGAGCCATCGGGCGCGCCGCAAGGTCTCCGGCTGCCGCCGCGTACGCCATCACATCCAACTCACATCACGCAACTCTACACGCCGTTCCATGCCCGGCCGCCTGGCCAGGCGGAACGCCTCAATAGGCGTTCTCGCTCTTGGTCATCAGTGCCAGCGGCGTCTTCAGCAGGATGAACAGATCGAACAGCACCGACCAGTTCTCGATGTAATAGAGGTCGAACTCGACGCGCTTCTGGATCTTTTCCTGATTGTCGATCTCGCCACGCCAGCCGTTGATCTGCGCCCAGCCGGTGATGCCCGGCTTGACGCGATGGCGGGCGAAGTAACCGTCGACGGCTTCGTCGAACATCCGGTTCTGCAGCTTGCCCTGCACGGCATGCGGCCGCGGCCCGACCAGCGAGAGATTGCCCTTGAACACCACGTTGAAGAGCTGCGGCAGCTCGTCGAGGCTGGTCTTGCGAATGAAGCGGCCGACGCGGGTGACGCGCGGGTCGTTCTTGGTGACCACCTTCGACGCGAGCGGGTCGGCCTGGTCGTGGTAGAGCGAGCGGAATTTGAACACGTCGATGCGCTCGTTGTTGAAGCCGAAGCGCTTCTGCCGGAACAGCACCGGACCGCGGCTGTCGAGCTTGATCGCGAGTGCGACCAGCGCCATCACCGGCAACGCGGCCAGCAGGGCGAGTCCGCCGACGAGACGGTCGAACATCCACTTCATCACCAGGTCCCAGTCCGTGATCGGCGCCTCGAACATGTCGAGCGTCGGGACCTGGCCGAGATAGGAATAGGAGCGGGGCCGGAAGCGCAGCTTGTTGGTGTGCGCGGACAGGCGGATATCGACCGGCAGCACCCACAGTTTCTTCAGCATGGCAAGGATGCGCGTCTCCGCCGAAATCGGCAGCGCGAACAGCACCAGGTCCACCCGGGTGCGGCGGGCGAATTCGACGATGTCGTCGACCTTGCCGAGCTTGGGACTGCCGGCGCAGGTCTCGAGCGCGCGACTGTCATTTCGGTCATCGAACACGCCGAGCACGTCGATATCGGAGTCCTCCTGCACCTTCAGCGCACGGACCAGTTCTTCACCGTTCTCGTCGGCGCCGACGATGATGGTGCGCCGGTCGAGCCGTCCCTCGCGCGCCCAGCCGCGTACAAGGCTGCGCACGAACACGCGACTTGCGATCAGCGCCGCGAGGCCGACGGCAAAGAACGCACTGAGCCAAAGCCGGGACACTTCGCCGCCAAGCTTCGCGAAGAACGAGGCGCCAATGAAGAGGAGGAAGACGAAGGCCCAGGACGAGACCATCCGTGTCATCTGCCGCAACTGGCCGCGGAAGATCTGAACCTGATAGATGTCCGATGCCTGGAAGCAGACCACGGCGGTGGCGGCCATAGCCAGGATCGCCGCGATATATTGCCAGTAGAAGCCGCCAAGCGGGACGACGTATCCGAAGTAGAGCGCGATACCGACAAGGCTGAGCAGGACGAGATCGGCAATGCGGACCGCACCCGCGATCACGATCGGAGAAATGGCGCGGCGGACTTTTTGGTTGGTGACGGCCAGCGCCGCCGGCGTCAGTCGCCGCCGCCGTTCAACGGGCGGGCGGTCGGGCGACGCAGTCGCTGCGACCGCTGCCGCAGCGTCTAGCATCGAGCGTGCGTTGATCGGTTCCACAGATGTACACCGTAAAATGGTCTCGTTATCTAATCGCGCAGAACGCACGGGGAATACCCCCGCGACCCGACTTAGCGCCGGCAATTCGGAACAAATTGTTAGCGATGGTAAACGATGTCAGGTCTTGGTAAACGCGTCGCGGTATCCCGCCAATACACCTTCGACCATCGCGGTCTGCGAGAAGTGTTGGAGGACGCGTTCGCGCAGCGCCCGTGCGCGCTGCTCAGTCGCATCCGGGTTCGCCATTGCAGCTTCGATGGCATCGGCGAGTGCTGCGGCGTTGCTCGGCGGAAACAGCGCGTCGCGGTAGGGGCCGAAGATTTCGGGGATGCCGCCGATGTCGGCCGCGATCATCGGGATACCGGCCGCGGCCGCTTCGATCACGACATAGGGCATGGAATCACCGCGCGAGGGAACGACCAGCAAACGTCCTTGCGAAAAGCCGTGGCGCGCCTTGACGTGTCCGATGAAGCGGATCGCCTGCGTCAGCTTTAGCTGCGCGACCTGCGCCTTCAGCCTCTCGGTTTCCTCACCGTCACCGCCCAGTGTGAGCGTCAGCGACCTGCCGGCCGCACGCAGCCGCGCCAGTGCATCGACGAGGAGGTCCGCACCCTTGATGTGCCTGAACTCGCCGACATAGGCGATGTCGGTCGCGTCAGAGGCAGTTTGCACGGGATCGAACTCGCCGGCTGTGACGCCATTGAAGACGCTATGCACGAGACCGCTGGGGGTGCCGATCATCCGCTGATAGGTGTCGCGCGCAAACGCGCTCTCGAACAGGAACAGCTCCGTGCGGTGCATCAGCGCGCGCTCGAGCCGGCTGTACAGCGCGCCCTTGGCCGTGTTGGGCGGGTAATGCAGCGAGCCGCCATGCGGCGTGTAGACTCGGATCGTGCCGGGCCGATGTCTGATCATGCGGATGAAGGCGCCGGCTTTTGCGCCATGACCGTGCAGCACATCCGGCTGCAGGTCCTGATTGAGGCGGGCGAACTGTCTGAACACGATGACATCGGTCGGCGACGGTTCGCGGTGGATCGCAATACGATGCAGGCCAAGCTTCAGGCGTGGCGCGATCTCGGCCAGCGCCTGGGCAGCGCGGTCGCCGCCGGTCAGACTGTCGGCGACGATGCCGACGTGGTGGCCGCGCTCGATCTGACCGTATGCAAGATCCATGATGTGACGGAAGATGCCGCCGACTGGCGCACGGGTGGCGTGCAGGATCCGCAGCGGCTGGTCCGATGCCACTCCCATCGTCAGGACGATCTTGCGACGCGGCAGCCGACCGTCCATGCCGCCGTCACGTCACGCGACAGCGCGCAGCACGGGACGGAAAGAGCATTGCGTCGGCGGTTCATGGCGTCCACCTTTGGAGGTGATCTGGAAGCGATAGGCGGTTCGTAGTTAATAAAGTGTAAGACAACCGGGCTCCCATGGTCGACAGGATCTGGAATGCCTTGCGCGACGGTAACATGTTCGTGGCATGTCTTCCTACTCGTCATCGGCGCCTGATCAGATTAACCCGGCAGCAACCTTAATGGAGTGTAATTCTACCTTGTCGTGTGGAGTGGTGGCGTTTTGCCTCGCAGGAGTAAGTAATGCGGTTGGCGTTCTGGCGTGCCGGCAAGGCGAAGACGCAGGTCGAACAAGCCGTCGCGATATCTGTGCCTGCCGGGGTGGCGTCCGCTGACGCGGCTGCCCCATTCGGCGACATCGATATCCGCCTGCTTGGCCGGGCTCTGCTGCGCAAGCGCGGTTTCATCATTGTTCCGACGCTGCTGGCGCTCGTGCTTTCCATCACCGGCGTCAATCTCGTTACGCCGCGTTACAAATCCGAAGCGCGTATTCTGATCGACGGACGCGAGAATGTGTTCCTGCGCCCGAACAGCGAGCGCAACGAGGAGCGGACGGCGCCGCTTGACCCCGAGGCGGTGACCAGCCAGGTGCAGCTCGTGCTGTCACGCGACCTCGCGCGTGAGATCATCAAGAAGAACAAGCTCGCCGAGTTGCCTGAATTCGATCCGGTGTTGCGGGGGATCTCGCCGCTGAAATCGCTGGCGGCGCTGGTTGGGATCGTGCGCGATCCGCTGTCGATGACCCCAGAAGAGCGGGTGATGGACGCTTATTACGAGCGGCTGACCGTCTACGCCGTCGACAAATCGCGCGTCATCGTGGTGGAGTTCCAATCGCAGGATCCGGACCTTGCCGCGCAAGTCTCCAACTCGATCGCCGACGGTTATCTGGTGCTGCAGCAGAATGCGCGTCAGGTGCAGGCAAAATCGGCCAGCACCTGGCTCGCGGGCGAGATCGAGAATCTGCGCAAGAAGGTCGCCGAGGCGGAATCGCGGGCCGAGGATTTCCGTTCCAAATCCGGCTCGTTCGTCGGCACCAACAACACCACGCTCTCCAACCAGCAGATGGGCGAGATCAACACCCAGCTCAACAATGCTCGTGCGCTGAAGTCGGATGCCGAAACCAAGGCGCGGCTGATCCGCGAGATGATCCAGGGCGGCCGGCCGATCGAGGCGCCCGAGGTGCTCAATTCCGAGCTGATGCGGCGGCTGTCGGTGCAGCGCGTCACGCTGCGTGCGCAGCTTGCGGAACAGTCCTCGACCCTGCTCGACAATCATCCGCGCATCAAGGAATTGAAAGCGCAGCTCTCCGATCTCGATCGCCAGATCCGTGACGAGGCCGGCAAGATCTCGCGCTCGCTCGAGAACGACGCACGGATCGCGGGAGGGCGAGTCGATGCCCTGAGTGCAAGCCTGGACCAAATGAAGAAGCAGGCCACCTCGACCAACGGCCAGGATGTGCAGTTGCGGGCGCTGGAGCGCGAAGCCAAGGCGCAGCGGGACCTGTTGGAATCCTATCTCGCCAAATATCGTGAGGCCAACACCCGCGAAAGCCTCGATACCGCTCCGGCGGAGGGGCGGATCATCTCGCGGTCGATCGTGTCCAACACGCCGGCCTATCCGAAGAAGCTGCCGATCGTTCTCATCGCGACGCTTGCGACCTTGATGCTGACCTCGGGCGTGGTCGTGACCGGCGAACTGCTGCGCGTCACCGCGCCGCAGGTCTCTGCGGTCGTGGCAGCCGCGCCCATGCGCAACGTCGCTGCCACACCCGCGC
>NZ_JBARGP010000527.1:0-9716 GCF_049798375.1 Bradyrhizobium sp.
GGCGCCGGCAGCACCCGGCCCCGCGGCAGCTCCGGTATCTCTTCCTCCTCGTCGTCAGGTGGCGGCATCGGCTCGCCACGGCGCGGAATATTGCCGGGAGGACGCGGAACGGGGTCGGAGAAAATCGTGCCGATCTGCGCCCGCGCCGGCGTGGACAGCGCGAGGAATGTGGCGGCCAGCATGGCCGCGAGACCGGTCAGGGTTATGGTTCGATGCATCTCGCGCGGCTTTATCAGGCGAATCGGGATTCTGGACAGTCAAATAACGTCATGTCCCATCCGCCGCTCTCGATCAGGCTATCCCGTTAACATGCCGAATACGGCGGGGAAAGGGCGACTGGGCGTGGCCGTTTGGACTGGTCAGCCCGCAACGCGAATGAAATAGTCTTCTCAAATGGTTCCGCGCCCTGCGGACAACAGGCCGCCGGGCCGAACTGAATGCGATAGAGGACACGCAATGCCCGTCACGCTCGATGCCGATGCCGCCGCCGTCTACAAGGCTTTCCAGGAGGCCGGCCGGCCCGCTTACGAGACGCTGACGCCGGACGAGGCCCGCGCCTATTATCTCGCCGCCCGCTTGGTCACCAATCCCGAGCCGCCCGCCCTCGCCGAGGTCAGGGATTTCAGCATCCCCGCGCCGCACGGAGCGATTCCCGCGCGGCTGTATCGACCGCACGATTCGAGACTGGTCGATGGCCTCTCGCCCGCGCTGGTGTTCTTCCATGGCGGCGGCTGGGTGATCGGCAATCTCGAATCCCATGACGTGGCCTGCCGGGCGCTCGCGCACGCAGGCGAGCTGATCGTCATCTCGGTCGACTACCGGCTCGCGCCCGAGCACAAATTTCCCGCCGCGGTCGACGACGCCGTGACCGCGACGCAATGGGTCGCGGACAATGCCCCCTCCCTCGGCATCGATGCGGCGCGCCTGAGCGTCGGCGGCGATTCCGCCGGCGGCAATCTCGCAGCGGTCGTCGCCCTCGCGGCACGCGATGGCAAGGGACCGCAACTCGCAGGCCAGGTGCTGATCTATCCTGCCACCGATTTCGCGATGGCGCATCCCTCGCACAGCGAGCCCGAGACCAGCGTGCTGCTGACGCATTCGGTGATCCGCTGGTTTCGCGATCACTACCTCACCGGCGCGGCCGACATCCATGACTGGCGCGCCTCGCCTGCCAAGGCCGCAACGCTGGCCGGCCTGCCGCCGGCCTACGTGCTGACCGCCGGCGCCGATCCGCTGCGCGACGAGGGTGACGATTATGCGCAGCGGCTGCAGGAGGCCGGCGTTCCCGTCACCCATCGCAGCTTCCCCGGCCAATTCCACGGCTTCTTCACCATGGGCAAGCTGCTGCAGCAGGCCAATGTCGCGGCGAGCGATATCGGTGCATGGTTGAAGCAGCTGAACTAAGCGTGCGCTCGTCAGCTGGCACGACCGCCGTAGCAGACAGCACACGTCGGTGGGGAGGATCAGAACGATCCATCCCGCCGAAGGCGTACCGCCCGCGGTCACGCGAACAGCAGGCGATCCTTGATCTTGTGCGCGACCGTATAGTCGTCGTCCCACCACGGCTTTTCGTCGGGTGCGCGCGGCGGCTTGAGGAGATGTAGTTTCTCGTTCTTGGTTGTCGCCGTCTTCATGGCGACCCGGAAAGAGTAGTGATCGAACAGACCGAGAGCCTCGATCATGTAGGACACCGCGATGCGCCGATCCCTGACAATCACGAGGTTCTCGCCGTTCTTGCGATCCGCCGGCGTGGAGAAATTGTAGGAGCCGAGATAGACCCGCGCCGTCGGCTTGTCGAAGTCGATCACGGTGAACTTGTGATGCATGCGGGTGCCCATGCCGCCCGAGGGCTCCGATTTGAAAGGCTCCGGGACGTTGGCGCTGAGCTCCGCTGCAAACACCGGCGCGACATTGCCGCTCGGATCCTGCACGTCCAGACCACCGACATGCTTGTCGGAAATGCCATAGACGAAGATGTTGGCGTTGTCCGTGACGGCCTTGATGGCGTCCAGCACGACGCCCGGCGTTTCGTAGAGGAATGCGAGCGAATAAAGCAGCGACGACGTCGTGTTTTTCTCGATATCGTCTGCGATCTCAGCGAGCTTGGCGTTGGCCGCGCTGTGCGGCGAGAACGCGACCTTTGCATCGATGCCGGGAAGGCCGAGGTCATTCCAATCGGCGGATGGGGTGGCGCCAAATCCCGCGACATCGTTCTCCTTGGGATCGTCGAAATACTGATCGAAAGCCGCGAAGAATAGATCGACGGGGGTTTCGCCGGTCAGCACCAGCGCGTTGTTCGCCTGCACATAGAACCCGCGCCAGGACATATTGGTCGAACCGCACACGACCTTCTTGACGTTGGCGCCCTTCACCGCGATCGTTTTGTTGTGCTGCAGGCTGCCCATGTGCTGGCGTTTGACATTGTCGCGCCCAGCCGAAGTGACCAGACGGCCCTCGGCTTCGGTCTCGGCGGAGTCCGATTTGCCATGCGTCGAGCTGTCGTCGATGATGATCTTGACCCGGCTGCCCAGCCGTTCGAGGCGATCGACGATTTCGGGCAGATTGAAATCATAGGCCACGACACGGACCTCGGCCTGATCGGCAATCGCCTGATCGAGGGTGGCAAGGATCGCAGCGCGTGCTTCGAAACCCATCCAGGCGAGCGCCGCGGCGCTGTCGGGATGCGTCGATGTAAAATCGAGGCCCTTGTTGGCCACAGGAGCCACCAGCGTCCCGATCGGACCATCTTTCATGTAACGATCGACAAAAGCCTGTGAAGAGACGAAGCCGCGGGTGAACGTCACGTTGGCGACGCCCGGATAGGTCTCACGCGCAAGCTGGAGCGTCACCTCCTGCGCTGCACCTTTGCTGAGCTGATCGTGGTCATCCATGAACATGGGCGTGACGCGATAATTGAAGTCGCCAACCAGATCGGCGTTACGCGGAAAATGCACCCACCGGAATTTCTGAATCGGCGATTGCAGCGTCGAAAGCTGGGCGGGATCGACGTTGCCATCCGCACCGAGGAAACCGAGCCGGTTATTCAGCGCGAAAAACTGGCCGCCGCCCGGCTCCCGATATTCGATTGCGAAACCGACCAGATTCTGTGGCGGCTCGCCATTCTTCCAATTCATGGCGATCAGCGTCATGCCGTCACCGCGGTGCAGCTTGAGCGTGAACAGGGCTTCGGGATTGGTGCCAACGACCTCGAAATCCGAGCTGCTCGCGGCTTGCGGCGTCATCGGAACGGGCGGCGCGGGGTGGGATGGAGCGGGCTGTGACGTCGGCGCGCCGGATGCCGGCGGGGTCACGTTCGGCGTGGGCAAGGGCCTGGTTTTCGGCTTTGGCTTGGGTCGCGCCGCCGTTCCGGTTGTGGTCTTGGCAGCCGTTGCGCCGGTCTTCCGGCTCGCCACTTTCTGCGTGGTCTTGTTCTGCGCGATCTTGGCGGCTGCCTCGGACCCGGCTGTCTTGTATCCGCCGGTCTTGGATGCGCCGGTCTTGGATCGGCCTATCTTGGATTTCGGGCCACCCGTCTTCGATTTAGCCGCGCGAGACGGCAATGTCTTGCGTCCAGCTGCACGCCCGCCGGATTTGGCTTTCGCCTTGCTCGCCTTCGTCCCGACCTTAGCCCTCGCGGTCTTCGCTTTCGCGGTCTTCGCTTTCGTCCTGGCCTTAGTCGCCCTGGCTTTGGTCGTCTTGGCCTTTGTCTTCGCTTTGGTCTTGGCTTTTGCGTTGGTCTTGGCTTTTGCCTTGACCTTCTTGGCCTTCGATTTCGCGGCCTTCTTTTTTGCGACCATCACATTTCCCCCAATCCGAGCGACAGCCAGGCTGTCTTATGGCAATGCATGCCCAGACGACGAGACGGGTCGACGGGCGGTTGAAATCGCTGTCGAAAAAATAAAACTCGCTGAAGTTGTACCATATGCCAAGCAGCTCCCCAAATTCTATTTCTCGAATGGCCGGGGCTGACCGGCCAAACCGCGGGGCGGGCCGACTGCGACATCGACCGTAATCAGATGTGACTTTGCGCAAGCGTCCCGCGCACGCATGGTCGCGCGGTTCATTGATGCCCTTCGGACTCTCGATGCCCTCCCCGCTCCAATCCGTCATCGCCCTGCCTGTACGTGCGCTCGCCTGGCTCGGCAGCCTGGGCACCCGCGCGATTGCCGTCCTGGTTGTGCTCGGGATCGCCGTACCGCCGCTCGGCGAATTGCTGCGGCCCTATGTTGCCGAGGCAATCGTCCTGCTGCTCATCATCTCCTTCATGCGGGTCGACCCATCGAGCCTGCGGGCCTATCTGCGCCGCCCTGCGCTGGTGCTCACCGCGACGGCCTGGACGACGATCGCCGTGCCGGCGCTGATCGGCGGCGCCGTGCACCTGATCGGCATTGATGCCCGGGCGCCGGACCTGTTCCTCGCTTTGATGCTGCAGGGCATGGCCTCGCCGATGATGGCCTCGCCTGCCCTCGCGGCGTTGATGGGGCTCGATGCGACGCTGGTGTTGATCACGCTCGTGACCTCGACCGCGCTGGTGCCGTTCACCGCACCTGTTTTCGCGCACATCTTTCTCGGCGGCATGCTGTCATTGTCTCCGGCTGCGCTCGGGCTGCAGCTTGCGGCGATCCTCGCCGGCGCATTGGCGGTCGCGGTCGTGATCCGGCTTGCCTTCGGCGACGCGGCGATCAAGCGGCAGCGCGCGCCGATCGATGGTCTCAATGTGCTGATCCTGTTCGTGTTTGTCGCCGCCGTGATGAGCAATTTCATTACCGATTTCCGCGCCGCCCCCCTGCACGTCCTGGCGCTCGCGGCATTGGCCTTGGCGATGTTTTTCGTGCTGCTCGGTGCCACGCTCCTGCTGTTCCGGAGCTACGGCTCCGAGCGTGCTCTGGCGCTCGGCCTGATGGTCTCGTTGCGCAACATGGGCCTGATGCTGGCGGCGACCGAGGGGGCGCTGCCGGGCACCACCTGGCTCTATTTCGCGATGAGCCAGTTTCCGATCTATCTAGCGCCCCAGATACTCAACCCACTCACGACGCGGCTGCGCGAAAAGGACGCGCCCATCGTCTCGCTTCGTGCTGACACCTGAGCGCGTTCCTGCTATTGGGCCGATCATGGAGACATCAGCCTCGACCGAGATCGCACGACAGGTATTGCTGGACGCGGGACTCATTCTTGCGATCGGCACGCTCGTTGCCTTTGCAGCACAGAAGGTGCGCATTCCCGACGTTGCATTGTTCCTGATCACCGGCATCGCCATCGGACCCCATACGCTCGGGCTGATCGATATCAGCGCTGACTCGGCGCTGAACCAGATCATCCTGCTGTTCGGCGCCAGCTACATCCTGTTCGATGGCGGCGCGGCGCTGCGCCTTGCGGTGCTGCGCGAGGTCTGGATCACGATCCTCATCATCGCCACCATCGGCGTGGTCATCACCGGCGCGGTGACCGGCCTCGCGGCCGCCTGGATCCTTTCGCTGCCGCTGCCTGTCGCGCTGCTACTCGGCGCCACGCTCGCCTCCACCGATCCGGCGACCCTGGTGCCGGTGTTCCGGCAGGTGCGGATTCGCGACCGTCTCGCGCAGACCGTGATGAGCGAATCCGCCTTCAACGATGCGATGGCCGCCATCATCACCTTCGCTTTGCTTGCTGTCGCGACCGGTGCCGGCGGCTTTTCGCCGGCCCACGCCATGGTCGATCTGATCTGGCAATCCGCTGTCGGCATCGGAGCCGGCTTCGTGCTGGGCTACCTCGCCTGCTTCCTGATCGCTCATGAGAAATGGGCGTTCCTCGCCGAATACGCGCCCGTCATCACGCTGGTCGCGGTGATCGGCGCCTATTTCGGAGCCTCCGGCCTGCACGCCTCCGGCTTCATGGCCGTGTTCGTGTTCGGCGTCGTGCTCGGCAACAAGGAGACATTCGGCTTTCGAATGACGCAAACCGAGGGCGCGAAGCTCGAAGAGTTCGTGCTGACCACCGCCTTCATCATGCGAATCTTCATCTTCATCCTGCTCGGCACCCAGGTCGATTTCGCACTGATGAGCCGTTACTGGCTCGGCGGTGTCGCTGTCGTCACCGTGCTGATGCTGGTGGCGCGGCCGCTGACCGTCTTTCTCTGCGCCGGCGTCGACCGGCGCGCGCGCTGGAGCCTGGCTGAGCTCATCTTCATGTGCTGGACCCGCGAGACCGGTGTGATCCCGGCCGCGCTCGCAGGCCTCCTCCTCGGCATCAAGGCTCCGGGCGCCGAAATCATCGCGTCCGTCACCTTCGTCGCGATTCTGATGACCATCCTGATCCAGGCGCCGACAACCGAATGGCTCGGCCGCAGGCTCAAGCTGATGGCCGATACGTCTACATCTTGATCAGCGTTGCGCGCCGACCGGGCAGATCTCGGCTGCCGGATGCATCCTCAGGTCGCGTAGTGCATTGCGCCCTAAGTCGCAGTTGCCGGAACGGCTGATATCGTTGTTGCTGGCATGCAACGGCGACGCTAGGCTTTCTCGCGGTTGGTGCAGGAGGATGATTTGACCATATCAGACGAACAGACAATTTCCGAAGATCGCCGCGACGCGCTGCGTTACGCGCTGGCGATCGGCAGCGGCGCCGCGCTCGCCACGGCGATGACGCGTCCGGCCTCGGCGACTGAGGCCGGGGACAACACGCTGGATCGCATCCGCGCCAGCAAGACGCTGCGCATCGCCGTGCTGCCGGGCGAGCTGCCCTATTTCAACAAGGACCTCGCCACCGGCACTTGGTCGGGCTTCTCGATCGAGATGGCCAACGACCTCGCCAAGCTGCTCGACGTCAAACTCGAATACACCGAATCGACCTACGGCAATTCGATTCTCGACCTGCAATCCAACAAGATCGATCTCGGCTTCGCGCTCAATCCGACGCCGCAGCGGGCGCTGGTCGTCGACTTCACCCGGACCGTGTTTCCGCATCCGTTCGGCGCCATGCTGAAGAAGGGCCTGGAGGCGAAGACCTGGGCCGACATCAACAAGCCCGAGGTAAAGATCGCGGTCGACGTCGGCTCCGCCAACGAGGCGGTGGCGCGGCGCTTTGCGCCGAACGCCAGCATCAAGTCGCTGAAGTCGCGCGACGAGGTGATGCTGGAGATGGCGTCGGGCCGGGTCGACTGCGTCGTCAACGCGCTGGTGCTGGGTCTGACCGCGATCGCCAAGAATCCGAACCTTGGTACCTACAAGATCCTGCAGTCGCCCTCGGTGTCGGTGGCATCCGCGACGGCGGTGCGGCGCGAGCCGGACAAGGCGTGGCGCGACTTCCTGTCGGTCTGGATCGACTACAACCGCGGCATCGGCCAGATGCGTGAATGGTTCGTCAAGGGCCTGGCGCTGTCAGGCGTCAAGGCCGAGGACGTCCCGGTCGATCTCGATATCTGAGTCAAACGCCAGCGCGGCGTGATCTACACCCTATCGTAGGTCATACCGCGCTCGAACCGGCGCCCGATCAGCGTCGCCGGAAACAGGATCGCGAAATAGATCACGGCGACGATGGTGTAGACCTCGAGCGGCCGGTAGGTATCGGCGTTGATCAGGGTCGCGTTGTAGACCAGATCGGGCACCGCGATGACAGACACCAGCGAGGTGTTCTTGAGCTGCGTCACCGACTGGTTGACGTAAGGCGCAAGCATCGGCTTCAGTGCCTGCGGCAGGATCACGAGCCGCATCATCCGCCAGGAGCGCAGGCCCAGCGCACGCGCCGCGTCCCATTGGCCACGCGGCACGCTCTCGATGCTGCCGCGCACGATCTCGGCATAGAACGCGCCGCCATAGAGCGACAGCACGCTCATCGCCGCGACATGGGCCGGGATGTTGACGCCGATCACCACCGGGAAGGCGTAGTAGAACCAGATGATCTGGACCAGCAGCGGCGTGCAACGAAACAGCTCGATATAGCTGAGCAGCAGCCAGTCGATCACCGGTATGGGCCGCAGCCGCAGGATGCCGACGATGAGCCCGATCAGGGTGCCGGCCAGGATGGTGCCGACTGTATAGGCCATGGTCCAGCCGACCCCGACCCAGAACAGATGGCTGTATCTGGCAAGGATCGCGAAATCCCAGACATAGTGCATGGCGACCCCAGGTTCTTAAGGTTCATGTCTCAGAGATAGCGGCTCGGCGCAAAGGCCGTGACGTCGAAGCTGGGCGCCTCGCCCGCAATCATCGCCGCGATCGCTGCCCCCGTCGCCGGCCCCGTGGTGAAGCCGATATGCTGGTTGCCGAATGCAAGCCACAGGCCGGAATGCCGCGGCGCCGGCCCGATCATCGGCAGCGAGTCCGGCAACGTCGGCCGCGCGCCGCGCCAAGGCTCACCGACCGCGTCGCCGAATTCGACCACGCTGCGCGCCAGCGGCACCATCTTGTCGAGCTGCGCGGTGGACGACGGCGCGTCGCGATCGGTCAGCTCGACGCCAGAGGTGATGCGGATGCCCTGCTCCATCGGCGTCATCAGGAACGCACCATCGGCATCGTTGATCGGCCGCAGCAGTTGGCGCGCTGGATCCGGCCTGAACTCGCGATGATAGCCGCGCTCGAACGCCATCGGCACGCGATAGCCGAGCGGCCGCAGGATGTCTGGCGACCACGGCCCGAGCGCCACTACGACATGGCGCGCGCGGGTGGCACCGTCCTGGAAGATGACGCGCCAGCCGGCGCTGTCGGGCGCCAGCGCCTTGACCGGCGCCTGCCGCATCACGCCGCCCGCGGCCTCGAACATCTTGGCGTAGGCCTTCACCACATTGCCCGGCGAATCGACCGACGCCGTCTGGCTGTGCAGCAGGCCTGTCTTGTAGACCGGCAGGATGTTGGGCTCGAGCGCGGAGATCGCCTGGCGATCCAATAGCTCGCTCTTGATGCCGAACGCGGCCAGCCATGCCTGCTCTGCTTTTGCCGCCGCGGCGCCATCGCCGCGCCAAGCCTTGAGCCAGCCGGTCTCGCGAATGCGCTGCGGCTCGCCGGCCCTGACGATCCAGTCGCGGTGCAGGGCCAAGGACGCGCCGATCAGGCCGTGCAGCGCTACGGCGCGCGGCTGCACCCGCGACGGCACCGCGTTGGCGAGGAAGCGCAGCACCCAATCGAGATTGCGCACGGTCCAGGCCGGATTCCAGCGCAGCGCCGCGCTCTGATTGGTCAGATAGGACGGCAGCGCGGAAAATAGCGAGGGCTTGTTGAGCGGCAGGATCGAGCCGCTCGAGAGAATGCCGGCATTGCCGTAGGAGGTTTCCTCGCCCGGCGGCTTGCGATCGATCAGCATCACCGACAGGCCGCGCTCGCGGAGCGCGTAGGCTGTGGAGACGCCGACGATGCCGGCGCCGAGCACGACCACATCGGTTGCTTGATCCGTCATGCTCTCGCTCATTGCTCTGTCCAGATTTCACTCAAGCCAGGGTCAGCCCGCCATCGACCGGCAGCACCGCGCCGGTGATGTGGCGCGCCGCTGCCGACAGCAGGAAGTTGACGGTACCAGCGATGTCGTCGGGCTCGGCCAGCCGCTGCAGCGGATTTGCCTTGGCCGCGACCTGCCAAGCGGCAGGATCGAGCGAGCCGAGCCGGCCCGGATCCTTGCGCGTATAGCCGGGCGACACGATGTTGGCGGTGCCGCCCGCCGGCGCAAGCTCGATCGCCAGGCACCGCACCAGGGCTTCCAGCGCGGCCTTGGCCGCGGCCGAGGCCGGGAAGGTGCCGCCGGTCACAAAG
>NZ_JBARGP010000528.1:0-7523 GCF_049798375.1 Bradyrhizobium sp.
TCGGCAGATCGAGCGAGGTGATCGCTGGCCAGCCCATGGAGGCGTTGGTGAGGACATCGGTGTATTTGGTATTGAAGAACTCGCTGTCGGCGGCCAGCTGGCCGAACTTCAGCGAGACCTTCTTGTCGCCCCATTGCTTCTCGAAATAGGCTTCGTACAATCGCGTCGATGGCAATGCCTCGATGCCGCTGACGACGAGGTAGTTGCCGAGATAGTCGCGCGACAATCCATCGCCATGAATCTGGAACATGTTGGCGTGGAAGGTCAGCTTGTCGATGCCGGCCAGCTTTTGCAGATCGACATCGACCGCAAGGTTCAGCCGTCCTTCATAGATCGCGCCCTGCTTCAGGCCGCCGGAGGCATTGCCGAGTGTCTCTCCGATGTAGGTCGCGGCAAATTTCACGCCGTCCTTCTGGAACGGATTGGGGAGCAGTCCCAGCGTCTTTTCCTCGACCGTGCTTTCGCCGGTGTCCGGATCGGCAGGCTTGTCATCGTCGGTCTTCTTGTCGTCCTGCGCAAAGGCTTGGGAACTTGCAACAAGGCCGGCCATGACGGCAGCTCGCAGCAGGCGTTGCGTGGACGTGCTCAATTTCGACTGGAACAAGATGAAGACTCGCGCGAGACGTGGCATTAGGACATGGCCGACCAGCCACCTCAAGCGGTGATTTACGGCTGCTGGGACGCGCTGATATGTGGACTTTCGTACTTAAGCCGCGAGAAAAAAATTCACAGCGCACAAGCAATCTTCGCCGACTGAGGCCGGTTCACAGGCCGAAATCCAGTTGTGGCTCGCTGTCGTTCTCGCTTTGCAGGGACGACAGCGATGCGCCGAGCAGCCTGACGCGCTTCGGCAGCGGCATCTCGCATTCGAGCAGGCTGGAGATCATGCTCTCCAGCTCGTCCCGGCTGGCGACCGGCGAGGGGACGGATCTGCTGCGTGTCATGATCTCGAAATCGGCGAACTTGATTTTCAGCGTCACCGTGCGACCCCGATTGCCCGTCGCTTCGCAGTGACGCCAGACCTTGTCGATGAGAGGCCGAAGCTCGGCGATCATGGCATCGAATTCGATGAGGTCGGTCGAAAAGGTCGTCTCCGCGCCGACTGACTTTCGGATGCGGTCGGCTCGCACGGGCCGCTCGTCGACGCCGCGCGAGATCCAGTAATAGTAGACGCCGGATTTGCCGAAATTCGCGTTCATGAACTCGAGCGTCTGGTTGCGCATGTCGAGACCTGTGAAGATGCCAAGCGCATTCATCCTCGTGCTGGTCGCGGGACCTATCCCGTGGAATTTGCCCACCGGCAGCGCTTCCACGAAGGCTGGTCCCATCCCGGGCGAGATGACGAACTGGCCATTGGGCTTGCGGTGATCGGACGCGAGCTTGGCCAGAAACTTGTTGTAGGAGATGCCGGCCGAGGCATTGAGGCCGGTCTCGGCCTTGATCTTTGCCCGGATGGCGAGCGCGATATCCCTGGCGAGCGGGATGGCTTGCAGGTTTTCGGTGACGTCGAGATAGGCTTCGTCGAGCGACAGGGGCTCGATGATCGGCGTGTGCTCGGCGAAGATGGCGCGGATCTGCAGGCTGATCGCCTTGTAGACCTCGAACCGCGGCTTGACGAAGATCAGGTCCGGACATTGCCGCTTTGCGGTGACCGACGGCATGGCAGAGCGGACGCCGAACTTGCGGGCTTCGTAACTCGCGGCCGCCACGACGCCGCGCTCCTTCGAGCCGCCGACCGCCACCGGCTTGCCCCTGAGGTCCGGATTGTCCCGCTGCTCGACCGACGCATAGAACGCATCCATGTCGATGTGGATGATCTTGCGGTGGGCCGGCGGAGCGGCATCCTGTTCCGGATCGCGAGGCTGCATGCGCGGGTTCTACGAAATCCCGGCGCTCACGTCTGTATGGCGACGAAGCCGGAAGGGCCCGGTGAGCATGATTCAGCCTGGGAAGCCCCCGTCGCAGAAAGCCTCGCGCAGGGAGTTCAGATGCGGGTACAGCCAGCGATGAAAAAGACAAAATGCTTATAGAATCAATATGGTAGCGGGAGAGGGACTCGAACCCCCGACCCCAGGATTATGATTCCCGTGCTCTAACCAGCTGAGCTACCCCGCCACGGCGTTCGGCCGGTCGTTGTCGACCATATGGCTGCGAACGCGCGGCATATAAGGAGGGGCGTCCCTGCCTGTCAAGCAACGTCGCAGGCATCCTCAGGACTTACCGAAGTTAGTTTCGTCGGCACTATCTCGTACGGGTTCCCAGCTCGGCCCGAAGGTTGTTCAGCCTCGCCGCAGCACGCGGACGTCGTAGCCATGGTGAATGCTGCGTGAAAGGCGTCACGCCGTTCATCTCGCGACAACGCTATTTGCTCGGCCCCGGAAATGTCCGGATGTTTTTCGGTCCGGCAATCGCATAGGTAGAGGTCAGCCCATTTTGGGCGTTTCCTCCCTAGACTTGGCCGCTCGCACCTCATCGGTGCAAGCGGCTTTTTCTTTGCGCGGCTCTGCGCGCTCAATCTCTGATGAACGCCAGGATGTCGGGATTGAGCACGTCGGCATGGAGCGTCAGCATGCCGTGCGGATAGCCCTTGTAGATCTTCAAGGTCGCATTCTTGAGGATATTCGCCGACAGCGGCGCGGCATCCGCATAGGGCACGATTTGGTCGTCGTCGCCATGCATGACCAGGGTCGGCACGTCGATCAGCTTCAGATCGCCGTTGAAGTCGGTCTCGGAGAATACCTTGATGCAGTCGTAATGCGCGTTGGCCGCGCCCATCATGCTCTGCCGCCACCAATTGTCGACGACGCCGTCGAGCACCTTGGCGCCGGGGCGATTGAAGCCGTAGAACGGCATCGGCACCTCGCGATAGAACTGGGCGCGGTTGGCGGCGAGCTGCTTGCGGAGATCGTCGAATACGCCGAGCGGCGAGCCCTCCGGATTGCTGTCGCTCTTGACCATGATCGGCGCGATGGCGCTGACCAGCACCGCCTTGGCGACGCGGCCCTTGCCGTGGCGGGCGACATAGCGCGTCACCTCGCCGCCGCCGGTGGAATGACCGATATGAACCGCGTTGCGCAGGTCGAGCGCCGCCGCGAGCGCGGCGACGTCGGCCGCATAGGTGTCCATGTCATTGCCGACGCTGGTCTGGCTCGATCGGCCGTGGCCGCGCCGGTCATGCGCGATGACGCGAAAACCCTGCTGCAGGAAGAACAGCATCTGATTGTCCCAATCGTCGGCGCTCAGCGGCCAGCCATGATGAAACACGATCGGCTGTCCCTGGCCCCAATCCTTGTAGTAGATCTCGGTGCCGTCCGTGGTGGTGATGGTGGGCATGTCGACGCTCTCCTTCTGGCGGCCTGACCCGGCCGCGACAGCACGAGGCCTTGCCGCAAAAGCGCAACATGGTCTTTCACGACTGACGTGGTTTGCCGAAACGCACGCTTCAATCGGCGCCGCTTGCCTGCCGCAGCATGAAGTGACCGAAGGCCGAGGCGATCGGTTGCGCCGGATCGGTCTGCCAGGCCCGCGCCTCGAATGCCACCACGCGCCGGCCCTGCTTGACGATCGAGACGCTCGCGAAAGTGTCGAGCGCGCGGCCCGAGCGCAGGTAGTTGACGGTCAGCCCGATCGGTTTTGGCATCGCCGTAACGCCGAGCTCGCGCCGGACGCCGACGACGGCCGTGGTCTCGAGAAAGGCGCCGGTCATGCCGCCATGGATCGCGGGCAGCACCGGATTGCCGATGATCCTGGGCGAGAACGGCAGCAGCAAGGTGCCGTCGTCCTCCATGCGAATCCCGAGCCAGCGCGCGAATGGGCTGGTGGGAAACGGGCCGGTCGGATCCTCCGGCACATCGAGGCCCGGCAGCGGGCCCGGATTGACCCGGCTGTCGGTCAACATGTTGGTGCGGTTGGCGCCGATCATGAAGCAGGCGGTGGCGGTCGCGACGGGATCGTCTTCGGAGTCCTGATAGGCAGTGGCGCGTACGAAGGCGATCGAGCGGGTGACGCGATAGCAGTGCGCGTGGGCCTTGATGGCCAGCCCCGGCGTCGCCGGCTTCTGGTAGTCGATGCGCAAATCGAGCGTGGCGATCGCCATGCTGCCATCGAGCGCGAGCTGCACCGCCATGCCGCAGCTCTCGTCGAGCATCGCCGTGACCACGCCGCCATGCAGCACGCCGGTCTCGGTGTCGCCGACGAAGGCGGGACGGTAGGGCAGGCTGGACCAGGCCTCGCCAGATGCGGCGCGATCGAGCAGCAAGCCGCTGATATGTCCATAGGTCGAGCGGCGCTGCCGGATCGCCGCGGCGAGATCGTCAAAGGACAGCGGCTGGGACGGATCTGGTATATCGGACATGCCGACGTTCTAGACTGCCCGGGCGCTTGACGCCAAGCATTGCAGCCAGGCATCCGGCGTCGCTCCGGCGGGTAGCTGATCTGCGGCCAATTCCGGTGGAAATATCGGCCAGGCAAGGCTAAGCCTCAGGATAAGGCAACGAACGGACTGAAGCGGGGAGACGCGGCCTGATGCAGGAGACGCCTGACGTTCTCGTCATCGGCGGCGGCAATGCCGCGTTGTGCGCGGCGCTGATGGCGCGGGAGGCCGGCGCGTCGGTGCTGATGCTGGAATCGGCGCCGCAGAGCTGGCGCGGCGGCAATTCGATGCATGTGCGGAACCTGCGCTGCATGCATGATGCGCCCCAGGACGTGCTGGTCGAGGCCTACCCGGAAGAGGAATATTGGCAGGACCTGCTCAAGGTCACCGGTGGCCTCACCAATGAGGCGCTGGCGCGGCTGGTGATTCGCCACTCGTCGCGCTGCCGTCCTTGGATGCGCCGGCATGGCGTGCATTTCCAGCCGCCGCTGTCGGGCGCACTGCACGTGGCGCGCACCAACGCCTTCTTCATGGGCGGCGGCAAGGCGCTGGTGAATGCCTATTACCGCAGCGCCGGCGAGCTCGGCGTTGCGATCCGCTACGAGACGCCGGTGAAGAGCCTCGAATTGAAGGACGGCCGCTTCATCGCCGCCATCACGGAAGCCGGCGAGCGCATCACCGCAAAATCCTGCGTGCTGGCCTGTGGCGGCTTCGAATCCAATCTGGAATGGCAGCGCGAGGCCTGGGGCCAGAACGAGCGCGGCGAGTGGACGGCGGAGAACTTCCTGATCCGCGGCACCCGATTCAATCAAGGCGTGCTGCTGAAATTCATGCTCGATGCTGGCGTGGATTCGATCGGAGATCCGACGCAAGCGCATTGCGTCGCGATCGACGCCCGCGCGCCGCTGTATGACGGCGGCATCTGCACCCGCATCGATTGCGTTTCGCTCGGCGTCGTGGTCAATCGCGAGGCCAAACGCTTCTACGACGAGGGTGAGGACTTCTGGCCCAAGCGCTACGCGATCTGGGGCCGTCTCGTCGCGCAGCAACCGGGCCAGACCGCGTGGTCGATCATCGATCGCAAGGCGGTCGGCCGCTTCATGCCGCCGGTATTTGCCGGCACCCGCGCCGACACGCTGCCCGAGCTGGCGCAAAAGATCGGTCTCGACGTCGCGGCCTTCATGACAACGCTCGACGCCTACAATGCCGCCTGCCGCCCCGGCCGTTTCGATCACACCGTGCTCGACGATTGCCGCACCGAGGGGCTGGCGCCGGCCAAGACCCATTGGGCGCAGCCGATCGATGCCGGACCATTCTTCGCCTATCCGCTGAAGCCCGGCATCACCTTCACCTATCTCGGCCTGAAGACCGACCACACCGCGGCAGCCCGCTTCAACGATGTGCCGAGCGAAAATTTGTTTGCGGCCGGCGAGATGATGGCCGGCAACGTGCTCGGCAAGGGCTACACGGCCGGCGTCGGCATGAGCATCGGCACGGCCTTCGGCCGCATTGCCGGCGTCAACGCCGCGGCGAGCGCCGGCTTTACGCATCCCGAATTCAAGGAGGACCTGGCCTATGCCGCCGCTCACTGACACGATCGCGGCCCCGGCCTGTGACACTACGCCGACGGACCTGCTCTCGCTGCTCGGCGCCGAGGAGCAGGAGGTCGCGCGCGTCATGCAGATTTGCAACGCCTGCCGCTATTGCGAAGGTTTCTGCGCGGTGTTTCCGGCCATGACGCGTCGGCTCGAATTCAATGCGGCCGACACGCATTATCTCGCCAATCTCTGCCACAACTGCGGCTCCTGCCTCTATGCCTGCCAATATGCACCGCCGCACGAATTCGCCGTCAACGTGCCGCAGGCGATGGCCAAAGTCCGCCCCAAGACCTATCAGGACTATGCGTGGCCGCGCGCGCTCGGCGAGCTCTACCGGCACCAGGGCGTCACCGTGGCGCTGGCGCTGGCCGGTGGGCTCGCGTTGTTTCTGGTACTAGCGGTGGCGATGTCGGGCCATCTCGTGCATCCGCCGTTGGCCGGCAATTTCTACGCGATCTTCCCGCATAATTTCCTGGCGGTCGTGTTCAGCATCGTGTTCCTGTATGCGATCGCCGCCCTTGCCGTTGGTGTGAGCAAATTCTGGCGTGATATCTCGCCGGCGGGCGAGAGCGCAGCTCTAACGCCGGGTGAACTCGCCAGGGCGCGCGGGCCGGCCGCAGTCGAGGCCGTCTATGACGTCGCCGTGCTGCGCTATCTCGGCGGCGGCCATGGCGTCGGCTGCAATGAGGACGACGATCGTTTCACCCTTGTACGGCGCTGGTTTCACCAGCTGACGATGTACGGCTTCCTGTTCTGCTTCGCCGCCACCTCGATCGCGACGCTCTATCATTATCTGTTTTCTTATGAGGCGCCGTATCCGTGGCTCAGCTGGCCGGTAGTGCTCGGCACCATCGGCGGCATCGGCCTCTTGATCGGCCCGGCTGGGCTATTGTGGCTCAATCTGCAGCGCGATGCCGAGCGCAGCGATATCGCACAGCGGCCGATGGACCGCGGCTTCATCGCGTTGCTGTTCATCGTCAGCATCACCGGTCTTGCCTTGTTGGTATTGCGCGATACGCGCTTTATGGCGCTGTGGCTGGCGATCCATCTCGGCACGGTCATGGCGCTGTTCCTGACCTTGCCGTACGGCAAGTTTGCGCATGCCGTTTTTCGGTCGGCGGCGCTGTTCAAGCACACGCTCGAGAAGCGGCTGCCGAACCGCATCGGGCTTGGTGGGGATTGAGGGGGCAGGGTGGCGCTGCCGCCTGTTCTGATTGATCTTCGTTTTATCAATTCGCACGATCCGTTCGCGATTGTCCCCTGAACCGGTATGGCGGTGCAGCGCGCCGTCGTAGAAATGCCACCCATCATCTATTGTGATCTGAGCCGGTCGAACCCAGATCGAAACCGGGTTCGTGTGCGCGCCGTCTGGCCGCGCAGGCGAGATGATTGCAGGACGTTTTGCAGGGGGCTGTTGTCGTGACAAAGTTATACGGGAGGCAGCCGCTTCTTCGTTCGTCTCAGGTCGTCGTGATCGCGCTCGCGGCTGCGCTTGCCGGTTGCAGCCAGCAGAAGCCGCCGCAGGCAGCAGTCGCGGCGCCGCCGGTGACGGT
>NZ_JBARGP010000529.1:0-13165 GCF_049798375.1 Bradyrhizobium sp.
GGCGTGACGCGCTGGTCGGCGGCGCCGCCGGCGCCGTCGCGGTGCTGATGGTCGGCGCCGCCTATGCGGCCGTGCCGTTCTACAACTGGTTCTGCCGCGCCACCGGCTTCAACGGCACCACCCAGGTTGCCGAAGCGGCGCCCAAGACCGGCCCGATCGCACGCACCGTCGCGGTGCGCTTCGACTCCAACGTCGCCGGCGGGCTGCCGTGGAAATTCCAGCCGGAGAAGACCGAGATCCAGGTCAAGATCGGCGAGGTGGTCACGGTCTACTACACCGTGACCAACCAGTCGGCGCGGACCACTACAGGCCAGGCGGCCTACAACGTCACGCCGCTGACGGTCGGCTCCTACTTCACCAAGATCAACTGCTTCTGCTTCACCGAGCAGACCATGGCGCCGGGCGAGACGCGCGAGATGCCGGTGGTGTTCTATGTCGATCCGTCGATCGTGAACGACCACGAGAACGACGCGCTGAACACGATCACCTTGTCCTATACTTTCTACCCGGTTCGCGACGCCGCACCGAAGCCGGTCGCCGCGCGTGAGCCGGAGAAGCCACGGGGCAGCCTGTGATGCGGCGGCGGTTGTTAGCGTTTCCGTGCTTTGGTTTGAAGGAATATCTGCCGGTGCAGCCGGCATCGATCTGGGGAGAGACTTAACATGGCTACGGCCCACGCTAAGCATCACGACTACCATCTCGTCGATCCGAGTCCGTGGCCGATCGTCGGCTCGCTGTCGGCCTTCATCATGGCGTTCGGCGCGGTCGGCTGGATGCACCACCTTTATTCGGCCGCGCCGATTGTGTTCGGCATCGGCGTGATCGGCGTTCTCTACACCATGGCGAGCTGGTGGGGCGACGTCATCAGGGAGGCGCAGTACAAGGGTGATCACACCCGCGTGGTGCAGCTGCATCACCGCTACGGCATGATCCTGTTCATCGCCTCCGAGGTGATGTTCTTCGTCGCCTGGTTCTGGGCCTTCTTCAACTCCTCGCTGTTCCCGTCCGACGCCGTGCAGGCGACCCGCGACGCCGTGTTCGGCTGCGGTGCCGGCACCCAGATGGGCGCCTGCAGCGTGCCCGGCGTGTGGCCGCCGAAGGGTATCGAGGCGCTCGATCCCTGGCATCTGCCGTTGCTCAACACGCTGCTGCTGCTGACCTCCGGAACCACTGTGACCTGGGCTCACCATGCGCTGCTCGAGAACGATCGCAGGGGCCTGAAATACGGCCTGATCCTGACCATCCTGCTCGGTGCTGTCTTCACCTCCGTGCAGGCCTACGAATATGCCCATGCCGAATTCGGCTTCAGCGGCAACGTGTTTGGCGCCACCTTCTTCATGGCGACCGGCTTCCACGGTTTCCACGTGCTGGTCGGCACCATCTTCCTGACGGTGTGCCTGATCCGCGCCTATCTCGGCCATTTCACGCCCAAGCAGCACCTCGGCTTCGAGTTCGCCGCCTGGTACTGGCATTTCGTCGACGTGGTCTGGCTGTTCCTGTTCGTCTGCATCTACGTCTGGGGCAGCCACGGCGCCGAGGCCGCGGCCCACGCCGTGCACTGACGGCAAGAGATCGTGCTACAAGGGGCGGCCGCAGGGCCGCCCTTTTTGTTGTGGGCTCCGGTGCGATTGCGCGTGCGGACGATTGGTTCGACGAAGGATGGGTGGGAAACGCCGATGATCAACCAGCCTGTCACGCTCTCGCAGACCATCCTGCGCGGCCTGGCCTGCCGCTGCCCGCGCTGCGGCCAGGGCAGACTGTTCTCTGGCTTCCTCGACATCAAGCGCCGCTGCGAGGCCTGCGACCTCGATTACGCCTTCATCGACACCGGCGACGGGCCGGCGATTTTTGTCGTGCTGATCGCGGGTGCGATCGTGGTCACGGCAGCGCTGATCGTCGAGGTCAAGTATCAGCCGCCGTTCTGGGTTCATGCCGCGTTGTGGCTGCCGTTGATTCTCGTTACGACGTTGTTGCCGCTGCGCGCCATGAAGTCGCTGCTGATCGCGCTGCAATTCCACCACAAGGCCGCACCCGGCCAGCTCATCGATCGCGGCCCGCAATGAGCCACGCGAGCGCGTCTGCATGACCATCACATCCGCCAGATCCAGCACGCGCGCCTTTGCCGCGTTCACCGCCGCGATGATTGCGATCTGCGTCGGCCTCGGCGTCTGGCAGCTCGAGCGCAGGGTCGAGAAGCATACGCTGATCGCAGCGCTCGACGCCCGCATCGGTGCGGCGCCGGTCGCGCTGCCGCCGCCTTCGGATTGGCCCACGCGGAACGCCGCGCATGATGAATTCCGTCGTGTCAGCTTCACCGCGACCTATTTGAAGCAGCCCGACGTGATGGTCTATAGCGCCGGCTCTGCCGTGCGCGAGGATGTCTCCGGTCCTGGCACATGGGCGTTCCTGCCGGCCCGGCTCGCCTCGGGCGAGACGGTGGTGATCGACGCCGGCTTCGTCCCCAACACGATGCAGGAGCGCAGCGTCGAGGATCGCGCGGTCGGAAAGCTCGTCACCGGCGAGCCTGTCACGCTCACCGGCTATTTGCGCTTTCCGGAAAGCGCGGGCTGGCTGACGCCGGCAGCGAACCATGGCACGCGGCTGTGGTTCACCAGGGATCACCTGGCGATGGCAAAGTCGCTCGGCTGGGGTGAGGTCGCGCCGTTCTACATCGATCTCGAGACGCCTGAGCCCGCCAACGGCATCCCGAAGCCGGGACCGCTGACGCCGCATCTGCGCGACGAGCACATGCAATATGCCATCACCTGGTTCGCGCTCGCCGCCGCGCTGCTGGTCGCGTTCGCGGTCTGGGTCCGCAGCCGGCGCGCGCAGGCGGTGACGCGCGATCTGCTATGACACGCTCCCGCATCGCGCCGCGAGGCGGCGCCTGAGCCAATTGTCGATGGTGAACGGGCCAGCGCCGCCGAGCACCAATGCGAGAATGCAGGCGAGGTAGAGCAGGTCGGTCTCATAGCCGGGCTCGCCGAAATGCGCGCCGTGCGGCGTGATGGCCTGCAGCTTGATCGACGAGAATCCATACGGCCAGTGCACCGTGACGATCGCAACGATCAGAACGACCGCCATCGGGATGCTGATCAGCGGCACCAACGCACCGAGCAGCATGAGAATGCCGCCTGCGATTTCGGTCATGATGGTGATCCAGGCGAATACCGCCGGCATCGGCAAGCCCATCGCGTGCAACAGTCCGGTAAAATTCTCTGAGCCACGCAGCAGTTTTGCAAAACCGTGCTCGGCGAAGCCATACCCCACGATCAGCCGCAGCGGAATCGGCGCCCAGCGCGCAAGCGGTGATGATTGAGCGATAGCAAACGCGGTGCAGATCAGCGCGTTGCCTCTGCTGATGGCTTTGTTCAGTAGGAAGCTGTTGGTCATCGCCGGTCCGTCGCTCAGTGTTGCTGATGACGGTCCGTTCGTTCGCAGGCGGCCCAGTGTTACGGGCCGCTCATGCGCTGGAAGCGGAGATGCTGCGTGCCGATCGCATGGATGAAGCTGGCGGTCAGCTCGCAGGCATATGCGTCAGATATTCGTAGGTGGCGCGCAGCTCGTCGTCGCTCATCCGACCGACCGGCCGCCACGGCATCTCCTTGCCGAGTTCGTGGCCGGTGGGATCGACGCCGGTGCGCATGGTGGCGGCGAACTGATCGAAGCTCCAGACCTTGACTACGTTGAGATCCGGTCCGAGCGGCGGAAGCTGGCCCGGCACGCCGCCGGACAGCGCCTTGCCGTGGCACTCGCGGCAATCCTGATAGGACAGGATGTATTCGCCGAACTCTCTCGTCGGCGCTTGCGGCGGCGCGGTGACGATGCCGGCAGGTATCGGCTTGGGGTCGGGCAGCATGTGCGCGCCGAGCATGACAAGACCAAGCAGCGTGAACCGGTCGGGCGTCGCGCCGGTGTTCCGGCCGTCGGGACGCAGGCTGCGCAGATAGGCGATCACCGCTTTGGTGTCGTCGTCGCTGAGCCGGGAGGCATTGGTCAGCGACATGATGAACAGCCTGCGGCCGCCGGGATCGACGTCGTCGCGGATCGCGCGGAAGATGTCGCCGTCGGACCATTCGGCGAGCGGGCCTGTCGGCGTCAGGTTGGGCGCGACGAAGGTGCCGAGCGGCAGCGGGAGATGCTTGCCGAGATCGCGACCGCCGGCGAGGCCGGCAACCGCGTCGTCGGGCGCATGACAACCGCTGCAGAACCCGTCGGCGATCTCGTGCCCCCGATGCACCTGCTCGGCGGCACCGGCGATCGTGAGGGAAGCGGCCGGCCCGCCATGTGCGTCCAATCGCGCCAGGCCGGCGAGCGCGAGCACGCTCGCGATCGTGATGATCACGGTCAGCAGCGTCGCGACGCTGCCGAGGCCCCATCTGACGATCGCCCTCTTCTGCCTGAAGGCGCGCAGGCTCGCATAGGTCAGCAGCGATGCCAGCATGATCGGCAGCGCGATTTCAAGTATCTCTGGCATAGCAAAGTCCCTGCTGGTCGTGAACAATCATTGCGTGATCGTTACGATCACGAGACCTAGCGGAGCTGCGATACGTGATTGTTTCGGACACGACGCGTCGTGTTACCGGCGCAACGCCGCGACCGGCCTCTAGCCGTAATCAAGGCCCACGCTCGGCGTTGTCAGTTGCGTTATAAGTGCCGCGATGCGTCGCCGCGTGCCCGCACATAGGCTCGCTTGCCGGTTTGCGGATCAAACCAGACTTCGAGGGTCTCGCCGGAGGTCGGATCGGCGAACCGTTCCTCGGTCCGCACCCAGCCGGGTCCGGGCGGCGCATCCAGCGGCCGCCGCTTGTAGCCACCCTTGCGAAACAGCGCCCAGACGATCATGGGCAACAGCACGATGCCGAGCCAGATCAGAAAGCCGGTCATGGCACCGGTTCGATCACGGCCGCCGTGCCATAAGCCACGATCTCGCTCATGGTCTGGCCGATCTCGGCGCTATCGAAGCGCATCATCAGCACCGCATTGGCGCCCATTTGCGTTGCGTTCTGCACGAGACGGTCGAGCGCATGGCGCCGCGCCTCCTCCAGCATCTGGGTATATTCGTGGATCTCGCCGCCGACAATGGAGCGGAGCCCGGCCATCAGATTGCCGCCGATGCCGCGGCTACGCACGACAACACCGAAGCACTGTCCCACCATCCGCACCGTCCGGTGTCCGGTCACATTCTCGGTCGTCACGACGATCACTTGCGCTCTCCGTTGCCTGCAGTCCGTTGATCCGGACCTGATCATTTGACGGGCAAGGCGCCGGTCAGGTTCAAGACGGGGGTTTTTGACGGCGACAATTGCTACGCCGAAACGCTGATTTTGCGCGACCGTTCAAGCAGTTCGGTCATATCAAGGCCCGGCGCGAAAAATATTTTTGTTTCTTTTTTTCGGAAATCATGGTAGTCGATGTACATCCCGCCTCATCGGAGGGGCGTACGCGTCGTCACGAACGTGGAGGCGGGCTGCGATGGACACGATCGGTTGCGCGCGACGAGCGTGACCGGCGTGGACGGTGAAATCGTGTGGTCCTGGCCTCCCGGTGCTGAGGCCAAGCGCATGGTGCTTTTGACGAGCATCGTGGGTGACAGGGGCAAGAACGCCGGTCCCTGGGGAGAGCGCGTATAAGCCGTAACCCAATCGCGCAGGGAGGGCCGGGATGACTTGGCCGAACCTGTGGTGACCGCCGCGTGCATTTTTTTCGCACGCGGGCCACGGGAGCGGCGAGCTCCCGGCCTTCCCTGCACCCTCGTTTCTGAGGGGGCGATCAAGCCAGCAAAGCCCGGACATATCATGCCGCGGGAATGAGGACGTGTGTGCCGGAGAGTAAGGGATGATGGCGCAACATTTCCCGTGTCATCATCCGCGCAGGCGGACGATCCAGTACGCCGCGGCTTCGCGGGGCGATCGCTGCCGTCTCTGAATACTGGATCGTCGGTCAAGCCGGGCGATGACAGCAGGGGGAATCTCGGCTTGCCGCAAGGCGGCTCCGGCAGGCCATTTCCGCGGCAACTACCGGTTTCCCCGCCCGGCCAAAACGATTATGGTGCCAGACCAGTTTGCCGCGAGGCAGTTATGATCTACAATCAAATCAATGGCTTAAGTCTGATGACGAGGGCCTGGAGAGCGATTTGACGCGCTACGTGTCCACCCGCGGGGAAGCCCCTGCGCTCAGCTTCTGCGACGTGATGCTGACCGGGCTTGCCCGTGATGGCGGCCTCTACGTGCCCGAGACCTGGCCGCGTCTCTCGCATGAGGCGATCGCGCAGTTTTTCGGCCGGCCCTATTGGGAGGTCGCGGTCGAGGTGATCAAGCCGTTCGTCGCCGGCGAGATCCCGGATGCCGAGCTCGGCCGCATGGCCAACGAGGCCTATGCGACCTTCCGCCATCCGGCGGTGGTGCCGCTGAATCAGGTGGCGCCGCATCAGTTCGTGCTGGAGCTGTTCCACGGCCCGACGCTCGCCTTCAAGGACGTGGCGATGCAGCTGATCGCGCGGCTGATGGATCATGTGCTGGCCAAGCGTGGCGAGCGCACCACCATCGTGGTTGCGACCTCGGGCGACACCGGCGGCGCGGCGGTCGAAGCCTTCGCCGGCCGCGACAATGCTGATTTGATCGTGCTGTTCCCGCACGGCCGCATCTCCGAGGTGCAGCGGCGCATGATGACGACGGCGGGTGCTGCCAACGTCCACCCGCTCGCCATCGAAGGCAATTTCGACGATTGCCAGGCCATCGTGAAGGGCCTGTTCAACAACCACGGCTTCCGTGACGCCGTGGCGCTGTCCGGTGTCAACTCGATCAACTGGGCGCGCGTGGTGGCGCAGGTGGTCTACTACTTCACTTCGGCCGTCGCGGTTGGCGCGCCTCAGCGCAGCGTCGATTTCACGGTGCCGACCGGCAATTTCGGCGACATCTTCGCCGGCTACGTTGCTAAGCGCATGGGCCTGCCGATCCGCACTTTGCGGATCGCCGCCAATATCAACGATATCCTGCCGCGCACGCTCAAGACCGGCCATTACGAGGTCCGCGAGGTGCACGCGACCACCTCGCCCTCGATGGACATCCAGGTGTCGTCGAATTTCGAGCGGCTGCTGTTCGAGGCCGCCAGCCGTGACGCCGACACCGTGCGTCGGCTGATGGCCTCGCTCAAGCAGTCCGGCCGCTTTGCGCTATCTGATGCGATGCTGGCCGCGATCCGCGCCGATTTCGACGCCGGCCGCGCCGACGAGACCGAGACGGCGGCCGCGATCCGCGCCGCGTTTCGTGAGGCCGGCAATCTCGTCGATCCGCATACGGCGGTGGCGCTCGCGGTAGCCGACCGCGATTCGTCGGATACCTCGGCGCCGAACATCGTGCTTTCGACGGCGCATCCGGCGAAGTTCCCCGATGCGGTGGAAGCTGCTTGCGGGGTGCGGCCGCATCTGCCGGTCTGGCTCGAGGGGCTGATGAGCAAGCGCGAACAAGCCCGGACCATGCCTAACGACCAGGCCGAGGTCGAGAAGTTCATCTTGTCGGTCAGCCGCGCCGCCAAGCAAGGAGTTGCAGGTTAATGGCTGTGGAAGTCACCAAGCTGCCGACCGGCCTTACGGTCGTGACCGACACGATGCCGCATCTCGAGACCGCCGCACTTGGCGTCTGGGCCGGCGTCGGCGGCCGCGACGAGAAGCCGGACGAACACGGCATCTCGCATCTGCTCGAGCATATGGCGTTCAAGGGCACTACCACGCGCAGCGCGCGCGAGATCGTCGAGGCCATCGAGGCGGTCGGCGGTGATCTCAATGCCGGCACCTCGACCGAGACCACCGCCTATTATGCGAGGGTCATGAAGGCCGACGTGCCGCTG
This sequence comes from Bradyrhizobium sp., assembly GCF_049798375.1. Taxonomy (GTDB): domain Bacteria; phylum Pseudomonadota; class Alphaproteobacteria; order Rhizobiales; family Xanthobacteraceae; genus Bradyrhizobium. Next base: position 7,849 of record NZ_JBARGP010000529.1, read on the forward strand.
GCGCTCGATGTGCTCTCCGACATCCTTGCCAATCCGTCCTTCGTGCCGGAGGAGCTGGAGCGCGAGAAGAACGTGATCGTGCAGGAGATCGGCGCGGCGCAGGACACCCCCGACGACGTCGTGTTCGAGCACCTCAACGAGCTCTGCTATCCGGACCAGCCGATGGGCCGCTCGCTGCTCGGCACAGCGAACACCTTGAAGGGGTTCGATCGCGACAAGCTGCACGGCTATCTCACGACGCATTATCGCGGCCCCGACATGGTGGTGGCCGCGGCCGGCGCGGTCGAGCATGCGCGCATCGTCGACGACGTGACCAAGCATTTTGCGGCTTTCAACGGCACCGAGGCGCCGAAGCCGCTGCCGGCCGCGTTCGGCAAGGGCGGCTCCAAGGTGGTGCATCGCGACCTCGAGCAGGCGCATCTGACCCTGGCGCTGGAAGGCGTGCCGCAGACCGATCCGTCGCTGTTCTCGCTGCAGGTCTTCACCAACATCCTGGGCGGCGGCATGTCGTCCCGGCTGTTCCAGGAGGTCCGCGAGAATCGCGGCCTGTGCTATTCGGTCTACACGTTCCACGCGCCCTATAGCGACACCGGGTTCTTCGGCCTCTACACCGGGACCGATCCGGCTGACGCGCCGGAGATGATGGAAGTGATTGTCGACATCATCGGCGACGCGGTCGAGACCTTGACCGACGCCGAGGTCGCGCGCGCCAAGGCACAGATGAAAGCCGGGCTGTTGATGGCGCTGGAAAGCTGCTCCTCGCGGGTCGAACAGCTCGCGCGCCATATTCTCGCCTATGGCCGACCGCAGACTTTGCAGGAAATGGTCGCCAAGATCGATGCAGTCAGCATCGAGAGCACCCGGGATGCGGCGCGCACGTTGCTGGCGCGCTCGCGCCCCGCGGTGATCGCTCTCGGCAGCGGCAGGGGTCTGGACAGCGCGGTGACATTCGCGGAAGGATTGAGTGGGTCGAAATCCAAGGCTCAGCTCCATTGAGGTCGCAGGTAGCCATGCCGCAGCGTGAGAACGCAGGTTGCGGAATGGTCAGCGGCCGGAGCTGAAGAGCAGGGGAGCATCACAGGTGGCCCTGTTTCGTTTGCCATCCAGCGGACCGACGGCGCTTGCGCCGCGCGGCAACGGGCTGTTTCTGCGCGCGCCCCAGATGGCCGACTACATGCAATGGGCGGAACTGCGCGATTTTAGCCGGGAATATCTGACGCCGTGGGAGCCGATCTGGCCTTCCGACGATCTGACCCGGTCCGGCTTCCGGCGAAGGCTGCGCCGTTATGCCGAGGACATGTCGGCCGACCGTTCCTATCCGTTCATCGTATTTCGCGAGAGCGACGACGCCATGCTCGGCGGCATCACGCTCGCCAATGTCCGTCGCGGCATCGTGCAGGCCGGCACCATCGGCTATTGGATGGGGGAGCCGCATGCCGGTCGCGGCTATATGACCGCGGCATTGCGGCTGCTGCTGCCGACCTTGTTCGGCGAGCTCAATCTGCATCGGGTCGAGGCCGCCTGCATACCGACCAATTCGCCGTCGATCCGGGTGCTGGAGAAATGCGGCTTTACCCGCGAGGGGCTGGCGCGCCGCTACCTCTGCATCAACGGGGTTTGGCAGGACCACCTCCTATACGGCCTGCTGAATGAGGATTTTCGCGGGTAGCATGATTTCGGAACTGCTTTCGCCGCGCGGGTCGCGCCGGCAATTTGAACGATGAAAGTGCCGCGGCCTCGCCGGCATCGCGCTGTTGAAGCGAGACGCGGAGGCCGGGCGATGACGAGCCTTAAGGACATCCCATGCGTGAGATACGTGCAATCCGGTTTGCGGCCCTCGCCGCAGTTTCCCTGGCGCTCGGCGCGACCAGCTTCGCTCCATCAGCGGCGGCGCAGTCGCTGACCGATCGCTTCAAGAACCTGTTCGGCGGCAGCTCGGACGACAAGTCGGACCAGCAGAACTTGCCGGCCGGCGGTCCACCGAAGGATCCGACCGAGGGCCTGACCTGCCCGCCGGTCAACATCCGTGCCGGCGCCTCGACCTATGCGATGGCGGCGCCGGGCAAGCAGGCGGTCGGCGCCGACGTCAGATTCCAGGCCTCCATCACCAGAACCGCACGCGAGTGCAACCTCGAGGGTGGTCAGATCATCGCCAAGATCGGCATCGAGGGCCGGGTGATTGCGGGCGCCGCCGGCGCTCCCGCGACCGTCGAGATCCCGATGCGCATCGCAGTGGTCCAAGGCGGCGTCAATGAGAAGGTGATCGCAACCAAGGCCTACCGCACCACGGTGCAGATGACCGAGGACGGCAGCGTCCCGTTCACGCTGGTTGCCGAGGATCTGGTCTATCCGGTGCCGGTGCCGGGGCCGGGCGTCAATCCGGACGCTTACGTCTTCTACATCGGCTTCGATCCGCAAGCCTTGGGTCCGGAGCCAAAGGCACCGCGGGCGAGGAAGAAAAAATAGCTGCTGAGGCCCTGGCCGCAGTCAGGAGCGATCAGCGCGTCGATTGATGGCAGAGAAATTCAACACCGCGCAATTCAGGACAAAGAAAAAGCCGGCACGAGAATGTCGCGCCGGCTCTCCAGAGATGATCGATGTGGGTAAGAGCCGTTCAGTTCAGCTTCTGACGGACTTCCGTGATGCCCTTGGCGACGAGGTCGTCGGCAAGCTTGCCCTTCACCGTCTGCGACAGCACCGTGGTCGCCGCCTGCACGGCAGCTTCCGCAGCGGCGGAGCGGACGTCGGCGACAGCCTGGGCTTCCGCCATCGCGATCTTGCTCTCGGCGGCCTTGGTCCTGCGGGCGACGAAGTCTTCCATCTTGGCCCTGGCCTCAGTCGCGATGCGTTCGGCTTCCGCCTTGGCATTGGTCACGATTTCGGCAGCCTCACGCTCGGCGCTGGCACGGCGGGACTTGTAGTCCGCGAGCACCTTTGCCGCCTCCTCCTTGAGGCGCCTGGCCTCGTCGAGTTCGGTCCTGATGCGATCCGCGCGATGGTCAAGCGCGGTCAAGAGCATCTTGTGCACGCCGAAATAGCCAAACAGCGCAATCAGGATGACAAAGGCGATCGCAACCCAGGTTTCCGGATCAGCGAACATCAGGCAGTTCCCTTCAAGGACGCGTCCACGGCAGCATCGAGCGCTTTTGCCGCCGGAGCTTTGCCGGTCAACTGCGCGACGATCGCGCTGGCCGCATCCGCGGCAATGCCACGGACGTTGCTCATCGCGGACGCGCGGGTGGCGGCGATGGATTTTTCCGCTTCGGCAAGCTTGGCTGCGAGGCTCTGTTCCAGGGCCTTGCGTTCAGCTTCCGAGGCGGCCGCGAGCTTCTCGCGGGTCTCGGCTCCGATCGCCTGGGCGCTGGCCCGGGCGGTCGACAGCTCGCTTTCATACGCCTTGATCGCGGCCTCGGACTCGTCCTTCAGCCGCTGCGCGGCCGCAAGATCGGTGTCGATGGCCTTCTGGCGGGCATCGATCACCCCGCCGACCTTCGGCAGCGCCAGACGTGACACGATCACGTACAGCACCACGAAGGCGAACAGCAGGGAGACGATCTGCGAGGGGAAGCTTTCCGGCCGGAAGGGAGGAAAACCGCCCTCGGCCTCGGTGTGGGCGGTCGTGCCCCCGGCAGATCCGTGGGCGGCCTCGCCATGACTTTCAGCCACGGGCGTTCTCCTGTCCGGCTCGTGCTGCGCTTAGACGGCGTACAGCAGGAGCAGGGCGATCAGCAGCGAGAAGATGCCGAGCGCTTCGGTCACCGCGAAGCCGAAAATCAGGTTGCCGAACTGGCCCTGAGCGGCGGACGGATTGCGCAGCGCAGCCGAGAGATAGCTGCCGAAGATGATTCCGATGCCGGCGCCGGCGCCACCCATGCCGATGCACGCAATGCCTGCGCCAATGTACTTCGCTGCGACCGGATCCATGAAAAGCTCCTTTTAGAGGTTGTGAGTTGGGCCGGATCAGTGGCCCGGATGGATAGCATCGTTGAGATAGATGCAGGTGAGGATCGTGAAGACGTAGGCCTGCAGGAACCCGACCATCAGCTCGAGCGCAGTGAGCGCGACGTTGAGGCCGAGCGGCAGCAACGCGCCAACCTTGCCGGCGGTGCCGAGCGCGCCGAGCATGACGACGAAGGCTCCGAACACCTTGATGGTGACGTGGCCGGCCAGCATGTTGGCGAACAGACGAACGCTGTGGGAGATCGGGCGAGAGAAGAAGGAGATGATCTCGATCAGCACCACCAGCGGCAGGATCACCACCGGGATGCCGGACGGCACGAACAGCTTAAAGAACTTCAGACCGTTCTTGTAGAAGCCGTAGAGAATGACCGTCAGGAACACCAGGATCGCCAGCGAGAAGGTGATGATGATGTGGCTGGCGACGGTGAAGGTGTAGGGGACGGTGCCGACCAGGTTCGAGATGAAGATGAACATGAACAGCGAGAACACCAACGGGAAGAACTTCATGCCTTCGGAGCCGGCACTGGTTCTGATCATGTTGGCGACGAATTCGTAGGAGAGTTCGACCACCGACTGGAAGCGCCCCGGCACCAGCGCCCGTCCCGCACCGAGCGTCATGACGGCGATGATCGCCACCGCGACCAGCATGTAGGCCGTGGAATTGGTGAAGGCGATCTCATGATTGCCGATGTGGCCGATCGTGAAGATCTTGGTGAGGTGGAATTGTTCGATCGGATCGATCATCCGCGTGGCGTCTCGTTGTTCACCGGCCACGCCGGCGCTTTGCATTTCATTCGACGGGACTTCCGCATGCCGTCATCGGCGGGTCTGGTCCGGAGCAGCCCTTGTGGCCCTCACCACGTTCACCACGCCGGCGGCGAAGCCGAGCAGGAAAAACGCGATGAAGCCGAAGGGCGATGTCGACAACAAGCGGTCGAAACCCCAGCCGAGCACCGCACCGACAAGAACGCCGGCGATCAACTCGGAAGAAAGCCGAAGACCGCGCGCCATCGCAGATGCTCTGGCTGCACTGTCTCCGCTTCCAGTTCCAGGTTGCTCAGTCCCGGTCGTGCGGCCGTCACGAAGTTCGGACAACCGCTGATCGAGACTCCCGAGCCTTGCGGAAAGCGCAGCCTCATCGGTCGACTTACCGCCATCCCCGTGTCCGCCGCTGTCGTTCGTGCCTTCCGCCATGATGTGAAGACCGATACGCCGCCGCAGGTTGGTGGAAATTGCGCCCCGTCGCCTTTGAAGCCGCGCGGACCATACTGACCGCATCCAGCCAAGTCAAGATTGCGTGTGGATCAGTTATGTCGTTGATTTCAATGAAGTTCTCGCTGTTATGCCAGAATGGTCG
>NZ_JBARGP010000530.1:0-4663 GCF_049798375.1 Bradyrhizobium sp.
CATGCCGGTCACCGCGCGCCTGGCCGCTGCCGCAGCGGTCAGCGCGGGGCTGTGGGCGATCGTCTGGCTGGCAATGCGGTGAGGCCATGACCGCGCAGCTGACATTCGAGGACGTCACTTTGGGCTATGACCGCCATCCGGCGGTGCATCATCTCTCTGGCGCGGTCGACGCCGGCGCGCTGCTCGCTGTGGTCGGGCCGAACGGTGCCGGCAAGTCGACCTTGTTTCGCGGCGTCGTCGGTCTGCTCAAGCCGCTCGCGGGCCGCATCGTCACCCCTGGCCTGGGGCCACGAACGATCGCCTATCTGCCGCAGATCGCGGATATCGACCGCTCCTTCCCGATCTCGGTGATCGATTTCGTCAGCACCGGACTGTGGCGTGCGACTGGCATCTTTGGCGGCATTGGCGCTGCAGCCCGCAAGGCAATCGCGCAAGCGATCGCCGTCGTCGGCCTGACCGGTTTCGAGAATCGCGGCATCGGTACCTTGTCCGGCGGCCAGATGCAGCGCCTGCTGTTCGCGCGGGTGTTGCTGCAGGATGCGCGGGTCATCGTGTTGGACGAGCCGTTCAACGCGATGGATGCGAAGACCCAGGCCGATCTGCTGGCGCTGGTCGCGCATTGGCATGCCGAGGGGCGCACCGTGCTGGCGGCTCTGCACGACATGGAGATGGTGCGCGCGCATTTCCCGCAAACCTTGCTGCTGGCGCGCGAAGCCGTGGCCTGGGGTGCCACATCCGAGGTGCTGACGGCCGAGAACCTGCTCGCCGCGCGGCGGATGTGCGAGGCCTTCGACGACACGGCCGGGACCTGCGCGCCCGAACATCGGCCGTCGCGGGCGGCGTGATGATCAGCCAGATTTTTCTCACTCCGTTTTCCCAATTCGAGTTCATGCGCCGTGCGCTCGCCGCCGTGATCGCGCTTGCGCTCGGCGGCGGCCCGATCGGCGTGTTCCTGATGCTGCGGCGCATGAGCCTCGTTGGTGACGCGATGGCGCATGCGATCCTGCCGGGCGCCGCGGTCGGCTTCCTGCTCTCCGGCCTCAATCTGTTCGCGATGACGACCGGCGGCCTCGTCGCCGGCTTTGCGGTGGCGCTGCTCGCCGGCCTCGTCTCGCGCTCGACCGGGGTCAAGGAGGACGCCTCGCTGGCGACCTTCTATCTCGCCTCGCTCGCGCTCGGTGTCACCATCGTCTCGGTGAAGGGCACCAACATCGATCTCCTACACGTGCTGTTCGGCAACATCCTCGCCATGGACGATCCGACCCTGCTGCTGGTCGCGGTCAACGCCACCATCACGCTGCTGGTGCTCGCGGTGATCTATCGTCCCCTGGTGATCGAGAGCGTCGATCCCTTGTTCCTGCGCACCGTGAGCCGGGCAGGGGCACCGGCGCATCTGGTGTTCCTGGCGCTGATCGTGATCAATCTCGTCAGCGGTTTCCAGGCGCTCGGCACCCTGCTCGCGGTCGGGCTGATGATCCTGCCCGCCGGCATCGCCCGGTTCTGGTCGCGCGACATCACGCCGATGATCTGCATCGCGGTGGCCTCCGCGATCGCCTCGGGTTATATCGGGCTGGTGCTGTCGTTCCAGACCCGCATTCCCTCCGGCCCAGCGATCATCCTGGTTGCCGCGGGGCTCTATCTGGGCTCGGTGCTGTTCGGCCGCATCGGCGGTGTGGTCCCGCAACTGTTTCCGCGCCGGCATCTCGAGGCCTGAAGACTGCCCATGCGTTTGTGCTCCGCCCTGATCTGCCTTGCGTTCGCGCTGACCGCGCAGCCCTGCTTTGCGACTGAGCGGCTGAACGTGGTGGCGAGCTTCTCGATCCTCGCGGATTTTGCGCATCAGGTCGGTGGCGACAAGGTCGAGATCACGTCGCTGGTCGAGCCTGACAGCGATGTGCATGTCTACACACCGTCGCCGCATGATGCGCGCGACGTCGGCCTGGCGAAACTCGTCATCATCAACGGGCTCGGCCTCGAGGGCTGGATGCCGCGGCTGCTACAGGCCTCTGGCAGCAAGGCGCGGGTGGTGACCGCAAGCGATGGCATCACGCCGCTCAAGCGCGGCGCGGACGCCGATCCGCATGCCTGGCAGTCCGTCAAGAATGCCATGATCTACGTCCGCAACATCCGTGCCGCGTTCGAGGCGGCCGATCCCGCCGATGCCGCGGCCTTCAAGGCCAATGCGGAGCGCTATCTCGCCGCGCTCGAGGCGCTCGACCGCGAGGTTCGCGCAGACGTCGAGAAGATCCCGCCCGCGCGGCGCAAGGTGATCTCGACCCACAACGCGTTCGGCTATTTCGCCGACGCATATGGCATCCAGTTCATCGCGCCGCTCGGCGTCTCCACCCAGACCGAGCCCAGCGCCCGCGATCTGGCCGAGATCGTCGGCCAGATCAAGCAGGCGCAGATTCCGGCGGTATTCCTGGAGAATTTCAATGACGACAGGCTGATCGGCCGGGTGGCCAGCGAGACCGGCACCAAGGTCGGCGGAACGCTGTATTCCGACGCCCTGAGCGACGAAAACGGCCCTGCACCCACTTACATTGACATGGTCAGGCACAATATAAATACGCTGACCAGCGCGCTTGCCCCGTGAGTCCTCGATTCCCTAGTCCTCGACGCCGAGGGCCGTTGCGCCACGAAACGATTCCCGAAGGTTTCAGCACCTTTCCCCGGAGTGAGTATGTCTGACGCGACCTCCCAAAAAATCCCCGTGACCGTTCTGACCGGCTATCTTGGGGCCGGCAAGACCACGCTTCTGAACCGCATCCTGTCCGAGGACCACGGCAAGAAATACGCCGTCATCGTCAACGAATTCGGCGAGATCGGCATCGACAACGACCTCATCGTCGGCGCCGACGAAGAAGTGTTCGAGATGAACAATGGCTGCATCTGCTGCACGGTGCGCGGCGATCTCGTGCGCATCATCGAGGGCCTGATGCGGCGCAAGGGCAAGTTCGACGCCATCATCGTCGAGACCACGGGGCTCGCCGATCCGGCGCCGGTGGCGCAGACCTTCTTCGTCGACGAGGACGTGCAGAAGAATGCGCGGCTCGATGCCGTCGTCACCGTGGCCGACGCCAAGTGGCTGTCGGACCGGCTGAAGGATGCGCCCGAGGCCAAGAATCAGATCGCGTTCGCCGACGTCATCGTGCTGAACAAGACCGATCTCGTCTCCAAGGCCGAGCTTGCTGAGGTCGAGGCGCGCATCCGCGGCATCAATCCTTATGCCAAGCTGCATCGCACCGAGCGCTGCCAAGTCGGCATCACGGATGTGCTGGAGCGCGGCGCCTTCGATCTCGACCGCATCCTGGAGATTGAGCCCGACTTCCTCGAGGTCGACGATCACGATCACGACCACCACCACGATCATGATCATGGCCATCACCACCATCATGGTCATGACCATGGTCACGGCCTGAAGCACTATCACGACGAAGACATGCAATCGATGTCGCTGCGATCGGACAAGCCGCTCGATCCGAGCAAGTTCATGCCGTGGCTGCAGAACCTGGTGCAGGTCGAGGGGCAGAAGATCCTGCGCTCCAAGGGCATCCTGGCGTTCCAGGGCGACGACGATCGTTACGTCTTCCAGGGCGTGCATATGATGCTGGAGGGCGACCATCAGCGGAAGTGGAAGGAGGACGAGAAACGCGAGAGCCGCGTCGTCTTCATCGGTCGCGAATTGCCGGAGCGGGCCATTCGCGAAGGTTTTGAAAGCTGCATCGTGACCTGATGAGTTCGTTCGAGCCAGGCGGCGAGGCCGCATCCATCGTCTCTGTCACCGACAAGGTGAAGTCTGTGTCGCTCGGCATGCCGGCGGCTGCCGTGCACTATCTCGGCGATCGCGCGGCCTTCGTCGGCACCGAGGACAGCGTCGCCTTCGTCGACAACGAAGGCGCCGTCGCGAAGGTCGAAGTCACCAATGGCGGCATCCTGTCTGATGTTGCCGACGGTACGCGCATCCTGATGGGCTGCGACAACGGCCAGGTTGTCACGCTCGACAAGAAGGGCGAGACCAGCGTGCTCGCGACCGATCCGAAGCGGCGCTGGATCGACAATGTCGCTCTGCACGGCGATGGCGCCATTGCATGGTCGGTCGGCAAGACTGCCTTCGTCCGCCCGCCCAAGGGCGAGGAGAAATCGCTTGAGGTGCCGTCCACCGTCGGTGGCCTGGCGTTCGCGCCCAAGGGCCTGCGGCTGGCGATCGCGCATTATAACGGCGCCACCTTGTGGTTTCCCAACATGGCCGGGGAGCCGGAGTTTCTGGCCTGGGCTGGCTCGCATCTCGGCGTCAGCTTCAGCCCGGACAACAAATTCCTGGTCACCTCGATGCACGAGCCGGCGCTGCATGGCTGGCGCCTCGCCGACAACCGGCACATGCGGATGACCGGCTATCCGTCGCGCGTGCGGTCGATCGCCTGGGGCGCCGGCGGCCGCTATCTTGCGACCTCGGGTGCCGACATGGTGATCATGTGGCCGTTCGTCGGCAAGGACGGGCCGATGGGCAAGGAGCCGGCGATGCTGGCGCCGCTGCAGGCCAAGGTCACCGCGGTGGCCTGCCATCCCAAGGAAGACGTGCTTGCCGCCGGCTACGAGGACGGCACGGTGCTGATGGTGCGCATGCATGACGGCGCCGAGATTCTCGTGCGCCGCAACGGCA
>NZ_JBARGP010000531.1:0-6038 GCF_049798375.1 Bradyrhizobium sp.
ACGCCGGTCACCGCCTTGATGGCGCCGGCAATTTGCGGAGACACCTTGAAGCGGCCGGGAAGTTTCATTTCGACCTCGGTTTCGAGATCGAGCATCATCACCAGCGAGACCTCGCCATCGCCTGCGACCGGGCGCGGCGCTGCGCTGGAACCAGCAGCGCCCGCCTTCGGCGCCGCACCATTGCCATTGCCCGCCGCCTCGGGCCCTTGCAGGCGCTTGACGATGGAATCGAGTGGCTTGGTGTCGCGCAGGAAGATGCGCAGGCCTTTCTGCGTCTTGGCCGCAGCGGCATCGAGCGGTTCCGCGTGCAGCACCCGCGCACGCACGTCCTCGCCCTGCAACTCAGCGCCGAGCTGCAACAGCACGGCAGCACCGGGCTCCAGCACGTCGCGATATTGCGCGAGCCCTTCGGAGAACAGCACCGCCTCGAAATGGCCCGTCGGATCGGACAGCCCCATGATGCCCATCTTGTTGCCGGTCTTGGTGCGCCGCTCCATCCGCGACACCACCGTGGCGGCAACCTTGCCCGCTGTCGCACCTGTCTTTACTGCGCGCGAAAACTCCGCCCAGCTCTGCACCCGCAGGCGCTTCAGCGCCGTGGCGTAGTCATCGAGCGGATGGCCCGAGAGGAAGAAGCCGATCGCGTCATATTCGCGCCGTAGCCGCTCGGCCGGCAGCCAGTTCTCGATGTTCGGCAGCACGATCGTCGGCGCATCGGCGGCATTGCCGAACATGTCGTTCTGGCCCGACGTCTCCGCATCATGCGCGCGCTGGCAGGCCGCCACGATCGCGTCCGCACCGGCGAACACCCGCGCCCTGTTGGTATCGAGCACGTCGAACGCACCGGCGGCGGCGAGGCTTTCGATAATTCGCTTGTTGATGGCGCGCGGATTGACGCGCGCGGCGAAGTCGGCGAGCGACTTGAACAGTCCGCCCTTCTTGCGCGCTTCCACGATCAGCTCGATCGCCTGCGGACCGACGCCCTTCAACGCTGCGAGCGCGTAGTAGATCGTGTTCGGGCTGACCTCGAAGGTCGGGCCCGAACGATTGATATTGGGCGGCTCGACCTTGATCTTGAGCCGCTGCGCCTCGGCGCGGAATTCGGAGAGCTTGTCGGTGTTGTTCAGATCGAGCGTCATCGACGCCGCGATGAACTCCACCGGATAATGCGCCTTCATGTAGGCGGTGTGATAGGATACCAGCGCATAGGCCGCGGCGTGCGACTTGTTGAAGCCGTAGTCGGCGAACTTCGCCAGGAGGTCGAAGATGGTGTCGGCCTGGCTCTTGGTGACGCCGTTCTTGGTCGCGCCGTCGACGAAGCGGACGCGCTGTTTGTCCATCTCGGCGCGGATCTTCTTGCCCATAGCGCGGCGCAGCAGATCGGCTTCGCCGAGCGAATAGCCCGACATCCGCTGCGCGATCTGCATCACCTGCTCCTGGTAGATGATGACGCCGAAGGTTTCCTTCAGCGTCGGCTCCAGCAGCGGATGCAGATATTCAGGCTCCTCGTCGCCATGCTTGCGCGCGCAATAGGTCGGGATGTTGGCCATCGGGCCCGGCCGGTACAGCGCGACCAGCGCGATGATGTCCTCAAAACGATCTGGGCGCATGTCGATCAGCGCCCGCCGCATGCCCTGGCTTTCAACCTGGAACACGCCGACCACGTCGCCGCGCGCCAGCATCTGATAGCTCGGCGCATCGTCGATCGGCAGCGTCGCCAGATCGACATGGACGTCGCGCTGCTTCAACAGCTTCACCGCGACGTCGAGCACGGTCAGCGTCTTCAGGCCGAGGAAGTCGAACTTGACCAGGCCCGCGGGCTCGACCCATTTCATGTTGAACTGGGTCACCGGCATGTCGGATTTCGGATCGCGATAGAGCGGCACCAGCTCGCTCAAGGGGCGATCGCCGATCACGATGCCGGCCGCGTGGGTCGAGGCGTGGCGGGTCAGGCCTTCGAGGCGCATCGCGATGTCGAAGGCGCGCGCGACCACCGGGTCTTCCTCGCGGAACGCCTGCAGCTTCGGCTCGCTCTCGATCGCAGCCGCCAAGGTCACGGGCGCGGCCGGATTTTGCGGCACCAGCTTGGTCAGCTTGTCGACCTGGCCGTAAGGCATCTGCAGCACGCGGCCGACGTCGCGCAGCACGCCGCGCGCCTGCAAAGTCCCGAAGGTGATGATCTGCGCCACTTGGTCGCGGCCGTAGCGCTGCTGCACGTACGAGATCACCTCGCCGCGGCGGTCCTGGCAGAAGTCGATGTCAAAGTCCGGCATCGACACGCGCTCGGGATTGAGGAAGCGCTCGAACAGCAGCGCAAAGCGCATCGGGTCGAGGTCGGTGATCGTCAGCGCCCACGCGACCAGCGAGCCAGCGCCGGAGCCGCGGCCGGGCCCGACCGGAATGCCTTGCGCCTTGGCCCATTTGATGAAGTCGGACACGATCAGGAAGTAGCCCGGAAACTTCATGCGCAGGATGACGTCGAGCTCGAAGGCGAGGCGCTTGTGGTAGTCCTCCTCGGCTAGGCCCGGCGCCATGCCATGGACCTTGAGGCGGCGCTCCAGCCCCTCCTCAGCCTGCCGCTTCAGCTCGGCCGCCTCGGCGCTCGCGGCGTCGGCTGCATCGGTGCCAGCGCCGACGGTGAACAGCGGCAGAATCGGCTTGCGGGTGCGCGGGCGGAACGAGCAGCGCTCGGCGATCTCGACGGTGGAAGCCAGCGCCTCGGGAATGTCGGCGAACAGCACCGCCATCTCGGCGCGGGTTTTGAAGCGGTGATCGGAGGTGAGCTGCTCGCGCTCCGTATCGGCGATCAGATGACCACCGGCGATGCACAGCAGCGCATCGTGTGATTCGTAATCGTCGGCGGTGGCGAAATACGGCTCGTTGGTCGCGACCAGCGGCAGGCCCTTGGCGTAGGCGATGTCGATCAGGCCGCTCTCGACGCGGCGCTCTCGGTCGGTGTTGTGGCGCTGCAATTCGATATAGAGGCGGTCGCCGAACAGGCTGGCCAGCCGCTCGCAGCGCTGGCCCGCCAACGCCGCCTGATCGTGCTGGATTGCCAGCGAGATCGGACCGTCCGGGCCGCCGGTGAGCGCGATCAATCCATCGACGCCCTCCATCAGCCATTCGAACTTGATGTGCGGCGCCTGATGCGTCGGCGTCTCCAGGAAGGCGCGCGAGTTCAGCCGCATCAGATGGCGATAGCCCTCCTCGCGCGCGGCCAGCAAGACGATTCGCGACGGCGTGATCATCGCGCTCGCATTGCGCGCGTTCGGATCGAGGTCGCCGAAATCGACCGCCAGCTCGCAGCCGACGATCGGCTGGATGCCGTAGCCGGCCATCTTGTCGGAGAATTCGAGCCCGCCGAACATGTTGTCGGTGTCGGTCAAGGCCAATGCCGGCTGCTTGTCGGCCTTGGCAAGCTCGCCGAGCTTGGCGATCTTGATCGAGCCCTTCAGCAGCGAATAGGCGGAATGAACGTGGAGATGGACGAATCCGGCGTTGGACATGCTCGCCTTGACGCTTGCGGGTGGAGCGGTACGCCGGACGCCGAGGCAGGCTTATTCCGCCTGCCTGCTGCCGCCGACTCGTGCTCCTATGTTACCGGACCGCAGGACCTGGAGTCCGCCTCGGCGCGCCGCTGTCCGGATTTTCAACAGGGCAGGCCGCGAGAATCGGCGTGAGCGACGAAAACTCAAAGCTGCGGAATGATTTGCGCCCACATGGCGATCATGCCGATGAACAGCGTGATCGACGCCAGCGCGGCAGCTTCCTCGACAAAGATCTTCAGCATCGCGACCTCCTGAGTAAGAACATAAGAGGAACAATGTTCTTTTTTTGTTCTCAGGTCAAGCGCTCTGCGCCAGCCACCCGGCGCAGCGCCGCCACGTGGTTAATGTGGGTGATTCGTCCCTTGCCGTTCACCCATGAAAAAACCCCGGCGCGAGCGTCGCGCCGAGGTCGTTCGATCCGCCTAAGTAACGATAGAGATCAGTACTTGGAGATCATCGGGCCGCCGAACCGGTAGTTCAGGCGAGCCGTGAACAGGTCCACGTCCTGCTTGATGCTGGCGGTCTCGATGCCGGTGAAGGTGTAGTCCTGGCGACCCAGGAAGATGTGGTCGTACTCGAAGCCGAGCGACCAGTTCGGCGAGAAGCCGTATTCGAGGCCGGCGCCGACCGTCGCACCCCAGCGGGTGTCGCTGGTCGAGCCGAAGTTCGTTCCAGCGAAGCTGATGTCATACTTGTTGTCGACCACGGCCGCACCGCCCTTGGCGTACAGCAGCACGTTGTTCCAGGCGTAACCGAGCTGACCGGTGAACAGGCCGAACGCATCGGTCTTGCTGTGGTTGGTGAAGCCGGTGAAGGCGCCCACGTTGCTGCCCGACAGATCCGCCCAGTTGCCCTGAGCTTCGATGCCGAACACCACCGGGCCGGTCTGCCAGCGGTAGCCGATCTGGCCACCGACGGTGCCGCCGGAGTTATCATGCGAGCCGTCGCCAAAACCGAGAACGCTCCAGCTGTTGTGGCTCCAGCCGCCGCCACCGTTGATACCGATGTAGATGCCGCTCCAATCGTAGATCGCAGCAGCCATCATCGGCGGCGCTTTGGTGTAGGGACGCGCGGCGAGATCAGCAGCCTGCGCGGCCGAGCCGAGCGCAATAAGTGCCGTCGTGATCAACAGAAGTTTCTTCATCCGATTAAGTCCAGTTCCTGTCTGAGGCCCCCAGGCCGTGACGTCTCCTCATAACAATCTCAGCCACAATTGCTGTAGCCTGACGGTCACACTGAAACGGAAAGGGCGGCAGCCCGCCCCGGCGATTTCGTCAGAATTCACAAGTAGTTGATGGAACCGTTGTGCTTGCAATAGTTCCGAAGCAGGCTAACAGAGGGAGCGATGTTTCACGCGTGCTTGTTCGGCGATCGAATGTGGCAGCCGGGTGGCGCGCGGGACGATGCTGGGCCCAAGCTTTATCGGGAGAATTATTCAATGCGTGCCGCGTTTCTTGCAGTCCTGGCGGCTGCGCTGTCGTTCACCGCGGCCGTTCCGGCTCAGGCCGTCGGCATTCGACATGCGTTTTGCCTGCAGGGCCAAGAATATCCCGGGCTGAGTTACTGCACCTACGATAGCTATGCGCAGTGCCAGGCCACTGCGTCGGGCCGGCAACTGCAATGCATCGTCAATCCCTATTTCGCGGGGGTCAGCGACGATCCGCGCGCCACGCCCTACCCGTACTCGCAACGCCAGCGCGTTCGTCCGCGCCCGCCGACACCGAACCTGTATGCGCCGTTCCCGAATCTGTTCGAGTTCCAGGAGGACTGAGGCGGACCGCCGAAGTGGCCTGCCGTAACAAAAAAGCCCCGGCCGATGCCGGGGCTTTTTCCATGGCGTGTTCGCAATGCTTGGACAAACCCCGCCCTAGTGGAACAGGCCCGGACCGCCGAATCGATAGTTCAGACGTACCAGGCCGAGGTCGGCGTCCTGGCCGATGTTGCGGCTGGTCGCAGGCGTCGCGCCGGCAGTGCTGGCGAAGTTGAGATTCTTGTTGTCGAGGAAGATGTGGTCATACTCCACGCCGAGCGAGAGGTTCTGTGTGAGCCCGTATTCGACACCGGCACCGACGGTGGCCCCCCAGCGCGTCGCGTTGGCGGAATTGATCGGCGCGCCGGTTGCGGTCGTGAACGTGTTGTACTTGTCGTCGACAACAGCGGCACCGCCCTTCACATAGCCGAGCACGTTGTTGAAGGCGTAGCCGACTTGGCCGGTGAACAACCCGAACGCATTGAGACGCGATCGATCGGTGATAGCAGGATTGATCAGGTTTCGGCTGCTGCCGCTGAAATTAGCCCAATCGCCCTGCGCTTCGACGCCGACGACGAAGTTCGACATCTGCATGCGGTAGCCGACCTGGCCGCCGGCCGCCGCGCCGCTGGCGCTGTTGCAGCCTTCGGCGCCGCCGCCACCGGCAAGTCCCCAGCAATTGCGACTCGAGCCGCCGCCGGCGTTGGCGCCGATATAGAAGCCGCTCCAGTCATACACGG
>NZ_JBARGP010000532.1:0-3649 GCF_049798375.1 Bradyrhizobium sp.
TCGCGCTCGGCGGCCAGCGCCTCGAAGCGGTCGCGCGAGGCGCGGACCTCCGCCTCGGCCTCGTCGCGCGCCTTCTGCAGCCGGGCCTGGCGCAGCGCGCCCTCGGCTGCGACATGCAGCAGCGGAACGAACTCGCCCTGGACGTCCTTGACCAGATAGTCGGCGGCCCCGGCCTTCAGCGCGGTCACCGCAATCTTGGAATCCTGCGACGCCGTGACGAACACCACCGGTGGTGCGTCGGGCAACGCCATGATGCGCTCCAGCGTCTCCAAGCCGTCGAGACCGGGCATATATTGGTCGAGCGCAACGACGTCGATACCGCCTGTTGCCAGCCGGGCCAGACCGGCATGGCCATCGGGCGCATGCTCGACCTTGAAGCCGTACCGCGTCAGGCCGCGTTCGACCAGCCGCGCCAGCGCCGCGTCGTCTTCGATATACAGCAGCGTTGGTGAGGGCGACGTCATGCGGCGGGTGGAACCTGGATGACCGAGAAGAACAGGCCGAGTTGGCGAATCGCGTTGGCGAAACTCTCGTAGTTCACCGGCTTGGTGATGTAGACGTTGCAGCCGAGCTCGTAGCACCGTTTGATCTCCTGGGAATCGTCGGTCGTGGTCAGGATCACGACCGGCGCGCTCTTCAGGAATTTGTTCTCCTTGACCTGCTTCAGGATCTCGATGCCGGTTGTGTCCGGCAGGTTGAGATCGAGCAGAATCAGGAGGGCCTGTCCCTTGTGGACGAGGCCGCTGCCATCAGCGCCCAGCAGATACTTCATCGCATCTGTACCGTTGGTGAACGGAATGATCTCGTTGTTCACGCCGGAACGCCGGATGTTCCGCTCGATCAGGCGAGCGTGGCCTTCGTCATCCTCGATCATGACGATCGTCACGGGATTGGTCATTGGTCCGGCTTCCGGTTTGAGGCATTCCAGCTGATCGGCAGCGTAATCGTGAAGGTGCTGCCGTGGTCGAGTTCCGATGCGACCGACATCGTGCCGCCGAGCCGCCGCACCAGTGCGCGCACATGTGCCAAACCGATGCCCTGTCCGGGCCGGTCCTGGGTTCCGGCTCGGCGGAACAGGTCGAAGATACGCTGATGATCCCTGGGATCAATCCCTCGGCCGTTGTCGCGGATCTCGAAAATGGCAAAGCCGAGCCGGGTGCGACCGCGGATCGAGATCTCGCCGGCGACACCCGGTTTCAGGTATTTGACCGCATTGTCGATCAGATTGGAGAAGATCTGCTCGATCGCGAGGCGATCGCTGACGATGGTCGGCAGCGGTTCGATGTGGATGCTGGCATTGGCTTCGGCCGCCTGGTGCGCAACCGTTTGCACGATGGTCTCGAGCAGCTCGCGGGTATCGATCCGCACCGGAACGAATTCCCGGCGGCCTTCGCGGGTGAGATTGAGGATCGCGCTGATCAGGCGATCCATCTTGGCGATCGACGACTTGATGAAGCCGAGCGCCTCGCTGAAATCGTCGGAGAGCTGCTTGTCGGGGCCTTCGAGCGCGGGATCTGTGCCCTCGGCGGGGGGCGGCGAGGCGGTCGCGGATCGCGCCAGCGTCGCGATGCGACGAAAGATGTCGTTGCGCAGCTCCTCCAGCTCGCTGGTGAAGCCCATGATGTTGACGAGCGGCGAGCGCAAATCGTGGCTGACAATGTAGGCGAAGCGCTGGATCTCGTCATTGGCCTCCCGCAGATCGGCGGTGCGCTCGTCGACGGTGCTCTCCAGATTGAGATTGTTTTCGCGCAGCTTGGCTTCGGCCACGTCGCGGGCGCGGGCCGAGGCGCGCACAAGCATGATCGAGATCGCGGCCAGCAGCAGCACCAAAGCCGAGCCCGCGATAGTCACCAAGGTCGCCATCCGCTGGCTGCGGTCGGCGTTGGCTGTACGCAGCGCGAACAGCCGGTCTTCCTCCTGGCGCATCGCCTCGGCGGTGTCGCGAATGACGGAATTGATATTGCCCGCATAAGCGTTGCGCACGAGTGCGGCAGCTTCGGTCGTCTTTCCCTGTGCGAAAAGAGCTTTTTCCTGTTTGAACTGTCCCATTCGGACATCGATCGCGGCGCGAAGCTTGGCGACCGAGGCGACTTGTGCGGAATTGTCGGGGGTCAACGCCGCAAGGCGGTCAACCAGGGCTGGAATCGCCGTAGCTGCGGCTTCGTGGGCCGCCAGGAACTCCTGCCCGCCGGTGAGAAGGTAGCCACGGGCGCTGCTTTCGGCCCGCCTGACCTCGAGCAGCAGCGTACTGACCTGGTTTCCAACTTCCAGGGTGTGGACCACCCACCCGGAATCCTCACGCGCCTTGTTCACCAGCAGCACGGACGCGGCGCTGATAACCACCAGCACCAGAAAACCTGCAGACAGCAGCAGGATTTGCCCCAGTGCGCGCCTGCGTCGAGCATCAGGCGTCACGACAAACTCGCATCATCAATCCGGAAATGACTGCCCCCTGGTGGGGTCCCCAGCGGGCCATAACGTGCGACGTGCGGGTTGGTTCCCGCGGCATTCGAAAAAGACCTGCCGCCGATCATTCGGTCTGCTGGCCGGCCAAATATTGTTCGAGCCAGTGGATGTGGTAGTCGCCGTCGATGATCGCGGGCTCCCGGACCAGCGCCCGGAACAGCGGCAAGGTGGTCTCGATGCCGTCGACCACCATCTCGTCCAGCGCCCGGCGCAGCCGCATCAGGCATTCGACCCGGGTCTTGCCGTGCACGATCAGCTTGCCGACCAGCGAGTCGTAATAAGGCGGGATCACATAGCCCTGATAGACCGCCGAATCGATCCGCACGCCGAGGCCGCCGGGCGGATGATATTGCTGAATCTTGCCCGGCGAGGGCCGGAAGCTGACCGGGTTCTCCGCGTTCACCCGGCATTCGATCGAATGGCCGTTGATGACGACCTCGCTCTGCTGCATCGGCAGGTCGCCGCCGGCCGCGATGCGGATCTGCTCCAGCACGAGGTCGATGCCGGTGATCATCTCGGTGACGGGATGCTCGACCTGGATGCGGGTGTTCATCTCGATGAAATAGAACTCGCCGTCTTCGTAAAGGAATTCGATGGTGCCGACGCCGAGATATTTCATCTCGCGCATTGCCTTCGCCACCGTCTCGCCGATCTTAGCGCGGCTTGCGGCATTCAGCACGGGCGAGGGGCCTTCCTCCCAGACCTTCTGGTGGCGGCGCTGCAGCGAGCAGTCGCGCTCGCCGAGATGGATCGCGCCGCCGCGGCCATCGCCCAGCACCTGGATCTCGATGTGGCGCGGCTTCTGCAGGTATTTCTCGAGATAGACCGAGGCGTCGCCGAACGCCGATTTGGCCTCATTGGCGGCCGTGGTCAGCGCCAGCGCCAGATCGGCTTCGGTCTGCGCGACCTTCATGCCGCGCCCGCCGCCGCCGGCCGCCGCCTTGACCAGCACCGGGAAGCCGATCGCTTTCGCGATTCCCAACGCGTCCTGGTCGGGCGTCACCCCGCCGTCCGAGCCCGGCACCACAGGAATGCCGAGGCGCTTGGCGGTCTTCTTGGCCTCGATCTTGTCGCCCATCAGGCGGATGTGCTCGGCCTTCGGGCCGATGAAATGCAGATTATGGTCGGCGAGAATTTCCGCAAAGCGGGCATTCTCCGACAGGAAGCCGTAGCCGGGATGCAC
>NZ_JBARGP010000533.1:0-5590 GCF_049798375.1 Bradyrhizobium sp.
GGCGTGACCGACGAAGATCGACCTCGTTATAGGACTGGATCGCGATCGCCGGCAGCAGCGCCACGGTCACCAGCGCAAACAGGCGCGACAGCAGCGTCACGGCTCGGCGTCCGGAATGACGTGCCCAGCTTGCGGCCAGCTAGGCTCCGCCGCGGCGTGCCGACCCACGCCGTCATCCAACTCAAGGCCCGCCTGCACGAGCGAGAGGAGCCGCTCGACCCGGCGCATGACCGGACACAGTTCTGCGATCCGCATGTCTCTCTCCCTCGACTCGAACGAGAGGAGATGCATGCGCCCTGTTACTTGAAGATTTTTGGTGTGACTGATTGCGTTACGATTGCAACACAGCGCTCAGAACCGATGAAATATGAGCGCCAATGCCTGGGATGGGCGGCGCCGGGTGGTCTCCATGGCTGTCGGCGAACCCATCGGCGCCGCCGGGAACTCCAATCCCGGTCGCCCGTTCGTGATCGAGAATGAGCGGCAGAGCCGAATAGCGCTCGTGCTGCCGGACCCAGTCTCAGCTATCCTCGCTCGGCTCGGCCATCTCGTCGCGACAGAACCCGGGAGAGACCCTCATGACCCATGAACTGACCCGCAAGGTGCAGACCAAATTCTGGAGCGCCTCGATCCTCGACATCTACACGTTGCTCTGCGGCATCTTCCTGGTTGCCGCGCCATGGCTGTTCGGCTTCATTCGCAGCGCAGGCCGCATGGACGCCGAAGTCGCCGGCTACGTCCTGATCGCGCTGTCGGCCGCCGGCTTCCTCGCCTTCGCCG
The DNA here is from genome assembly GCF_049798375.1 of Bradyrhizobium sp. Classification (GTDB taxonomy): domain Bacteria; phylum Pseudomonadota; class Alphaproteobacteria; order Rhizobiales; family Xanthobacteraceae; genus Bradyrhizobium. The sequence goes on from NZ_JBARGP010000533.1 coordinate 781, forward strand.
ATTGGGAAGAATGGTTGAAGGTCGCCGTCGGCCTCTGGTTGATCGCAGCCCCCTGGCTGCTTGGCTTCGCCCATACTCCGGCGATGCATGTCAGCATCGCGATCGGCGTGATCGTCACGTTCCTGACGCTGCTGGAGATCTTCCTTGCGCACGATCCGGATTTTGTCCGGGAAGCGCAGGCGCCGCGGATCTGAGCCGCAGCCGTCAAAGCGATTTGCGATCGGCACGAAGGCACATTCATCTGGCGCGGCATTCTGCGCAGCATCGCAGCGCAACGATCACGCTTGACAAGGACGACCCAAATCACGGCACACCCTGCCTCAGTCCATCATGGTTAACATCTGATTGATTTCAGATGCGACCTGATCGGCCAGTGATATGATGTAGCGTGGGGTTGGGGTGGCGGAATGGGGCGTGGGTACACCGTTTTCGAGACGACGCTCGGCCGTTGCGGCATCGCGTGGAGCGAAGCAGGTGTGGTCGGCGTGCAGTTGCCGGAAGCACGAGAGATCGAGACGCTCCGGCGCCTGTTCAAGCTGTTTCCTGAAGCCCGTGAATTGCGGCCTCCGCCGAGCATTGCGGCTGCCATCGATGCTATCGTCGCCACGCTGCGTGGACAGGACGTCGATCTCGCGGACATCCATCTCGATATGACGGATATCTCGCCATTCAATCAGCGGGTCTATGACTATCTCCGTCGCATCCCACGCGGCGAAACCCGGATTCATGATCAGATCGCGGCGCATCTGCATGTCGCGGGCGCTCTGCATTCTGTGGCAAACGCCTTGGCGAAAAATCCCTATCCCCTGATCGTGCCATGCCATCGCGTGCTCGACGCCGGCAGCGGCCTCGACAAGGTCTCGGCCTACAACGGCGTCATCTCCAAGCGCCGCTTGCTTTCGCTCGAAGGCACGGTGCCGCGAACCGGATTGACCCTGTTCGATGTCTTGCTGACGGTTGATCGGCCGCGCGCGGCTCACTAGATTTGCTGGATGGCTACGACCATCCTGTTCAAGAGCCGCTCCGTCAGCGTCTCCGACTTCCGTTGCACCGCGGAAGCCGGCGGCGCGCCATTCGTCGAGCAGTTCGGCTGCCATTCCGTCTCTTACGTACGCAAGGGCAGCTTCGGCTGCCATCATCGCGGCCGCTTCTTCGAGCTGGTCGCGGGCGGCCTGTTCATCGGACATCCCGGCGACGAGTTCATGTGCACCCATGATCACGTCTGCGGCGACGAATGCCTGTCGTTCTTCCTCGAGCCCGACGTGGTGGCGAGCATCGGCGATACCAAGGCGGTCTGGCAGGCCGGCGCCGTGCCGCCAATGCCGGAGCTGATGGTGCTGGGCGAGCTCGCCCAGGCCGCGGCTGACGGGCGCAGCGATATCGGCCTCGACGAGATCGGCCATCTGCTCGCCAGCCGCTTCGTCGCCACCACGTCCGGCAAGCCATCGCAGCCCGCCAGGCCCACGGCCCGCGACCGCCGCCGTGCGGTCGAGACCGCGCTGTGGATCGATGCCAACTCACATCGCGAGATCGAGCTGGAAGATGCCGCACGCGAGGCCGGCATCAGCCCGTTTCATTTCCTGCGCATGTTTTCGGCGACGCTCGGCGTCACCCCGCATCAATATCTCTTGCGCTCCCGGCTGCGTCATGCGGCGCGGCGACTGGTCCACGACGATGCCGCCGTCACCGACATCGCCTATGACGTCGGATTTGCCGACCTCTCCAATTTCACCAGAACCTTCCACCGCGCCGCCGGGCTCTCGCCGCTGAAATTCCGTCAGGCCGCGCGGGGCGAGCGCAAGATTTTCCAAGTCAACCCGAAGGCTCCCGAGCTTAACTGATCGCCATGGCGCGCATGAATGTGCGCATCACATGGAGATCATCATGTACGACCATCTCGGGCTGCATGTCGGCAATCTCGACGCCAGCGTGACTTTCTACACGGCTGCGCTCGCGCCGCTTGGCCACATTCTCTGCACCAAGGATGAGACCTCAGCAGGGATCGGCCCGAAGGGCGAGCCGGCTCTGTGGCTGTATCACGCGCCGGGCCAGAGCCAGGGCGGCGTCCACGTCGCGTTCCAGGCGCCCGACCATGCCGCGATCGCGAAATTCCACAGCGAGGGTTTGAAGGCCGGCGGCCGCGACAATGGCGGCGCCGGACCGCGTGCCGATTACAGCGCAACCTATTATGCGGCATTCCTGATCGACCCCGACGGCAACAATGTCGAAGCCGTGTGCACCTGAGGATTCAGCCATGGCAACAATTTATATGGACATTCCCATCGATGCGCCGGCATCGGCGGTCTGGGACGTGGTGCGCGATTTCGGCGCCGTGCATACACGCTTTGCGCCCGGCTTCGTCACCGACACCAAGCTCGACGGCGACGCGCGGATCGTGACCTTTGCGAACGGCACCGCCGTGCGTGAACGCTTCGTCAGTTGCGACGAGCAGCGGCAGCGGCTGGTTTACTCGGTCGCGAGCGAGCGCGTAAGCCAGCACAGCGCCTCGTTCCAGGTGATCGCCGACGGCGCGGCCCGCTGCCGGGTCATCTGGATCACCGATGTGCTGCCGAACGAGATCGCGCCCTACATCGAGCAGCAGATGAAGCTCGGCGCCGCTGCCATGCAGAAGACGCTGGGAGCGCTGGCGTCATGACAACCGCTTTCCTTGCTGCGCTTGGCGCCACCGGTCCGGCTCCGGACCGCGCCGGCAAGATGGATCTCTACGGCCGCTTCGTCGGCTCCTGGGATCTCGACGTCAGGCAGTTCGCCGAGGACGGCGCGGAGCGGCGGCGCAAGGGCGAATGGCATTTTGGCTGGACGCTGGAGGGCCGTGCCATCCAGGACGTCTGGATCGTGCCGCCGCGCGGCGCGCAGCGTACGGGCGACGCTGCAGCCAATGTCAACACCTACGGCACGACCTTGCGGGTGTTCGATCCACGCACCGATGCCTGGCACGTGCAATGGTTCGACCCGGTGACGCAGAACATCTCGCAGATGATCGGCCGCGCCGAGGGTGCCGACATCGTGCAGCTGGGCAGCACCGCAGACGGTCGGCTGATTCGCTGGCGTTTCCTGGAGATCGCGGCCGATTCCTTCCTCTGGCGCGGCGAGATCTCGTCAGACCAGGGAGCGAGCTGGCGCGTGGTCACCGAGTTCAGAGCAGTCCGCGCAACGACTGCGTGACGTCCCTCACGGATGGCGGCGCTAAGCACCGTTAAGTTCCCGCATGCTTCCGAACAGCTTCGCACCGCGAAGCAGCGCATGCGAGGAACAGACCATGACGAATGCGGGCAGGATGATTGGCCGCGCCGCGGCACTGATCGTGTTGTTGGTTATGATCATCGCACCGGCGAAAGCGCAGATCGCTGGCCTCGGCGGTGACGGCGGCGGTCAGGACATGATGACCCAGATGGCGCCGATGCTGAACATGATGAAGGCCAAGATGGGCAAGCGCCGCTTCGGCAGGCTGATGCAAACCATGGGGCCGATGATGAGCAACATGACGCAAGGAAGCGGTGGTCTCGGCGCGAGTGGCCTCGGCGGACTGGGTGGATTTGGTGGCAACACACCCGCAACTGGCTTGGACGCCTCGGTGTCGCCGGCCGGCGGCTTCGCAGGTGGTGGTGACCTCATGGGCATGCTCGGCGGCAGCGGGATGATGACGATGATCCCGCAACTCGTCGGCCTGGCCGGTAGCGGCAACAGCCATCACCGGCGGCGTCGCCATCATTAGCGCGATAGCGCCGGACGGATCGCGATCGCCGCCGGCTTCGGTCCCCAGCGTGTCAGGATCACGCTGCCGCAGGAGAGCACGCCAAGCAGCACCATCGATGTCGCCGCGAGGGTGAAGAAGGTTTGCGCGGTCGCTTCATGCATCGACAGCCACCAGCCGCCGGACGCGATGAAGATCAGCCGCGCCGTCTGTGCCAATACGGGCCCGGCCATTTTCGCGGCGCCTTGCGAGGAGAAGTACATCGAGATCGCGAGCCCGATGAAGGCGTACATCGGGGCGGCGGTCCGCAAATATTGCCGGCCTGCGAACCGCACGGTCTCGTCTTGGGTGAAGATGTCGACCCACAGACTCGGGACGAGCGCAATCACAGTCGCGAGCGCGCCGACGGCGATGAAGGACGTCAGTCCCGCGGTCCAGGCGATATGCCTGGCACGGGCGATCCGTTCCGCGCCGATCGCCATGCCGATCATCGGCACGGAGGCGATGCCGAAGGAGAATGCGATCGAGGTCAGCATGAATTCCAGTCGCGCGCCGATGCCGTAGCCGGCAAGCACCGCAGTGCCGAAGCTCGCCAGCAAGTGCGTGAAGATCGAGATCGACAGCACCGATTGCAGCGGCGACAGGCAGGAGACCGCGCCGACCTTCAGGATGTCGCCGAGCATGGCGCCGCTGATCCGCAAGCCTCGCACCTTCGGCACGACGCGCGCGCGGCCCGAGAACAGATACCAGCCCATCACCGAAATGCTGACGAGATAGGACAGCAGCGCGCCGGCAGCGACGCCGCGCATGCCGAATTGCGGCACCGGCCCGAGCCCGAGGCCAAGCGTGCCGCCCAGGATGACCTGCAGGATCGCCGAATTGAGGATCAGCAGCGACGGCAGCTTCATGTTGCCGGTGCCACGCAACACGCCGGCCATCGAGTTCATCAGCCATGGCAGCACGGCGCCGCCGAAGAACACCTGCACATAGGCTTCAGCATGCGCCAGCACCTGGCCGCGGCCGCCAAGCAGCGCGAGCAGGTATGGCCCGAACAGCAGCATGCCAATCATGAAGGCGAGGCCGAAGCACAGCCCG